>CAZUBF010000191.1:1443-5725 GCA_964618555.1 uncultured Azohydromonas sp.
GTCAGGCCCCGCTGCTGGCACTCGCGCACGTCGAACGTCGGCTTGGCGATGTTGTACTCGATGAACTTCATCTCCACGTACCCGTTGTGCGAGACGATCGGGAACGCGGACAGGAATGCAGCCTGCAGCCCCTCGGGCCTGCGTTTGGCCGGTGGCACGTCCTTCTGCAGGAATGCGACGTAGGACTCGCGCTGCATCGTCAGCAGGTAGGGGACGCTGAGCACGCTCTCGCGCTTGCCGAAGCTCTTGCGGATGCGCTTGCGCTCGGTGTAGCTGTAGCTCATCGGGTTTGCTTGTGCCATGGATGCTCCGTGTCGAGAACACGCGCCTGGCCTCGGCGCGCACTCGTCGGCGACTGGCAACTCAGGTGTTGCACCTGAGGCTTGGTGACGGGCCACTACCCGTCGCTGGCGGACAACCGGGGCCTTGCACCCCAGTCCGACCAAACCCGTTCCCTGCAGTCGGATCAGGAAACACTTGCAAGCGCCGCACGCGGCACTTGCAGGAATCGCCTGGCTGGGTCGAGGCGCGCCAGCGCCTCGACCCGCTGTCGTTGCGAGTTACTTCAGTTCCACCTTGGCGCCGGCGTCTTCCAGCTTCTTCTTGGCGGCCTCGGCATCGGCCTTGGCGATGCCTTCCTTGACGGGCTTCGGCGCGCCGTCGACCAAGTCCTTGGCTTCCTTCAAGCCCAGGCCGGTGAGTTCGCGCACCGCCTTGATCACCGACACCTTGTTGGCACCGGCCTCGAGCAGCATCACCGTGAACTCGGTCTTCTCTTCGGCGGCCGGGGCGGCCGCGCCGCCGCCACCGGCGGCCGGGGCCGCCATCGCCGCGGCGGACACGCCGAACTTCTCCTCGATGGCCTTGACCAGGTCATTGAGTTCCATCACGGACATGCCGTCCAGGGCGGTCAGGAAAGCGTCTTTGTCGAATGCCATTTGGGGTTCCTCGATGCAGTAATGAACGTTGAATCGGATGGGCGCCGCGGCGTCAGGCCGCCGGCGCCTCGGCGCCGGCACCGCGCTTGTCGGCCAGCGCGGCAAGCACGCCGGCCATGCGCTGGATCGGCGACTTCAGCAGTCCCGCGACCTGCGCCAGCAGCACCTCGCGGCTGGGGATCGACGCCAGGGCCTTCACGCCCTCGACGTCGAGCGCCTTGCCCGCGTAGACGCCGGCCTTGATGACCAGTTTGTCGTTGGTCTTGGCGAAGTCCGCGATGACTTTCGCCGCCGCGACCGCGTCCTCGGAAAAGCCGTAGATCAGCGGGCCGACCATGCTCTCCTGGGCCACCTCGAACGGCGTGCCGGCGACGGCGCGACGCGCCAGGGTGTTCTTCAGCACGTGAAGGTAGACACCCTTGGCGCGCGCGTCGACGCGCAGCTTGTTGAGGTTTTCCACGGTGAGGCCACGGTATTCGGCCAGCGCCAGCGACTGCGACTTGGCGACCTGTGCCGCCACGTCCGTCACCACGGCCGCCTTCTCGTTGCGATTGAGACTCAAAGGTCTGCTCCTCACTTCATGCCTGGCCCCGCAAGCTGCGGGGTTCGGCGCCGGACATCAGCGACCTTCTGCATCGAACACGGTCCTCTCGGACCTCGTCCATTACAGCGGGTGCGCCATCTGCGCTGGCGTCGGAGGCGGCCGGCGGCCGCCTCGTCGATTACGGGACCCGAGAGCCCCACCAGCGGTCTTCGATGACCCGCGGCAACCGGTGACGGCCGCCGCAGCCCACCAAACCCCGGGCGCCGCGCCAGACCCGCGCGACGCCCCCAATACGTCTCAGCCCTGCGACGCCGACGTCGCGGCGATGCTCGCGGCGTCGACACGCACGCCCACGCCCATCGTCGAACTGACCGCGACCTTGCGCAGGTACACGCCCTTGCTGCTCGCCGGCTTGGCCTTGGTCAGCGCGTCGAGCAGCGCGGCCAGATTGCCCACCAGCTTGTCGGCTTCGAACGAACGGCGGCCGATCGTCGAGTGGATGATCCCGGCCTTGTCGACGCGGAACTGCACCTGGCCCGCCTTCGCGTTCTTCACCGCGGTGGCGACGTCCGGCGTCACCGTGCCGACCTTCGGGTTCGGCATCAGGCCGCGCGGACCGAGGATCTGGCCCAGCTGGCCGACCACGCGCATCGCGTCGGGCGAAGCAATGACCACGTCGAAGTTGATGTTGCCTGCCTTGACCTCGGCGGCGAGGTCGTCCATGCCGACCAGGTCGGCGCCGGCGGCCTTCGCCTCCTCGGCCTTGGCGCCCTGTGCGAACACGGCGACGCGCTTGGTCTTGCCGGTGCCGTTGGGCAGCACGACGGCGCCGCGCACGACCTGGTCCGACTTCTTCGCGTCGACGCCGAGCTGCACCGCGACGTCGATCGACTCGTCGAACTTCGCGGTGGCGCACTCCTTGACCAGCGCCAGCGCGTCGCCGATCGGGTACAGCTTCGTGCTGTCGATCTTGCCCTGCAGGGCCTTGGCTTTCTTCGTCAGCTTGGCCATGGTCAGACTCCTTCGACCGTCACGCCCATCGAGCGGGCAGAACCGGCAATCGTCTTCACCGCGCCTTCCAGGTCGGCGGCGTTGAGGTCCTTCATCTTGGTCTTGGCGATCTCCTCGATCTGCTCGCGAGTGAGCTTGCCGACCTTCTCGAGGTGCGGGCGCCCCGACCCCTTGTCGAGCTTCAGCGCCTTCTTGATCAGCACCGTGGCCGGTGGCGTCTTGAGGATGAAGGTGAACGACTTGTCGGCGAACGCCGTGATCACCACCGGCAGCATCAGGCCGGGTTCCATGCCCTGGGTCTGCGCGTTGAACGCCTTGCAGAACTCCATGATGTTCAGCCCGCGCTGGCCGAGCGCGGGGCCGATCGGCGGCGACGGGTTCGCCTTGCCCGCCGGCACCTGCAGCTTGATGAAGCCGACGATCTTCTTGGCCATGATGGCTCCTTACCGAGTTCGAACGCCGCCGGGCCTCGCGCCGCGGACGGCTCCTCGTCCTTCGACCCTGAGAACTGCCGGTGCGCCGGGGTCGTGGCGGCGCACCCTTTGAATCCCTGCGCTACGGCTCGGCGGCTTCGCGCGCGAAGCGGCGCCAAGCCCCCGTCACACCTTCTCGACCTGCGAGAAATCCAGCTCGACCGGCGTCGCACGGCCGAAGATCGTGACGCTGACGCGCACCTTCGACTTGTCGTAGTTGACTTCCTCGACCGCGCCGTTGAAGTCGGTGAACGGGCCCTCCTTCACGCGCACCAGCTCGCCGACCTGCCACTCGACCTTCGGCCGCGGCTTCTCGACGCCTTCCTGCATCTGGTTGACGATCTTCATCACCTCGGCCTCCGAGATCGGCGCCGGGCGATTCTTCGCGCCGCCGACGAAGCCGGTGACCTTGCTCGTGTGCTTGACCAGGTGCCAGGTGTCGTCGTCCATCACCATCTCGACGAGCACGTAGCCGGGGAAGAAGCGACGCTCGGTGACGGCCTTCTTGCCGTTCTTCAGCTCGACGACCTCCTCGGTCGGCACCAGGATGCGGCCGAACTTGGCGTTCATGCCGGCGCGGTCGATGCGCTCGCGCAGGTTGCGCTCGACGGCCTTCTCCATGCCGGAGTAGGCGTGCACCACGTACCAGCGCATCGGCAGCGTGTTCGCCGCGGCGGCGTCCTGGTTGACGGCCTGCTCATTCATCGTCTTCACCCTCTCAACGCCAGCCCAGCACCAGGTCGTACAGCACCCACTCGAGCGTCTTGTCGGTCAGCCAGAGGAACAGCGCCATCACGAACACGAACGCGAACACGTAGCCGGTCATCTGCATCGCCTCCTTGCGCGTCGGCCAGACGACCTTCTTCGCCTCCTTCACCGCGTCGCGGCCGAAGGCGATCAGCTGCTTGCCGCTTTCGGAGGTCAGGAACACCCCGACCGCGGCGGCCAGCAGCGCCAGCAGCGAGACCACGCGCAGCCACAGGTCGGATTGCGCGAGCAGGTAGAACGCCGCCACCGCGCCCACCACCAGCAGCACGGCCAGCGCCAGCTTGGCCTTGTCCGCCGGGCTGGAGACAGTTTCGACTTGGGTGTTGGTGGACATCGATTCGCTTCAAAGATCCGTGCGGTGCGCCTCAGACAATGCGCCCCGCCATCAGCGGCAAGGCCCGCCGGGCGATCGACTCGCCCGCGGGCCGGTCTGGCCGCCACGACCGGCAGACGTGCCGGGTGGCTTCTATCGAACCCCGCGGCGGCGCCGCGAAGTGGCAGGGGCAGAGGGAATCGAACCCCCAACCTTCGGTTTTGGAGACCGACGC
>CAZUBF010000192.1:0-5552 GCA_964618555.1 uncultured Azohydromonas sp.
GTCGAACGGGTTCATGCTCATCTTGACGTTGGCAATGTCCACGCCGCTGCCGTCGGCCTTGACGCGCACCTTGACGTTGTAGTCGACCACCCGCTTCACGGGGACCAGGATCTTCATGTCGCGCTGCTCCTGCGTTCGGATTGACGTTTGCGTTCGACAAATTCTAGAGGCGACGCTGCTGCAGGCCCTGCACGAATCGAACGGTCATGCAAATTCTAGGCGTCACTGCACGGCGGCGGCGCTGCGTGCTAGAAAGTGCTCTCCACCGCGCACGGCAGCCGGTACGACGACGCGCACGCTGTCGCAACCCATGGGGCGTGCTGCGACCGGGCCTGCACGCTGGTGCCCGGAACGGGACTCGAACCCGTACGCCCGCGAGGGCCGCGGATTTTAAGTCCGCTGCGTCTGCCGATTTCGCCACCCGGGCTGCCGGGGTTGGAAGATTATCGACGCGCCTCTGCGCGCCGCCGAGACCCGCTACAGTTCAATCGCCATGCCGTCCACCCCGCGAGAGACCACCATCGCCGTCGCCGATGGTCGGCAGCGCAAGCGCGCCGCGCCCAAGGGCCGGCAGGTCGACGCGCAGGCGCTGGCACAGGTGTGCGCGTTGCTCGGCGATGCGCCGCGGCGGCGCGACCTGCTGATCGAACACCTGCACCGCCTGCAGGACCGCTTCGGCCACCTGAGCGCCGCGCACCTGGCGGCGCTGGCGCAGGAAATGCACCTGGCGCAGACCGAGGTCTACGAGGTCGCGACCTTCTACCACCACTTCGACGTCGTGCGCGAAGGCGAGCCGCCGCCACCGTCACTGACGGTGCGCGTGTGCGACGGGCTCGCCTGCGAACTGGCCGGCGCGAAGTCGCTGCACGCCGACCTCGAGGCCCAATGCGGCTCTGGCGTGCGCATCGTCGGCGCGCCGTGCGTCGGCCGCTGCGAGCAGGCGCCTGTGGCCGTCGTGCACCAGCATCCCGTGCCCGCGGCCCGTGCCGACGCCGTGCTGGCCACGCTGGCCACGGGCACGATCACGCACGTGCACGCAGGGCACGTCGGATTCGCCGACTACCGCGCCGCAGGGGGTTATGCGCTGCTCGAACGCTGCCGGCGCGGTGAACTCGACGCCGACGCGGTCATCGACCTGCTCGAAGACTCGGGGCTGCGCGGCCTCGGCGGCGCGGGTTTCCCGGCCGGGCGCAAGTGGCGGCTGGTGCGCGCCCAGCCGGCGCCCCGGCTGCTGGCGGTCAACATCGACGAGGGCGAGCCGGGCACCTTCAAGGACCGCTGGTACCTCGAACGCGACCCGCACCGCTTCGTCGAAGGCGCGCTGATCGCCGCCTGGGCGGTGGGCGTCGACGCGATCTACGTCTATCTGCGCGACGAGTACCACGGCCTGCGCGCCATGCTGCACGACGAACTCGGCGCGCTGCGCGCCAGTGACCGCGGTGCGCACTTGCCGAGCATCGAACTGCGCCGCGGTGCCGGCGCCTACGTGTGCGGCGAGGAGTCGGCGATGATCGAGTCGATCGAGGGCAAGCGCGGCCTGCCGCGGCTGCGACCGCCCTACGTCGCGCAGGTCGGGCTGTTCGGCCGACCGACGCTCGAGCACAACTTCGAGACGCTCTACTGGGTGCGCGAGATCGTCGAGCGCGGCGCCGGCTGGTTCGCGTCGCATGGCCGCCACGGGCGCCGCGGACTGCGATCGTTTTCGGTGTCGGGCCGCGTCAGGCGGCCGGGCGTCAAGCTCGCCCCGGCCGGCATCACGCTGCGCGAACTGGTCGACGAACACTGCGGCGGCCTGCCCGACGGTCACGAGCTGTACGCGTGGCTGCCCGGCGGCGCGTCGGGCGGCATCTTCCCGGCGTCGATGGCCGACCTGCCGCTGGACTTCGACACGCTGCAGCCGCACGGCTGCTTCATCGGCTCGGCGGCGGTGATCGTGCTCACGCGCAGCGCGACGCACTGCGATCGGGCGGTCGACGCGGCGCGCAACCTGATGCGATTCTTCCGCGACGAGTCGTGCGGCCAGTGCACGCCGTGCCGCGCCGGCACCGCGAAGGCCAGCGCGCTGATCGAAACCGACCGCTGGGACCTGCCGCTGCTCGCCGATCTGTCGGCCGTGATGCGCGATGCGTCGATCTGCGGCCTCGGTCAGGCGGCACCGAACCCGGTCGACTGCGTGGTGCGCTACTTCGCACACGAGCTGCAGTCGCCGCGCTGAACGATGACCGCGCCCGCCCCTGTCCACTTCACGCTCGACGGCCGTCGCGTGCAGGCCGAGGCCGGGCAGACGCTGCTGCAGGTCGCGCAACGCGAGGGCATCGCGATCCCGTACCTGTGCCACAGGGACGGCCTGCCACCGGCCGGCAACTGCCGCGCCTGCGTCGTCGAGGTCGACGGCGAACGCACGCTCGCCGCCTCGTGCTGCCGCTCGCCGACCGACGGCATGGTGGTGCACAGCGCCAGCACACGCGCGCGCCTCGCGCAGGCGATGGTGCTGGAGCTGCTGCAGGCTGACTTGCCCGACGCCGTCCGCCGTCGCGACGACGAGGTCCGGCACTGGGCGCGTGCGCTCGGCGTCGATCGCTCGCGCTTCGCGCCGCGTGCACGGCTGCCGGCCGATGTGTCGCACCCGGCGATCGCCGTGCACCTGGACGCCTGCATCCAGTGCACGCGCTGCCTGCGCGCCTGCCGCGACGCGCAGGGCAACGACGTCATCGGGCTGGCATTTCGCGGCGAGCACGCACGCATCGTGTTCGACATGGGCGACGCGATGGGCGCGTCGACCTGCGTGGCCTGCGGCGAGTGCGTGCAGGCCTGTCCGACCGGGGCGCTTGCGGATGCCGGCGGCGCCGCGCTCGCCGTGCCCGAGCGCAGCGTCGACTCGGTGTGCCCTTACTGTGGGGTGGGCTGCGCGCTCACCTACCACGTGAAGGGCGAGCGCATCGTCCGCGTCGAGGGGCGCGACGGCCCCGCGAACGCCGGGCGGCTGTGCGTCAAGGGGCGCTACGGCCACGACTACGCGCGCCACCCGCAGCGGCTGACGACGCCGCTGGTGCGCCGCGCCGACGCGCCGCCCAAACACGCCGACCAGCCGCTGGACCCGGCCACGGTACGCGCCTGCTTCCGCGAGGCGAGCTGGGACGAGGCGCTGGATCTGGCCGCCGGCGGGCTGCGCACAATCCGCGACGCCCACGGCGCACGTGCACTGGCCGGCTTCGGCTCGGCCAAGGGCAGCAACGAGGAGGCCTACCTGTTCCAGAAGCTGGTGCGCCTGGGCTTCGGCAGCAACAACGTCGACCACTGCACGCGGTTGTGCCACGCGTCGTCGGTCGCGGCGCTGCTCGAGGGCATCGGCTCGGGCGCGGTCAGCAACCCGGTCCGCGACGTGATGCACGCCGAGCTGGTGCTCGTGATCGGCGCCAACCCCACGGTGAACCACCCGGTGGCGGCGACCTGGATCAAGAACGCCGTGCGCGCCGGCACGCAGCTGGTGGTCATCGACCCGCGCCGAGGCGAACTGGCGCGCCACGCGAAGCACGTGCTGCAGTTCAGGCCGGGCAGCGATGTCGCGCTGCTCAACGCGATGCTGCACGTGATCGTGAGCGAGGGCCTGGTCGACGCCGACTTCGTCGCGCGACGCACCGAGGACTTCGACGCGCTGGCGCGCCACGTCGAGAACTACAGCCCCGAGGCGATGGCGCCGCTGACCGGCATCGACACCGAGCGCATCCGCGAAGTGGCGCGACTCTACGCGACGTCGCGCGCGTCGATGATCCTGTGGGGCATGGGCATCAGCCAGCATGTGCACGGCACCGACAACGCCCGCTGCCTGATCGCGCTGGCGCTGGCCACCGGCCAGATCGGCCGCCGCGGCACCGGGCTGCACCCGCTGCGCGGGCAGAACAACGTGCAGGGCGCGTCGGACGCCGGGCTGATCCCGATGATGTACCCCGACTACCGCCGCGTCGACGACCCGGCGGCTCGCGAGGCGATCGCGCGCGCCTGGTGCTTGCCCGCCGAGCGGCTCGACCCGCGGCCCGGCCTGACCGTCGTCGAGACGATGGACGCCGCGCTGGCCGGGCACGTGCGCGGCATGTACGTGATGGGTGAGAACCCGGCGATGTCGGACCCCGACGTGCAGCACGTGCGCCAGGCGCTGGCGCGGCTCGAGCACCTGGTCGTGCAGGACATCTTCCTCACCGAGACCGCGGCCTTCGCCGACGTGGTGCTCCCGGCCAGCGCGTTTGCGGAGAAGACCGGCAGCTTCACCAACACCGACCGCTGGGTGCAGCTCGGCCGCGCCGCGCTGACGCCACCCGGCGACGCGCGACAGGACCTGTGGATCATCGGCCAGATGGCGCGCCGGCTGGGGTTGGACTGGCCCGATGCCGACGCCGGCGCGGTCTACGAGGAGATGCGCTCGACGATGCCCAGCCTGGCCGGCATCTCGTGGCAGCGGCTGCAGCGCGACGGCGCGGCGGTGTACCCCTGCGCGGCCGACGACGCGCCCGGCGACGCCGTGGTGTTCACCGACCACTTCCCGCGCGCCGGCGGCAAGGCGCGCTTCGTGCCTGCGGACATCGTGCCGCCCGACGAGCGCCCCGATGCCGACTACCCGCTGGTGCTGATCACCGGCCGGCAACTCGAGCACTGGCACACCGGCAGCATGACGCGCCGCGCCTCGGTGCTCAACGCGATCGAACCCGAGCCGACCGCGCTGGTGCACCCGCTGGACCTGGCCGCGATCGGCGCGCGCCCCGGCGAGATCGTCACGCTCGAGACGCGACGCGGCAGCGTGTCGCTGTACGCACGCGCCGACGACGGCATGGCGCGCGGCGCGGTGTTCGTGCCCTTCGCCTACGTCGAAGCCGCCGTGAACCGCTTGACCAACCCGGCGCTGGACCCGTTCGGCAAGATCCCGGAACTCAAGTACTGCGCACTGCGCATGCGGAGCGGGGGCGACGTGCCGAGCGAGCCGGGCTTTGGCACCGCGCCGCATCCACAGGGTTGACGCACCGGCGATCGGTGGCGGCCGACTGCACTTCGCCGCGCGCGCCGGGCCCTGAACACGCCGAAGCGGCCGTCGATAGGCGTGTCCGATCGCGTCGTCACGGCTTCCTTCCCGGCACCTTCGCGTGCGGCAACCTCGGCGAACGTCGTTGCGCTGTGCAGTGCGAGGAGCACGATCGCGCCGCGCTGCGCTCGCCGTCAATGCAGAAGCGGCGCTGCACGACGGTCCGCAGGCGTGCATGACCGTCGAGCCTCAACTGCGCGGCGGCGACGTGACGCCGAGCACTCATCGACGAAACGGGCCCCGAAGGGCCCGTTGTTCACTCTGGAGGCGCGGCCCGGAGTCGAACCGGGCTAGACGGATTTGCAATCCGGTGCATAACCGCTTTGCTACCGCGCCGTGTGCGATCGATTCTGGCACAGCCGTCGCGCGTCGCCACTGCGTGCACCAGAAACGAACGAGGGAAGCCTAGGCTTCCCTCGGGCAATCTGGAGCGGGAAACGAGTCTCGAACTCGCGACCTCAACCTTGGCAAGGTTGCGCTC
>CAZUBF010000193.1:0-5488 GCA_964618555.1 uncultured Azohydromonas sp.
GCCGAGTACGTCGCCGAGGATGGCACACGGCGCCACCCGGTGATGCTGCACCGGGCGATCGTCGGCAGTCTCGAGCGATTCATCGGCATCCTGATCGAGCAGCACGCCGGCGCGCTGCCGGCGTGGCTGGCGCCGCTGCAGGTGGTGGTGTGCTCGATTTCCGAGGGCCAGTCCGACTACGCCGCGGACGTGGCGAAAACGCTTCAAAAACAAGGAGTTAGAGGCGAGGTGGATTTGCGTGCCGACAAGATCACGTATAAAATCCGCGCGCATTCGTTGCAGAAGGTGCCGTACATCCTCGTCGTGGGCGACAAGGAGAAGGCAAGCGGCACCGTTGCGGTGCGCGCCCGGGGCAATCGGGATCTCGGCGTGATGTCGCTGGAGGAGTTCCTTGCAAGACTCTCCGGCGACGTTGCGGCCAAGGTCTGAAGGCCGGGCGCGCGTTTCGTTTTGTGTTTCGGACCGCGACTTGCCGGCGGTCCTCGAGAGGTTGGAACCATCGCTACTTTCTTCGACCGTCGTACGCCGAACGACATCCGCAAACACCGGTTGAACCGGGAGATCATGGCGCCGCAGGTGCGGCTCAACGGCCCGGACAACGAGCCGCTGGGCATCGTCCCGATCCAGGAGGCCCTGCGGCTCGCAGGCGAATACGACGTCGATCTGGTCGAGATCGCCGCGCAGGCCGATCCGCCGGTGTGCCGGCTGATGGACTACGGCAAGTTCAAGTACCAGGAGCAGAAGAAGGCGGCCGAGGCCAAGTCGAAGCAGAAGGTCATCGAGGTCAAGGAGGTCAAGTTCCGGCCTGGCACCGACGAGGGTGACTACGCGATCAAGATGCGCAACCTGCGCCGCTTCATCGCCGAGGACGGTGACAAGGGCAAGGTCACGCTGCGCTTCCGCGGCCGCGAGATCACGCACCAGGAGATCGGCATGCGGCTGCTCGAGCGCATCCGCGACGAACTGGCCGACGTGGCGGTGGTCGAGCACATGCCCAAGCTCGAGGGGCGGCAGATGATCATGGTGCTGGCGCCGAAGCGCAAATAGCGCCGGCGACGTTTGAACGAAGGATTTCGCTGCCGCGGTCGGTCGCCGCGGTGGTCGAAAAGAAGCCGTTGCAGGCCAACAAGCACGCCGGATGCCGGCGTCGCCTGCAAGGGTCAACTAGAAGGAGCAGTCATGCCCAAGATGAAGACCAAGAAGAGCGCGGCCAAGCGGTTCCGCGTGCGCCCGGGCGGCACCGTCAAGCGCGGTCAGGCCTACAAGCGCCACATCCTCACCAAGAAGAGCACCACCCGCAAGCGTCAGCTGCGCGGCAGTGCCAACGTGCACGAGCGCGACACCGGCCACATCGCGGCGATGATGCCGTTCGCCGGTCTGTGACCGCCTGAGCACGAAAGGAGAACCGCATGCCTCGCGTCAAACGTGGCGTCACCGCCCACGCCCGCCACAAGAAGATCCTGAAGCTCGCCAAGGGCTTCCGTGGGCGCCGCAAGAACGTCTTCCGCATCGCCAAGCAGGCGGTGATGAGGGCGGGCCAGTACGCCTACCGCGATCGCCGCACCCGCAAGCGCGTGTTTCGCGCGCTGTGGATCGCGCGCATCAACGCGGCCAGCCGCGAACTCGGCGTGACCTACAGCAAGTTCATGGCCGGCCTGAAGAAGGCGCAGATCGACATCGACCGCAAGGTGCTGGCCGATCTGGCCGTCAACGACCCGGCTGCGTTCGGCAGCATCGTCGAGAAGGTGAAGGCCCAGCTCGCTTGACCTCGTCGCTCCGGCGTCGCCGCCGGGGTGCCGCAAGCATGAAGGCCGTCACCTTCGGGGGCGGCCTTTTTTTGTCTACCGACGACCGATGAACGATCTCGACAACCTGGTGGCCGGCGCGACGGCCGAATTCGAGGCGGCGGCCACGCCGGCCGATCTCGAGAACGCGAAGGCGCGCTTTCTCGGCAAGGCCGGCCGCGTGACCGAGCTGCTGAAGTCGCTGGCGGCACTGACACCCGACGACAAACGCACGCGTGGCGCCGAGATCAACGCCGCCAAGCAGCGCATCGAGACCGCGCTGAACGCGCGCCGCCAGGCGCTGGCCGATGCCGAGCTCGAGGCCCAGCTGCGCGCCGAGGCGCTCGACGTGACGCTGCCCGGGCGTCGCCGCGGCAGCGGCGGGCTGCATCCGGTGAGCCGCACGATGGAGCGCATCGAGGCGATCTTCGCGTCGATGGGCTTCGACGTCGCCGACGGCCCCGAGATCGAGAACGACTGGTACAACTTCACCGCGCTGAACACGCCCGAGGACCACCCGGCGCGTTCGATGCACGACACCTTCTACGTCGAGGGCGGGTACCTGCTGCGCACGCACACCAGCCCGATGCAGGTGCGCCACGCGGTGCAGCACGTCAAGCGCCACGCCGGCGCCGACCCGATGCCCGAGATCCGCGTCATCGCGCCCGGGCGCACCTACCGCGTCGACAGCGACGCCACGCACTCGCCGATGTTCCACCAGTGCGAGGGGCTGTGGATCGGCGAGAACATCAGCTTCAAGGACCTGAAGACGGTGTTCGCCGACTTCTGCCGCCGGTTCTTCGAGACCGACGACCTGGAGCTGCGCTTTCGCCCCAGCTTCTTCCCGTTCACCGAACCGTCGGCCGAGGTCGACATCGCGTTCTCGTCGGGGCCGCTGAAGGGCCGCTGGCTCGAAGTCTCGGGCGCCGGGCAGGTGCATCCGAACGTGGTGCGCAACTTCGGCCTCGACCCCGAGCGCTACATCGGCTTCGCCTTCGGCATGGGCCCGGACCGGCTGGCGATGCTGCGCTACGGCATCGACGACCTGCGCCTGTTCTTCGACAACGACCTGCGCTTCCTGGCCCAGTTCCAGTGAGCGCCACGCCCGAGTTCGAACACCATGCAATTCCCTGAATCCTGGCTGCGCGAGTTCTGCGATCCGCCGCTCGACACGCGGCAACTCGCCGATCTGCTGACGATGGCCGGCCTCGAGGTCGAGGAACTGCGGCCGGTGGCGCCGCCGTTCTCGAAGGTGGTCGTCGGCGAGATCGTCGACGCCGTGCCGCACCCCCGTGCCGACCGGTTGCGCGTGTGCAAGGTCGCGGCGGGCGAACACACGAAGGGCGCACTGCTGCAGGTGGTGTGCGGCGCGCCCAACGCGCGCGCAGGCATCCGCGTGCCGCTGGCGCTGGTCGGTGCGCAACTGCCGCCCACCGAGCCGGGCGGCGCGCCGTTCGAGATCCGGGTCGGGCAGCTGCGCGGCGTCGACAGTCACGGCATGCTGTGTTCCGCGCGCGAGCTGAAACTCTCCGACGACCACGGCGGCCTGCTCGAACTCTCGAGCGACGCACCGGTGGGCGTCGACCTGCGCCAGGCGCTGAACCTCGACGACACGCTGTTCACGCTCAAGCTCACGCCGAACCTGGCGCACTGCCTGAGCGTGTACGGCATCGCGCGTGAAGTCGCCGCGCTGACCGGGGCACCGCTGAACACGCCGACGATCGCACCGGTGCGGCCGCTGCACGGCGCGTCGCTGCCGGTCACCGTCGAGGCGAGCGACCTGTGCGGACGCTTCTCGGGTCGCGTCGTGCGCGGCGTCGACACCACCGCGAAAACGCCGGCGTGGATGGTCGAGCGCCTGGCACGCTGCGGCCAGCGCAGCGTCACGGCGCTGGTCGACATCTCGAACTACGTGATGTTCGAGTACGGCCGCCCGTCGCACATCTTCGACCTCGACAAGATCCACGAGAGGCTCGTCGTGCGCTGGGGCCGCCGCGGCGAGACGCTTGAGCTGCTCAACGGCAGCACGATCGAGGTCGACGAGCAGGTCGGCGTGATCGCCGACGCGCGGGCGGTCGAGTCGCTGGCCGGCATCATGGGCGGCGACGCCACCGCGGTCGGCGACGACACCAGGAACGTCTACGTCGAAGCCGCGTTCTGGTGGCCGAAGTCGGTCGCGGGGCGCTCGCGGCGCTACAACTTCGCCACCGACGCCGGCCACCGCTTCGAGCGCGGCGTCGATCCGGCGCTGACGGTCGAGCACATCGAGCGCATCACGCAGCTGATCGTCGACATCTGCGGCGGCGTGCCGGGGCCGGTCGACGACCAGGTCGTGAACCTGCCGGCGCCGCAGCCGGTCACGCTGCGTGTCGCACGCGCGAGCAAGGTGATCGGCATGCCGGTGACGCAGGCGCAGTGCGCCGAGGTGTTTCGCCGGCTCGGCCTGCCGTTCGCCGAGGGCGACGGCTCGCTGAAGGTGGCACCGCCGAGTTGGCGTTTCGACCTGGCGATCGAGGAGGACCTGATCGAGGAGGTGGCGCGCGTGCTCGGCTACGACCGCCTGCCGTCGACGCCGCCGCTGGCGCCGGTGGTCGCGCACGTGAAGCCCGAGCGCACGCGCAGCGCGCACCGGCTGCGCCACCTGCTGGCCGCGCTCGACTACCAGGAGACGATCGGTTTTTCGTTCGTCGAGGAGCGCTGGGAACACGAACTGGCCGGCAACACCGACCCGATCCGCGTGCTCAACCCGATCGCCGCGCCGCTCGCGGTGATGCGATCGAGCCTGGTCGGTTCGCTGGTGCAGGTGCTGCGCCACAACCTGGCGCGCAAGACGGCGCGCGTGCGCGTGTTCGAGATCGGTCGCGTGTTCATGAAGGACGCCTCGGTGACCGACGGCGACATCACGGTGGCCGGCGTGCACCAGCCGATGCGCGTCGCGGCGCTGGCGTACGGCGCGGCCGACGACCTGCAGTGGGGCGCGCGCGAGCGCGCGGTGGACTTCTTCGACGTCAAGGGCGACGTCGAGGCGCTGTTCGCGCCACGCAGGCCGCGCTTCGTGGCGGCGGCGCACCCCGCGCTGCACCCGGGGCGCAGCGCGCGCATCGAGGTCGACGGCGAGGCCGTCGGCTGGGTCGGCGAGCTGCACCCGAAGTGGCGCCAGGGCTACGACCTGCCGCACGCGCCGGTGCTGTTCGAGGTCGAACTCGCGGCGCTGACCACGCGCGAGGTGCCGAAGTTCGAGCCGCTGCCACGGCAGCAGCCGGTATGGCGCGACCTGGCGCTGGTGGTGGCCGACGGCGTCAGCCACGACGCGCTGCTCGCGGCGATCGGCGCCGGCGACGGCCTGCTGCGCTCGGCGCGCCTGTTCGACATCTACAAGCCGGGCCAGCCGGTGGCAGGCATCGGTGCGCAAGAGCGCAGCCTGGCGGTGCGGCTGGAGCTGCTCGACGACCACGCGACGCTGACCGACGAGCGCATCGACGAGGCGGTGGCGCAGGTGCTCGCGCGCCTGCAGCGCCAGCTCGGCGCTCGGCTGCGCGCCTGAGCCGGCACGCCGATCGACGACAGACCGAGGAAGACGACGATGAGCGACGACCCGAGCCACGAGCCGCCCGCCGCGCCGGTGCGCGTGATCCTGCCCACGCTCGAGACGCCGACGCTGACCAAGGCCGACCTGGCCGAACTGCTGTTCGAGCGCCTGGGCC
>CAZUBF010000194.1:0-5474 GCA_964618555.1 uncultured Azohydromonas sp.
GAGGTAGCTGCCCGACTGCACCTCGATGATCTCCAGCGGCACCTTGCCCGGGTTGGCCAGGCGGTGCACCTCGCCCAGCGCGATGTAGGTGCTCTGGTTCTCGGCGAGCAGGATCTTCTTGTCGCCGACCGTGACCTCGGCGGTGCCGCTGACCACGATCCAGTGCTCGGCGCGGTGGTGGTGCATCTGCAGGCTCAGCGACGCGCCGGGCTTGACCATGATGCGCTTGACCTGGAAGCGCGCGCCGTCGTCGACGCTGTCGTACCAGCCCCAGGGCCGGTGCACCTTGCGGTGCAGCGCGTGCTCGCCGCGCTGTTCCTTACCCAGGCGCTCGACGACCTTCTTCACGTCCTGGCTCTTCGCGCGGCTGGCCACCAGCACTGCGTCGGCGGTCTCGACGACGACCAGGTCGTCGACGCCGATCACGCTGACGAGCCGGTTCGACGCATGCACCAGCGTGTTGCGGCAGTCGGCGACGATCGCGTCGCCGACGGCGGCGTTGCCGGCGCCGTCCTTCGGCAGCACCTGCCACACCGCGTCCCACGCGCCGAGGTCGTTCCAGCCGGCGTCGAGCGCGACCATGCGGATTCCGATGCCGCTGCCCGGGCAGCGCTCCATCACCGCGTAGTCGACCGACTCGGCGGGCACGGCGGCGAACTCGGCCGCACCCGGGCGCACGAAGCGTGCGTCGCTTCGGCGTGCGTCCCACGCGGCGCGGGTGGCGGCGGCGATGTCGGGGCGGAATCGCTCGAGCGCCGCCAGCCAGGTGCTGGCGCGCAGCACGAACATGCCGGCGTTCCAGTAATAGCCGCCTTCGGCCAGGTAGCGGCGCGCGGTGTCGGCGTCGGGTTTCTCGACGAACGCGGCCACCGCCGGTGCATCGCCGGCGCCGGGCGACGCGGCGCGGATGTAGCCGTAGCCGGTCTCCGGGCGCAACGGCGGCACGCCGAGGATCGCGATCTCGCCGTGCGCCGCGATGCACACCGCGTCGCGCAGTGCGCGTGTGAACGCCGCGTCGTCGGCCACCGTCTGGTCGGCCGGCGTGACCGCGAGCACCGGGTCGCGGCCGTCGTCCATCGCCTGCAGCGCGGCCAGCGTCAGCGCCGGCGCGGTGTTGCGCCCGGCCGGCTCGAGCAGCACCGCCGCCGGTTCGAGGCGCTGCTCGCGCAACTGGTCGAGCACGAGGAAGCGGTGCTCCTCGTTGCCGACCACCAGCGGCGCGCCGACCGCGACGCCGTCGCCGGCCAGTGCGGCGAGCCGGCGCGCGGCCTGCTGGAACAGGCTCTCGTTGCCGGCGAGCACGAGGAACTGCTTCGGGTAGCCGGCGCGCGACAGCGGCCACAGCCGCGTGCCGGAACCGCCGGCCATGATCACGGGTTGCACGTCAACGGGGTTCATCGCGGTGTCGGGGCCTCTCGAGGGAACGCCTGGTCGACCCGGGTGTCCGCGACCCCCGCGGGGGGGCGGACCGGGTGCAGCCCGGCGGGGGGCTCAGGTGGGGGTGGCATAGCCGTCGGGGTTGCGCTGCTGCCAGCGCCAGCTGTCGGCGCACATGCGTGACAGGTCGTGCTTCGCGCGCCAGCCGAGCAGTTGCTGCGCGCGCGTCGGGTCGGCCCAGCAGGCGGCGACGTCGCCGGCGCGGCGCGCCACCAGGTCGTACGGGATCGGCCGGCCGCTGGCCTGTGCGTAGGCGCGCACCACCTCGAGCACGCTGTGGCCGCGGCCGGTGCCGAGGTTGACGGTGAACGAGCCCGGCGCGTCGAGCAGCCGGCGCAGCGCGGCGACGTGGCCTTCGGCGAGGTCGACGACGTGGATGTAGTCGCGCACGCCGGTGCCGTCGGGCGTCGGGTAGTCCGCGCCGAACACCTGCAGCGCGGCGCGCCGGCCCACCGCGACCTGCGCGACGTAGGGCATCAGGTTGTTCGGGGTGTCGCGCGGATCCTCGCCGATCAGCCCCGACTCGTGCGCACCCACCGGGTTGAAGTAGCGCAGGCAGGCGGTCTGCCACGCGGGGTCGGCCACGCCGAGGTCGGCCAGCATCTGCTCGCCGATCAGCTTGGTGCGCCCGTAGGGGTTGGTGGCCGACAGCGCGGCGTCCTCGCGGATCGGCAGCGCGGCCGCCTCGCCGTACACCGTGGCGCTGGAGCTGAACACAAAGCGCCTCACGTCGTGGCGCTGCATCGCCTGGCACACCGTCACCAGCCCGCCGACGTTGTTCGCGTAGTACGCCAGCGGCTTGGCCACCGACTCGCCGACCGCCTTGTACGCGGCGAAGTGCACCACCGCGTCGAAGCGGTGGCGGCCGAACAGGTCCTCCATCGCCGCGGCGTCGCACACGCTGGCACGCTCGAACTCGGGGCGCTCGCCGGTGAGGCGCCGCAGCCGCTCGAGCACTTCGGGAGAGCTGTTGCTGAAGTCGTCGACGCCGACCACGTCGAACCCGGCCGCGTGCAGCGCGAGCCAGGTGTGCGACGCGATGTAGCCGGTCGCACCGGTGAGCAGCACACGGGCGGGCGGGCGGGCGGGCGGCATGACACATTGTCCACGCGCATCGCGCGCGCCCGGCGCAGCGGCGGCGTGCAGCACCGCACACGCGGCGCGGCCGCGCTCGGGCGCTGCCTACAATCCGCGCATGCTGCAAGCCCTCGCGTCGCTGGTCGCCCCGGCCATGATGGAACGCCTGACGCTGGTGACGAACCACGTGCTGGCGGCCGAACCGGCGGCCACGCAACGGCTCGCGGCGCACCGCGGCCGGCTGCTGCAGGTCGAACTCGACGGCTGGCCGGCGCTGCTGCCGCCGCCGCCGCGGCTGGCGTTCCGCATCACGCCGGCCGGCCTGCTCGAGTGGAGCGCCGACGACACCGCGGCGCCGGCCGACCTGCACGTGCGCGTCGACGCCGCGAACCCGGCGCTGCTGGCCGCGCGCGTGATGGCCGGCGACACCCCGGCGGTCGAGATCGCCGGCGACTCGGCGCTGGCCACCGACGTGCACTGGCTGCTCGACAACGTGCGCTGGGACGTCGAGGCCGACCTCGAGCGCCTGTTCGGCGCGCGCATCGCGCGCGAGGTCGCCCGCGCCGGCTCGGCACTGGCGCGCGCGCTGCGCGCGGCGCTGAAGGCCGGCGGTGAGGTGGCCACGCGGCTGCGCCCCGGCGGCGCCGGGCGCGGCGGCCCATGAGGCAGCTCGCCCGGCTGGTCGTCATCGTCTTCACCGTCCTGCGCTTCGGGCTGGACGACATCGCGCTGTCGGGTTTCCGCCAGCGCTGGGTGCGCGCGATGGCGCGCGTCATCACCGTCGGCCGGCGCCTCGACGAGCCGCGCGGCGTGCGGCTGCGCCGCGCGCTCGAGCGGCTCGGGCCGATCTTCGTCAAGTTCGGGCAGGTGCTGAGCACGAGGCGCGACCTGCTGCCGCTGGACGTGGCCGACGAACTGGCTAAGCTGCAGGATCGGGTGCCGCCGTTCCCCGGCGCGCAGGCGCGCAAGCTGGTCGAGCGCGCGTTCGCGCGGCCGATCGACGCCGTGTTCGCGCGCTTCGACGCCGAGCCGGTGGCCAGCGCCTCGATCGCGCAGGTGCACTTCGCGCAGCTGCGCGACGGTCGCGAGGTCGCGGTCAAGGTGCTGCGCCCGGGCATGCTCGGCGCGATCGAGAGCGACCTCGCGCTGCTGCACCGCCTGGCGCGCTGGGTCGAACGCGTCTCGGTCGACGGCCGGCGCCTGAAGCCGCGCGAGGTCGTCGCCGAGTTCGACACCTACCTGCACGACGAGCTCGACCTGGTGCGCGAGGCGGCCAACGCCGCCCAGCTGCGCCGCAACATGCAGGGGCTGAACCTGGTGCTGATCCCGGAGATGATCTGGGAGCTGTGCACCTCCGGCGTGATCGTGATGGAGCGCATGGACGGCATCCCGGTCAGCCAGGTGCAGCGCCTGCGCGACGCCGGGGTCGACATCCGCAAGCTGGCGCGCGACGGCGTGACGATCTTCTTCACCCAGGTGTTCCGCGACGGCTTCTTTCACGCCGACATGCACCCGGGCAACATCCAGGTCAGCGTCGATCCGGCCACGTTCGGACGCTACATCTCGCTCGATTTCGGCATCGTTGGCACGCTGACCGAGTTCGACAAGGAATACCTGGCGCAGAACTTCACGGCTTTTTTCCGGCGCGATTACAAGCGCGTCGCCGAGCTGCACATCGAAAGTGGCTGGGTGCCGGCAGACACCCGGGTGGACGAGCTGGAGTCTGCGATCCGTGCGGTCTGTGAGCCGTACTTTGACCGCCCGCTGAAAGAAATCTCGCTCGGCATGGTGCTCATGCGCCTGTTCCAGACCTCGCGCCGCTTCCAGGTGGAAATCCAGCCGCAACTGGTGTTGCTGCAGAAGACGCTGTTGAATATCGAGGGATTGGGCCGCGATCTGGATCCGGAGCTGGACCTCTGGAACACCGCCAAGCCGTTTCTGGAAAAGTGGATGGTGGAGCAGGTCGGACCGCAGAAGCTGTTGCAGCAGCTCAAGGCCGAGGCGCCGCACTACGCCAAGCTGCTGCCTGCGCTGCCGCGGCTGGTGCACGACTTCCTGCAGCACAAGCCGCACGAACTGCGGCGCGAACTCGATGAGCTGCTGGCCGAACAGCGCCGCACCAACCGCTTGCTGCAGGGGATCGTCTGGGGCGGGGTGGGCTTCCTGATGGGTCTGCTGTTGATGCAGGTGCTCACGCGGGTGCGACTCTGGTAGACGCTGCCGGTGGTGGCCCTGGTTTTGCGGTCCTTGTGCATCCGGAAACCACCCCCAATTTATAATGACGGGTTTTGTTCTTCTACCCTTCGGATCGGGCTCGACGGGCCGGGTGTGATTCCCTCCCACGGCCCGTCTGTCCTCCGAAGCGATCCCGGCTCTCATGCAGCCGGTCACCTACAGGTTCCGCCATGCCGATTTATGCCTACAAGTGCGCGTCCTGCGGCCATGCCAAGGACGTGTTGCAAAAGATGTCCGACGACCCGTTGAGCGTCTGCCCGGCCTGTGGCCAGGCCAGTTTCCAGAAGCAGGTCACCGCCGCCGGCTTTCAGCTCAAGGGCTCGGGCTGGTACGTGACCGACTTCCGCGGTGGCAACGGCGGCAAGGCCGCACCGGCCGTGGCGGGGGCCGACAGTGGTGCCAGCGCACCGGACACGGCTGCCAAACCGGCGGGTGAGGCCGCCGCCAGTCCGGCACCCGCCACCAGCACAGCGACCACAACGACACCCGCTGCGGCTCCGGCAGCCAGCTCGACCCCCACCTCTTCGACCTGAGTTCGCTCGCAATGCCTTCCTTGCGCAAATGGCTGCTGGCTGGCCTGCTGGTCCTGGTGCCCCTGATCATCACCCTGTGGGTGCTCGACTGGGTGGTGGGCACGCTCGACCAGACGCTGCACATCCTGCCGCAGAGCTGGCAGCCCGACCAGCTGTTCGGCTTTCACATTCCCGGCCTGGGCGTGATCTTTG
>CAZUBF010000195.1:0-5372 GCA_964618555.1 uncultured Azohydromonas sp.
GCCTACGAGCTGCTCGCCGAGGAGAAGGTGCTGATCGTGCAGGGCAGCGGCTTCAACTGGCCGCATCCCGACCACTTCCGCCTGGTGTTCCTGCCCAACAGCGACGACCTCGCCGAGGCGATCGGGCGCATCGCGCGTTTCCTCGAGCACTACCGCAAACGTCACTCCCTCTGAACCCGCCCATGACCCCACCCCCTGTTGCGACGCCATCCCACGTCGCCGGGCGACGCGACGTCGAAGCCCATCCCATCCAGGTCGGCCTGCTCGGCATCGGCACCGTCGGCAGCGGCACCTTCCACGTGCTCGTGCGCAACCAGGCCGAGATCCGCCGCCGCGCCGGCCGCGGCATCGAGATCACGATGGTCGCCGACCTCGACACGGCGCGCGCGAAGGCCGTGGTCGGGGATCGTGCGCAGGTCGTCGCCGACGCGCGGCAGGTCATCGCGAACCCCGCCATCGACATCGTCGTCGAGCTGATCGGCGGCTACGGCATCGCCAAGGCGCTGGTGCTCGAGGCGATCGCCGCGGGCAAGCACGTCGTCACCGCGAACAAGGCGCTGCTCGCGGTGCACGGCAACGAGATCTTCGCCGCCGCGCGCGAGCGCGGCGTGATGGTCGCGTTCGAGGCCGCGGTGGCCGGCGGCATCCCGATCATCAAGGCGCTGCGCGAGGGGCTGAGCGCCAACCGCATCGAGTGGATCGCCGGCATCATCAACGGCACGACGAACTTCATCCTCAGCGAGATGCGCGACAAGGGGCTCGACTTCGACGTCGTGCTGAAGCAGGCGCAGCGGCTGGGCTACGCCGAAGCCGACCCGACCTTCGACATCGAAGGCATCGACGCGGCGCACAAGGCGACGATCATGGGTGCGATCGCGTTCGGCGTGCCGGTGCAGTTCGACCGTGCGCACGTCGAGGGCATCACGCGGCTGCAGGCTGCCGACATCCGCTATGCCGAACAGCTGGGCTACCGCATCAAGCTGCTGGGCATCACGCGGCGCCGCGACCAGGGGCTGGAGCTGCGCGTGCATCCGACGCTGGTGCCGGCGAAGAGGTTGATCGCCAACGTCGAGGGCGCGATGAATGCCGTCGTCGTGCAGGGCGACGCGGTGGGCACGACGCTGTACTACGGCAAGGGGGCAGGAAGCGAGCCGACGGCCTCGGCGGTGATCGCCGACCTGGTCGACGTCACGCGGCTGCACACCGCCGACCCCGACCACCGCGTGCCGCACCTGGCGTTCCAGCCCGAGGCGCTGGCCGACACGCCGATCCTGCCGATCGAGCAGGTCGTCACCGCGTTCTACCTGCGGCTGCAGGTGGCCGACCAGGCCGGCGTGCTGGCGCGCATCACCGGCATCCTGGCCGAGCACGGCATCTCGATCGACGCGCTGCTGCAACGCGAGTCGGCCGAAGGCGAGAGCAAGACCGACGTCATCATCCTCACCCACGACACCGTCGAGGGCGACATGCGCCGGGCGATCGCGCAGATGCAGGCGTTGCCGACCGTGCTGGCGCCGATCGTCAGCCTGCGCAAGGAAGAGTTGGCATGAAGTACCTCAGCACCCGCGGCGACACCACGCCGCGCGGCTTCTGCGACATCCTGCTCGAGGGGCTGGCGCCCGACGGCGGGCTGTACCTGCCGGTGCACTACCCGCGCGTCGACGCGGCCATGCTCGCGCGCTGGCGCGGCCTGCCTTACGCCGACCTCGCGTTCGAGGTCCTGTCGCTGTACATCGACGACATCCCGGCCGGCGACCTGCGCGCGCTGCTGCGCAGGACCTACACCCGTGAGGTGTTCGGCACCGACGCGATCGTGCCGCTGAAGCCGCTCGGCGAGGGGCTGCACCTGCAGGCGCTGTCCAACGGACCGACCCTGGCGTTCAAGGACATGGCGATGCAGCTGCTCGGGCAGCTGTTCGAGTACGAGCTGGGGCGGCGCGGGCAGCAGCTGAACATCCTCGGCGCGACCTCGGGCGACACCGGCAGCGCCGCCGAGTACGCGATGCGCGGCAAGCGGGGCATCCGCGTGTTCATGCTCAGCCCGCACGGGCGGATGAGCCCGTTCCAGCAGGCGCAGATGTTCAGCCTGCAGGACCCGAACATCCACAACCTCGCGATCGAGGGCGTGTTCGACGACTGCCAGGACATCGTCAAGGCGGTCAGCAACGACCTCGAGTTCAAGCGCCGCTGGGCCATCGGCACCGTCAACTCGATCAACTGGGCGCGCCTGCTGGCGCAGGTCGTCTACTACTTCGCAGGCTACTTCCAGGCCACCCGTTCCGACGACGAACGCGTCAGCTTCGCGGTGCCCTCCGGCAACTTCGGCAACATCTGCGCCGGCCATGTCGCACGCATGATGGGGCTGCCGATCCACCGGCTGGTGTGCGCGACCAACGAGAACGACGTGCTCGACGAGTTCTTCCGCACCGGCACCTACCGCGTGCGCGGCAGCGCCGAGACGCACGAGACCTCGAGTCCGTCGATGGACATCAGCAAGGCGAGCAACTTCGAGCGTTTCGTGTTCGACCTGCTGGGCCGCGATGCGGCGCGCACCGCCGACCTGTTCGGCGTGCAGGTGCCGCAGCGCGGCGGTTTCACGCTGGCGCCCGACGAGCTCGCGCGCATCGCCGGCTTCGGCTTCGTGTCGGGTCGCAGCGCGCACGCCGACCGCGTCGCGACGATCCGCGACGCCTGGCAGCGCCACCGCGTCACGATCGACACGCACACCGCCGACGGGCTGAAGGTCGCGCGCGAACACGTCGACCCCGGCGTGCCGATGATCGTGCTCGAGACCGCCCTGCCGGCCAAGTTCGCGGAGACGATCCACGAGGCGCTGGGGCGCGATCCCGAGAGACCGGCCTCGCTCGAGGGGCTGGAGTCGCTGCCGCGTCGTTTCACGGTGCTGCCGGCCCAGGTCGAGGCGGTGCGGCGCTACGTCGAGCAGCACGCCGGCGGCTGAGGGCGCGCATGAAGGTCGTGGGCTTCTGTGGCGCCTCGGGCAGCGGCAAGACCACGTTGCTCGAGGGCGTCGTCGCCGCGCTGCGCCGCGACGGCGAGCGCGTCTCGGTGATCAAGCACGCGCACGCCGGGTTCGACCTCGACCGCCCGGGCAAGGACAGCCACCGCCTGCGCGAGGCCGGCGCGTACGAGGTGCTGGTCGCGTCGTCGAAACGGCTGGCGCTGCTGCGCGAGTTCGACCCCGAGGTGCCGCCCGACGTGCACGCGCTGCTGGGCGAACTCGCCGACGTCGACTGGGCGCTGGTCGAGGGTTTCAAACACGCCGGCATCCCGAAGGTCGAGGTCTGGCGTGCCTCGGTGGCTGCCGCGCGCGGCGACGCGCCGCTGTACCCCGACGACCCGCGGGTCATCGCCGTCGCCACCGATCGCCCGCAGGCGTTGCCGGCGCCGCCCGGGCGGCCGGTGTTCGCGCTGGGCGACGTGCCTGGCCTCGTGACCTGGCTGCGCGCCCAGGGCGACCGTCTTCACCCGTGTCCCGATGCCGACCGCCATGACTGAGCCGACCCGCCCCCCCATGCTGAGCCTCGAGGAGGCGCTCGCGCGACTGGCCGCCGGCGCCACCGCGGCGCGCATCGCCGACGTCGAGGCGGTGTCGACCTTCGACGCCCTGGGTCGCGTGCTCGCCGCCGACGTCGTCTCTGCCATCGACGTGCCGCCGGCGGACAACACCTCGATGGACGGCTACGCGCTGCGCGCCGCCGACGCCGCCTCGCCCGACGTGGTGCTGCCGGTGCTGCAGCGCATCGCCGCCGGGCAGGTGGGCGACACGCTCGCCCCGGGCAGCGCGGCGCGCATCTTCACCGGCGCGCCGATCCCGCCCGGCGCCGACGCGGTGGTGATGCAGGAACTCGTCGAGGCGGTCGACGGCGGCGGCATCCGCGTGCGCGAGGCGCCGCGCCCCGGGCAGTGGATCCGCCGGCGCGGCGAGGACGTGAAGGCGGGTGCCACCGTGCTCGCCGCCGGCACCCGGCTGACGCCGCAGGCGCTCGGGCTGGCGGCCACGGTCGGCGCGTCGACGCTGTCCGTGGTGCGGCGCGCGCGCGTGGCGCTGTTCTCGACCGGCGACGAGCTGATCATGCCCGGCTCCGTCGCGCCGCAGGACCTGCCACCCAGCGCGATCTACAACAGCAACCGCTACACGCTGCGCGGCCTGCTGCAGGCCGCGGGTTGCGAGGTCAGCGACCTGGGCATCGTGCCCGACCGGCTCGACGCGACGCGTGCCGCGCTGCGCGACGCGGCGCGCGCGCACGACCTGATCCTCACCTCGGGCGGCGTGTCGGTCGGCGAGGAGGATCACATCAAGCCCGCGGTCGGCGCCGAGGGCCGCGTCGAACTGTGGCAGGTCGCGATCAAGCCGGGCAAGCCGCTGGCATTCGGCGCGGTGCGTCGTGCCGCCGGCGGCGAGGCGCTGTTCCTCGGCCTGCCGGGCAACCCGGTGTCGAGTTTCGTCACCTTCGTGCTGGCGGTGCGCACGGTGCTCCATGCGCTGCAGGGTGCCGACGCCACGATGCCCGCGGCGCTGCCGATGACCGCCGGATTCGACTGGCCGAAGCCCGACCGGCGGCGCGAGTTCCTGCGCGTGCGCCTGGGCGGCGACGGCCGCCTCGAGCTGTTCGGCAACCAGAGCTCGGGCGTGCTGACCTCGGTGGTGTGGGCCGACGGCCTCGTGGACAACCCGCCGGGACAGGTCATCCGCGCAGGCGATCGGGTACGCTACCTGCCGCTGTCGACGCTGGTGAACGGATGAAACTGACGGTGCGTTACTTCGCCTCGCTGCGCGAGGCCCTGGGCCCGGGCGAGACGGTCGACCTGACCGGCGGCACCGTCGCCGCACTGCGCGACCACCTCATCGCGCGCGGCGGACGCCATGCCGAGGCGCTGGCGCGCGGCCGCGCCGTGCGCTGCGCGGTCGACCAGACGATGAGCGACGAGTCGGCAGCGCTGTCCGACGGCGCCGAAGTCGCGTTTTTCCCGCCGGTGACCGGCGGCTGAGCGGGTCGCGATGCCGCGCGTGTCGATCCAGACCGAGGACTTCGACCTCTCGGCCGAAGTCGCCGCGCTGCGCGCCGGCGACGCCGGCGTCGGTGCCGTGGCCGCGTTCGTCGGCACCGTGCGCGACCGCAACGACGGCAGCGGCGTCGCCGCCATGGAACTCGAGCACTACCCCGGCATGACCGAGAAGGCGATCGAGACCATGATCGACGAGGCGATGCGCCGCTTCGACATCCGCGCCGCGCGCGTGATCCACCGCGTCGGGGCGCTGCGGCCCACCGACCAGATCGTGCTCGTCGCCGTCACGTCGGCGCACCGCGGCCAGGCGTTCCAGGCCTGCGAGTTCCTGATGGACTACCTGA
>CAZUBF010000196.1:0-5313 GCA_964618555.1 uncultured Azohydromonas sp.
AACCTGGTCGGCGAGCTCGTCATCACGCAGGCCATGCTGGCGCAGAACAGCAAGGGCATCGAGGGCGCGGCGCTGCAGGCACTGGCTGCCGGCCTGTCGGACCTGGAACGCAACACGCGCGACCTGCAGGAAGCGGTGATGTCGATCCGCATGATCCCGATGTCGCTGGTGTTCAACCGCTTCCCGCGCTTGCTGCGCGACCTCGCCGCCAAGCTCGGCAAGAAGGTCGAGCTGGTCACGCACGGCGAGGCCACCGAGCTCGACAAGGGGCTGGTCGAGAAGATCACCGACCCGCTGACGCACCTGGTGCGCAACAGTTGCGACCACGGCATCGAGGCGCCCGCCGATCGGCTGGCGCGCGGCAAGCCCGAGCACGGCACGATCACGCTGGCGGCCAGCCACCAGGGCGGCAGCGTCGTCATCGAGGTGCGCGACGACGGCAAGGGGTTGAGCCGCGCAAGGCTGCTGGCCAAGGCGCGCGAGAAGGGCATCGACGCGCCCGACACGCTCACCGACGCCGAGGTCTGGAACCTGATCTTCGCGCCCGGCTTCTCCACCGCCGAGCAGGTCACCGACGTCAGCGGGCGCGGCGTCGGCATGGACGTCGTGAAGAAGAACATCGCGGCGCTGGGCGGCACGGTCGAGATCGACTCGGCCGAAGGCCACGGCATGAGCGTCAGGGTGCGGCTGCCGCTGACGCTGGCGATCATGGACGGCATGAGCGTGGGCATCGGCGACGAGTGCTACATCCTGCCGCTGGCGTCGGTGGTCGAGTCGTTCCAGGTGCGCGCCGGCACGATCCGCACGATCGGCGGCAGCGGCCGCGTGGTGCAGGTGCGCGCCGAGTACCTGCCGGTGGTCGAGCTCGAGCGCGTGTTCGCGGTGCCGCGCCGCGACGCCCAGCCCGCCGGGATCATGGTCGTCGTCGAGGACGAGGGCGGGCGCATCGCGCTGCTCGTCGACGACCTGCTCGGCCAGCAGCAGGTCGTGGTGAAGAACCTCGAGCTCAACTACCGCCGCGTCGACGGCGTGTCCGGCGCGACGATCCTCGGCGACGGCCGCGTGGCGCTGATCCTCGACGTCGGTTCCCTGGTGCGCGGTGCGCGCCACTGATCAGGAAGTCTGCCCGATGAAACCCATCGTCCACCTGCTGCGCCAGTTCAGCATCCGCACCCGCATGGTCGGCGCGATCGGCATCGTGCTGCTGCTGCTGGCCGTCGTCGGCGGCGCCGGCCTGTGGGGCATGTTCCGCATGCAGCACGTCAACCACGCCATCTCGGACCACGTCGTCGCCGAGTCGGCGCTCGCCGGCGAACTGCGCTCGGCGATGGGCGACCTGCGCCGCTACGAGAAGGACATGATCATCAACTACGAGCACACCGAGCAGGTGCTGGCGTACCGCGACAAGTGGCGCCAGTCGCTGGCGCGCACGCTCGAGCTGACCGACCGCATGCGCGACGGCGGCGACGACGAGGACAACGCCGTGCTCGCCGAGCTGCGCCAGCGCGTCGAGGCCTACGCTGCCGCGACCGAGCCGGTGATCCGCCAGCTCGAGGCCGAGGGCTACGACACGGCGACCACCGCGAACCGCATGATGTCGCGCGCCAAGGAGCACGTGCACGCGTCGCAGGCGCTGCTGACCCGACTGACGACGCTGCTCGCCGCCGAGGCCGACGCGGCGCGGCGCTCGGCCGCCGACGCCGAACGCGAGACGCTGGTGCTGTTCGCCGCGGCGCTGGCGCTGGCCGCGCTGCTCGTCGTCCCGCTGACGCTGGCGAACATGGCCTCGATCTGCGGGCCGATCGAGCGGGCACGCCGCTTCGCCCACGACATCGCCGCCGGCGACCTCACGGCCCGCATCGAGGTGCGCGGGCGCGACGAGACCGCCGGGCTGCAGCACGCGCAGCGCGAGATGCAGGCCGCGCTGTCGCGCATCGTCGCCCAGGTGCGGGGCGCCTGCGACAGCATCCAGGTCGCCAGCGGCGAGGTCGCCAGCGGCAACGCCGACCTCAGCGCGCGCACCGAGCAGACCGCGAGCAACCTGCAGCAGACCGCCGCGTCGATGGAGCAGCTCACCGGCACCGTGCGCCACAGCGCCGACGCCGCCGCGCAGGCCAACCAGCTCGCCTCGTCGGCGGCCGGCGTCGCGCAGCGCGGCGGTGCGGTCGTCGCGCAGGTCGTCGCGACGATGGGCGAGATCGACGCCAGCTCCAAGCGCATCGCCGACATCATCGGCGTGATCGACGGCCTGGCGTTCCAGACCAACATCCTCGCGCTCAACGCCGCGGTCGAGGCGGCGCGCGCCGGCGACCAGGGCCGCGGTTTCGCGGTCGTCGCGGGCGAGGTGCGCAGCCTCGCCCAGCGCAGCGCCGAGGCGGCCAGGCAGATCAAGGCGCTGATCTCGACCAGCGTCGAGCGCGTGCACGAAGGCACCCGGCTGGTCGGCGAGGCCGGCGCGACGATGGACGAGATCGTGGCCAGCGCGCAGCGCGTGAGCGACATCATCGGCGAGATCAGCGCCGCCGCCGGCGAGCAGAGCCAGGGCATCGGCCAGGTCGGCGCCGCGGTGTCGGAGCTCGACCGCATGACGCAGCAGAACGCCGCGCTGGTCGAGCAGTCGGCCGCCGCGGCCGAGAGCCTGAAGGACCAGGCGCAGCGCCTGTCCGCGGTGGTCGCGACCTTCCGCCTCGGCGCCACCGCCGCGCCGGGGCCCGCCGAGGCGGCGCCCACGCCCGCGCAGCTCGCCGCGCAGGCGCTGCAGCGCGCGCGCCAGCCGGCCCCGGCCACGGAACGCAGCGCCCCCGCCGCGGCCGAAGCCGACTGGCAGACCTTCTGACCGCCCCCCCGACCGAGGACCCCGCGATGGAGATGATCCACGAAGCCGCCCACGTCGCGCGCGCCGAGGCCGCGCGCCGCGCCGCCCACGGCGAGTACCTGACCTTCCGCCTCGGCGACGAGGAGTACGGCATCGACATCCTGCGCGTGCAGGAGATCCGCTCGTACGAGCCGCCCACGCGCATCGCCAACGCCCCGGCGTTCCTCAAGGGCGTGGTCAACCTGCGCGGCGTGATCGTGCCGATCGTCGACCTGCGGCTCAAGCTCGGCTGCGAGCGCGCCGAGATCGACGGCTTCACCGTGGTCATCGTGCTCAACGTGCGCGGCCGCGTGGTCGGCGCCGTGGTCGATGCGGTGTCCGACGTGCTCGAACTCGGCGCCGATCGGATCAAGCCCGCGCCCGAGCTGAGCGCGCAGATCGACGTGCGCTTCATCACCGGCATCGGCACCGTTGGTGCCCAGGACGAGCGCATGCTCATCCTGATGGACATCGAGGCGCTGATGACCAGCGCCGACATGGGCCTGATCGACCGCGCCGCCTGACCGCTGCGCGGACCGCCCCGCCCTCCCCACCCCCCGGAACGTGAGATGAAACTGTCCATTGCGCAGCGACTGTGGCTGCCCACCCTGGCCATGGCGGCGCTGGTCGCGCTGCTGTTCGGCGCGACGCTGGTGCACACCCGCGGCCAGATCGAGCAAGGCACACGCCTCGAGCAGGCGCAGCAGGCCAAGCTCGAGGCCACGCTGCGCTGGGCCGGGTTGACCGAGACCAATGCCGCGCGCGTGCTCGCCAGCCTGCTGTCGGCCGACCCGGCGGTCGAGGCGGCGATGGCGCCGCAGATCCAGGCCACGACCGCGACGATCAGCGAGCTGCACAAGCAGGTCGACGCGCTGTCGGTCGACGCCGACGAGCAGGCCGCGCTGCAGCGCGTGGCCGCCACGCGCATGGCCTACATCGACGCGCGCAACGCCGCGGCAAAGCTCAAGGCCGAAGGCCAGGCCGAAGCAGCGGGCGCCGCCGTGCGCGACGGCGTGGCCCCGGCGATCGCCACCTACGTGCAGGCGCAGCGCGACTTCGCGACGCTGCAGCAGCAGCGCTGGGACGCGATGCGCGTCGCGGGCGCGCAGGCGCGCGAGGCCACGGTGTGGCGTGTCGCCGCGGCGGTGTTCGCCATGCTCGCGCTGCTGGGCGCGGCCACCCGCTTCGCGGTGCGTGCGATCCAGCGCCCGCTGCACGACGCGGTCGAGCACGCCCGGCGCATCGGCGCGGGCGACCTCGCGGTGCCGCTGCACACCGACCGCACCGACGAGATCGGCGACCTGCTGCGCGCGCTCGCCGCGATGCAGGACAACCTGCGCCGCGTCGTCGGCGAGGTGCGTGCCTCGACCGAGGGCATCCGGCTGGCGAGCAGCGAGGTGGCCAGCGGCAACCAGGACCTGTCGTCGCGCACCGAGCAGGCCGCGGCCAGCCTGCAGCAGACCGCCGCGTCGATGCAGCAGCTGGCGGGCACGCTGCGCCACAGCGCCGACGCGGCCGCGCAGTCCAACCAGCTCGCGGTGTCGGCGTCGGGCGTCGCGCGCCAGGGTGGCCAGGTGGTCGCCGAGGTCGTCGAGACCATGCAGCAGATCCACGCCAGCAGCCAGAAGATCGCCGACATCATCGGCACCATCGACGGCATCGCGTTCCAGACGAACATCCTGGCGCTCAACGCCGCCGTCGAGGCGGCGCGTGCCGGCGAACAGGGCCGCGGCTTCGCGGTGGTCGCCGGCGAGGTGCGCGCGCTCGCGCAGCGCAGCGCCGAGGCGGCCAAGGAGATCAAGGCGCTGATCGGCACCAGCGTCGACAAGGTCGGCACCGGCACGCGGCTGGTGGGCGACGCCGGCAGGACCATGCACGAGATCGTCGCCAGCGTGCAGCGCGTGACCGACATCATCGGCGAGATCAGCGCCGCGACGCGCGAGCAGAGCGCCGGCATCGGCCAGGTCAACACCGCGGTCGGCCAGCTCGACCAGGTGACGCAGCAGAACGCCGCGCTGGTCGAGGAAGGCGCGGCGGCCGCCGAGAGCCTGAAGGACCAGGCACTGCGGCTGGCCGGCGTGGTCAGCACGTTCCGGCTGGACGACGCCGGCGCGCAGCCGCCGACCGCGGCCGCCGAGCGTGCGCCGTCGCCGGCGCCGGCGCGGCCGACCACGATGCCGGCGTGCACGCCGCGCGCCGCCGAACCCGCACGGACGCACGCCGGTGCCGGTGCAGCCGCCGACACGAAGGCAACACGCCCGCTGCCGGTGCTCGCCGAAGCGATCGACGACGGCGACTGGCAGCAGTTCTAGCCAGCCCATCCGGCGCTACGCACCGGCCCCGGGCGGAACAGCCCCCCCCTAGTTCCACACTCGCCGCACGCAAGTTGTTGATTTGCCGTGATCCCCCGAGTTCGACACCAAGAGACGCAACCTATTGATCTGTATAGGGTGGCCGCT
>CAZUBF010000197.1:0-3382 GCA_964618555.1 uncultured Azohydromonas sp.
CGACGCAGGGCGTCACGCTGATCGCGCTCGACGACGGCGCCAAGCTGTCGGGCCTGCAGCGCATCGTCGAGAACGATGCGAACGAAACCGGCGGCGGCGATGCCGACGCCGACAACGCCGGCAGCGCCGGCACGGAGAACCGATGATGTGGAAGACCTTCGGGCTGGCCCTGGTGCTGGCGACCTCCACGAGCGCCTGGGCGCAGAGCAAGCCGGAGCTCGTGAAGAAGGTGCTGCAGCTGCAGCAGCCGGGCATCGAGAACGCTGCGCGGCTGGTGGCCGAGCAGCCGGCGCTGATGATGATGCAGCAGGCGGCCATCGCGCTGCGCTCGCGCGTCCCCGACGACAAGCGCGAGGCGGTGTTTCGCGAGATCCAGGCCGACGCGCGAAAGTACGCCGACGAGGCGGTGCCGCTGCTGCGCCAGCAGGCCGTCAAGCTCGCGCCGACGACGATCGGGCCGATCCTGGAGAAGGAGTTCAGCGTCGAGGAGCTCAAGCAGCTGGTCGCGATCCTCGAGTCGCCGGTCAACCGCAAGTTCCAGCAGCTCGGCGGCGACATGCAGCGCGCGCTCAACGAAAAGCTCGTGGCCGATACGCGTGACGAGATCGAGCCCAAGCTGCGTGCGCTGCAGCAGTCGGTCGGCGAGCGGCTGCGCGTCGGGGCCGCCGGCGCGCCCGCCAGCGCGCCGCGCTGAACGTCACGGCGCGGCACGTGACGCGCCCGGCGCCGGGCTGCGTGCGAGAATTTGTGGCAGATCATGGCCGCCCCGACACCGCCCCACCCTGACCTGGTCGCGCTGCGCACGCAGATCGACGCGGTCGACCGCGACCTGCTCGCGCTGCTCAACCGCCGCGCGCTGCTGGCACAGGCGGTCGGCGAGATCAAGAAGCGCGAGGGATCGGTCGTGTTCCGGCCCGAGCGCGAGGCGCAGGTCATCGACGGGCTGAAGGCCACCAACCCCGGACCGCTGAAGACCGAGAGCATCGCGCCGATCTGGCGCGAGATCATGTCGGCGTGCCGCGCGCTCGAGACGCCGACGCGCGTCGCCTATCTGGGTCCGGCCGGCACCTTCAGTGAGCAGGCCGCACTCGGCTACTTCGGCAGTTCGATCGAGCGCGTGCCGTGCGAGAGCATCGACGAGGTCTTCCGCGCCACCACCGCCGGCGCCGCCGACTTCGGCGTCGTGCCGGTCGAGAACTCGACCGAGGGCGTGGTCGCTCGCTCGCTCGACCTGTTCCTGACCACGCCGCTGTTCATCATCGGCGAGACGAGCCTGAACGTGCGGCACAACCTGCTGCGCCGCGAGAACGGCCTGGCCGGGGTCGCCGCGGTGTGCGCGCACCCGCAGGCGCTCGCACAATGCCACGGCTGGCTCGCCAACCACCTGCCGGCGGTCGAACGCCGACCGGTGTCGAGCAACGCCGAGGGGGCGCGGCTCGCCGCGATGGACGGCTCGCTGGCAGCGATCGCCAGTGAGCGCGCCGCGGGCGAGTGGGGACTGCACGTGGTCGAGCCGGCCATCCAGGACGACGCGCACAACCGCACTCGCTTCGCCATCGTCACCCATCCCGACCGCCACCCCGCGCCGCGCGCCTCGGGACACGACTGCACCAGCCTCGTCGTCTCGGTCACCAACCGCCCCGGGGCAGTGCACGACATGCTGGTGCCTCTGAAAGCGCACGGCGTGTCGATGACCCGGTTCGAGTCGCGCCCGGCGCGCTCGGGCCAATGGGAGTACTACTTCTACATCGACGTGCAAGGCCACCCCGACGAGCCGCAGGTCGATGCAGCGCTGAAGGCGCTGCGCGCCGAGTGCGCGTTCTTCAAGCTGCTGGGCACGTACCCGCTCGACGTGCACTGAATGTTCCGGCAGCTCGGCCTGATCGGTTGCGGCCTGATGGGCGGGTCCTTCGCGCTGGCGCTCAGGCGCCACGCGCTGGTCAGGCGCGTCGTCGGCTACAGCAAGTCGCCGTCGACGACCGAGCGCGCCAAGCGCATGGGCGTGATCGACGTCGTCGCCGAGTCGGCGCTGCTCGCGGTCTCGGGGTCGGACATCGTGCTGATCGCGGTCCCGGTGGCTGCCAGCGAAACGACGTTTCGTGCGATCCGCGACCTGGTCGACCCCGGCGTGCTGGTGATGGACGTCGGCTCGACCAAGCGCGACGTCGTCGACGCCGCGCGCCGCGCGCTGAAGGACCGGGTGCCGTCGTTCGTGCCGGCGCACCCGATCGCCGGCAAAGAGGTCGCCGGCATCGAGCACGCCGACCCGGGCCTGTACGCCGGGCGTCAGGTGATCCTCACCCCGATCGCGCGCACGCGGCCCGAGCTGGTGCAGAAGGCCACCGACGTGTGGGCGGCCATCGGCGCGCAGGTGCTGAAGATGTCGCCGGAGAATCACGACGCCGCGTTCGCCGCGGTCAGCCACCTGCCGCATCTGCTGGCCTTCGCGTACTTCAGCGCCGTGGCGCGCCAGCCCGCCGGGCGCGACTTCCTGTCGCTGGCCGGCCCGGGGTTCCGCGACTTCACGCGCTTCGCCGCCAGCGACCCGGCGGTGTGGCGCGACATCCTGCTCGCCAACCGCGAGGAGGTCCTCAAGCAGTCGCAACGCTTCCGCCACACGCTCGACGCGTTCGAGCACGTGATGCGCTCGGGCAACGCCGAGGCGCTCGACGACCTGATCCGCGGCGCCTCCGACGAGCGCGCGCAGTGGACGATGAACACGCGCCGCTGACCCCATCCGCCATCCGCCCCGCGACCGCGGTGTCCGCGGGCCGCGACGCTCGCGCATGTACACCATTGCCCACCTCGACCTGCCCCCGCTGACCGGCGCCGCCGGCACCGTGCGCCTGCCCGGCTCGAAGAGCATCTCCAACCGGGTGCTGCTGCTCGCCGGACTCGCCGAAGGCTCGACCACGGTGCGCGGGCTGCTCGACTCGGACGACACCGCGGTGATGCTCGACGCACTGCGCACGCTGGGCTGCCGCATCGAACGCGACGCGACCGCGACCCGCGTGCATGGCCTGGGCGGGCGACTGGCGGTGCACGACGCACGGCTGTTCCTCGGCAACGCCGGCACCGCAATGCGCCCGCTCACCGCCGCGCTGGCGGTGCTGGCGACGCTGCAGGGCGGCCGCTTCGAGCTGTCGGGCGTGCCGCGCATGCACGAGCGGCCGATCGGCGACCTCGTCGACGCGCTGCGCCCGCTGGGCTGCCGCATCGAAGACCTCGGCACGCCCGGATTCCCGCCGCTGCGCGTCAGCGGCGACCCGGGCGGCCGGCTCGCCGTCGACGCGGCGATCCGCGTGCGCGGCGACGTCTCGAGCCAGTTCCTGACCGCGCTGCTGCTGGCGCTGCCGCTGGCTGCCGGTGCGCGCGACCTGAC
>CAZUBF010000197.1:3392-5260 GCA_964618555.1 uncultured Azohydromonas sp.
TCTCCAAGCCCTACGTCGAGATCACGCTGAACCTGCTGGCGCGCTTCGGCATCGTCGTTGGACGCGACGCATGGCGGCGCTTCACGATCCCCGCCGGCAGCGCCTACCGCACCCCGGGCGAGATCTGGGTCGAGGGCGACGCGTCGTCGGCGTCGTACTTCGTCGCGCTCGGCGCGATCGCGTCGACCGACGCGCCGGTGGCCATCGAGGGCGTGGGCAGCGGGTCGATCCAGGGCGACATGCGCTTCGTCGATGCGGCGCGCGCGATGGGCGCCGACGTGCACAGCGACGCCCACCGCGTCGTCGTGCGCCGCGGCGCCTGGCCCCTGCGCGCGATCACGCTGGACTGCAATGCCATCCCCGACGCGGCGATGACGCTGGCGGTGATGGCGCTGTACGCCGACGGCCCGACCACGCTGACCCACATCGCCAGCTGGCGCGTCAAGGAGACCGACCGCATCGCCGCGATGACCGCCGAATGCACCAAGCTCGGCGCCGCGGTCGACGCCGGCGACGACTTCATCCGCATCACGCCGCCGCGCACCTGGCGCCCCGCGGCGATCGACACCTACGACGACCACCGCATGGCGATGTGCCTGTCGCTGGCCGCCTTCAACCCGCTGGCCGGCGCGCAGCCGCCGGTGGCGGTGCGCATCCGCGACCCCCAGTGCGTCGGCAAGACCTTCCCCGACTACTTCGAGACGCTGTTCGCGCTGGCGCGCACCGAGCCGCGCCACGTGCCGGTGATCACGATCGACGGACCCACCGCGTCGGGCAAGGGCACGCTGGCCACCGAGGTCGCACGCGCACTGGGCTTCCACAAGCTCGACTCGGGATCGCTGTACCGCGCGCTCGCGCTGGCAGCGATGCGCCGCGACGTCGACACCTCCAGCGGCGAGGCGCTGGCCGCGCTGGCGCGCCGGCTGCGGCTGCGCTTCGACGGGGACTCGCTGTGGCTCGACGACGTCGAAGTCAGCGCCGACCTGCGCCTCGAGGCGGTGGGGTCGACGGCGTCGAGCATCTCGGCGCTGCCCGAGGTGCGGCGGGCGCTGCACGACGTGCAGCTCGCGTGCCGGCGCGCCCCGGGACTGGTCGCCGACGGGCGCGACATGGGCACCGTCGTGTTCCCCGACGCCCGGCTCAAGGTGTTCCTCACCGCGAGCCCCGCACAGCGCGCCGAGCGCCGGTATAAGCAATTGATATCAAAAGGGATTTCGGCTAACATCTCGGCCCTTCGTGCAGACCTCGAGGCGCGCGACGCGCGGGACCGCTCGCGCAGCGTGGCGCCTTTGAAGCCGGCCGAGGATGCGCTGCTGCTCGACAACTCGGCACTGAGCGTGGACCAATCGGTCGCGCAGGTGCTCGCGTGGTGGAGCGAGCGCAGCCCGTTCGTCGACGGCGGCTGACCCGGCCGCTGCGGCGGATCCCCAGGTCCGACGGCCTCCGCAGGCGCCGCAACGCGCCACCGGCCGCCGGGTGTGTCCAACCCGAACCCGCAACCGCAGGTTGCACCCACCGCCGGCCCATCGCCACGATGCGCACCGGCTTCCAGGAAACCACTCCATGTCTCAAGTCCAATCCGCCACCACGGGCGGCGAGTCGTTCGCCGCGCTGTTCGAGGAAAGCCTGCGCAAGCGCGACATGCGCTCCGGCGAGGTGATCTCGGCCGAGGTGGTGCGCATCGAACACAGCTACGTCGTCGTCAACGCCGGCCTGAAGTCCGAGGCCTACGTGCCGATCGACGAGTTCAAGAACGATCAGGGCGAGGTCGAGGTGCAGGTCGGCGACTTCGTCGCCGTCGCGATCGACGCCTTCGAGAACGGCTACGGCGACACCATCCTGTCGCGCGACAAGGCCAAGCGCCTGGC
>CAZUBF010000198.1:0-5218 GCA_964618555.1 uncultured Azohydromonas sp.
GACCGTGGTGGTGCAACCGCTGTAGTAGGCGGCCAGGCTGCCCAGCTCGGCCGACGGCGTCCGGCCGATTGCGCGCGCGGCAGCCACGGCAGGGTCATCGGCACCGATCGTCGGGCGCGGTGTGTTGGCCGACGAGAAGGCGCCACGCTGCGCCTGGCAGAGCGGGTCGCTCGGGGTCAGTGCACAGGCAGACAGCCTCGCGCTGCCCTGTGACGACAGATTGGGCTGGCGGTAGTAGCTGCTCTCGGGTGGCGTGGTCGTGTAGCCCGGGACCACGGCGGTGGCGCCCGGGGTGGTCACGTTGCCGCGGGCCACTGGGTTCGCGGCCTGGCCGGCGGCGACTCCTTCCTCGTGCGGGCCGGCCACGGCGGCGGTCTGCGTTGTCAGGAAGCAAGCGGCGGTGATGCAGGCGACGAATCGGCGCCACGGCGACGCGTGGCTCGCCGTCGATGGCGGCGGGGCAGGGCGGTGGCTATCGGGGCCTGGCGGGGTGGGGAGAAGCACGCCCCATGGTCAGGGGCGGTCCGGTCGGTGTCTCGGCGAAACCGTGAGTCAGAATGTGGGGTTTCGAGGCTGAGTAAGCCTTTGCCGAATGGCCGCGCCGCGCTGAGACTGGCCGTTGGCAGACAGACGGGCTACTCACACTGACGGCCAACTCCCGCCACTGGCTACGGGCCGCTTATCGGCATCTCGGCTCGCGGGCCATTGCAGGGCCAAATGCCAACCCTTCTTATCGAGTCACGGGGCAGCAATCACGGCCGGAATCCGGGCTGCCCAAGTTGCCAGAGCAGGAAGCTGTAGATATCCGCCCGCTCTTCCAGGCGCTGCCGCCGCGTGTTGCCTACGCCGTGTCCCGCATCGTAGTCGAGCCTCAACAGAACTGGCCGTCCATTCGCCACTGAAGCGCTCGCAGCGGCGAAGCGCGCTGCAGTCTTGGCGCTGTGCCACACGGCGACCCGCGGATCGTTTACGCCATGCACCAACAGCACGGAGGGGTAACGCACGCCGGCTGCAATATGGTGATATGTACTCATGGCCAGCAGGGCGCGAAAGCCCGCCTCGTCTTGGTGCGTGCCGAACTCGGGGATGTTTGGCGGTCCGTTGGGCTCGAGCTCGGCGCGCACCATGTCCAATACACCGACCACCGGCACCACGGCAGCAAAGAGGTCCGGCCGCTCCGTCGCTGCTCGGCCACTCGTGATGCCGCCTGCGCTCCGGCCTTCGATCGCCATCGTCGCCGGGCTCGCGTAGCCGGCCTCGATCAAGTGCTGGGCGCTCGCGATCATGTCGCGCCAAGTGTTGGGTTTGGTACTCTGCTTGCCCGCCTCGTACCATGCCTGCCCGAAGACCCCGCTGCCCCGCGGGTTCACCATCGCCAGCACCCCACCGCGCTCGAGCCAGGCCAGGCGGCTCGACTCGAACCGTGGTTCCCAGGTAAAGCCGTAGGCGCCATAGCCCAACAACAGCGTCGGGTTGCGCCCGTCGAGCTTCAGGCCCCGACGGTGGACGATGGACATCGGTACCCGCGCGCCGTCATGGCTCGTGACCATGACCTCTCGGGTCTCGACATCGGCCGGCGCGTCGAAGCGGCCGGCGGGCTGCAAGCCGGTGTCCTCGACGCGACCATCGGCGGCCACCGCGACCAGTCGCGGCGCGTGCGTCCAGCCCTCGAGCGCGAAGATCACGCCGTCCAGCTGACCGTGCGCGGCCCACACGCCGCCCCGCCGACGCAGGCTGAAGCTGCCCGCCAGCGGCAGGGGCACGGGCTCCGCGCGCGCATCGACGCGGTGCGGCAATCGCCACAGCTGCTTCACGTTGCCCTCACGCGCCTCGAAGTACAAGGCATCGCGTGCGGCAACCATCAGGCCGAGCACGCGCGAGGATTCGGGAACCACGGTGCGCGCGGTTGCGGCGCTGAAGGTCTCGATCGGCGCCGCGATCACCCGGTAGCGCGGCGCTCTGTCGTGCGTCGTGGCGTACAGCATGCCCGCGCCGTAGGCGAAGTCGACGATCTTGTCGCCGGGCTCGATGCGCACGGTCCATGCGGGCTCGTCAGCGGCAAGGCTCGCAGCCGGCGCAACCGCGACACGCGGCTCGCGCCGTACACCGTCCTCGAGAAGTCCGATCAGCCAGCGGCCGTCCGCGGTGAACAGCACCGTCGGCGCCTCCGAGGCCCGCACGCGCACCGAGCGAGTTTCGGGCCCGAGCAGCTGGCGCGCCCGCGCCCAGCCGCCCTCCAGTGGCACCAGCCAGGCAGCACTGCCTTCGTACTTGGTCTTCGGGTCGGTGACGCCTTCGCGCAGCCGGTTCATCGCGAAGGACTTCGAGTCAGGCGCCCAGCGCGCGACGCCCCAGTCGGCGCCGGTGATCGGCGCACCGATTGGCTGCAGCGAATCGACATCGAGCAAGTGCATTGTCGCGGCCTCCGAGCCACGCGCGCTGACGCCGTAGGCGAGCACCTTGCCGTCCGGAGAGACGGAGAAGTAGTTGACGGCGACCGGGGCGCCGCCCTGTGCCTGCGACAGCGCAACGGGGTCCACCAGCACTCGCTCCGCACCCTTGAGGCCGCGGCGCGCGACGATCGCATACTGGTCTTCGGCTATGCCGCGGCGCTCGTATACGTACAGCTCGCGTGGCAGGCGCAGGACGCGGCCGATCTGCACTTTCGCGCCCGTGTCCAGCTCGGCGATGCGAGCGCGCATTGCGGCACGCCCGGGGATGCGATCGAGCGTGGCGGTGGCGTGTGCCGAGGCGTCACGCATCCAGCGCTGGGTGGCAGGCAGCTTCGCGTCCTCGAGCCAGCGGTACGGGTCCCGCACCGGGGTGCCGAAGTAGGTGTCGGTCACTTCCTGCGTAGCGGCCATAGGGAAGGCCGGCACGGGTGCAGCGCCTGGCGCCGTGGCGCAGCCGCTCAGCCAGAGCGCCAGGGCCGAGAGCAGCAGCGGAATGCTGCAGGAGTGTGTTCGGGAGTTGGTGATCGTTCGCATGGACGGATTGCACCCGGCCGACACAAACTCGTCAATCTTGATCAAGTCAGTCAACCCCATGCCCCGGCGCGCTCAACCGACCACGCAAGCGCCTGCCCTGATGGGATCAGACGCGGTACGGTCCGCAGCCGCGACGCTGCTGACCGCCGAGGAAGCGGCCCGGCGCCTCGGCGTGCGTAGGGCAACGCTCTACGCCTACGTGAGCCGCGGCCTGCTTGCCGCGGTGCCCGACGCACTGGACCCCCACGCGAGCCGCTACTCAAGCTTCGAGATCGACCTGTTGGCGCGGCGCAAAGGCCGGCGCAAGGGTGTCGAGCACGCGATGGCGGCCATCATCGAGGGACGGCCCATCCTCGAAACCGGGCTTTCCTGCATCCATGAAGGCCGGCCGATCTACCGCGGCCAGAGTGCGATCGCACTCGCCCAGACGGCCACTGTGGAAGATGTGGCGCGGCTTCTCTGGCAGTGCGATCCGCATGACCCGTTCGCGGCGGCGGCACCGGTCCTCGGTCCGAGCTGGTCTGCTGCGGCACGAGGGCTGCGACGAAGACCTGTGCAGGAGCGATCACTCGTGCTGCTGGCCATGGCGCAGTCCACGTTGAATGGGCCGTCGTGGCTGGTCGAGCCGAGCGCACAGGCCATTGCGGCGGGCGAGCACTTGCGAGCGGCTGTCGCCTGCTTCTTGGCGCAGCCACCTGACGTGCGGCCGCTGCATGAGCAGTGCCGGCGGGCCTGGCGGCTCCCCCCCACTGTCACCGATGCGCTGCGGGCAGCCCTTGTGCTGGCCGCCGACCACGAGATGAACATGGTGGCATTCGTTGGCCGATGCCTGACTTCGGTCGGCGCGTCCATGGGGGCGGCTTTGCTGGCAGCTATGTGCAACGTCGATGCCAGTCTCAATGGCGGCGACACGCCCCGGGTTGAAGCGCTGTGGGACGAGCTGCTGGTCGACCGCGACCTGGAGTCAGCTGTGGCCAGGCGCCTCGCCTCAGGCAACGGCTTGCCGGGTTTCAATCATCTGGCGTATCCGACGGGGGACCCTCGCGCACAGATGCTGCTCGATGTGGCGGCCAAGTTTTCCGCGCCGCCTCGCGTGATCGACGTGGTGGCGCGACTCGCGGGCTGGAAGCCGACGATTGCCTTCGGGTTCGTTGCGCTGCGACGCGCCATCAGGGCCCCGCAGGGCGCGGCGCTGACGCTACAGATGGCGGGGCGCTGCACCGGCGTCATCGCCCACATCCTCGAGCAACGGAGTAGTGGCCAACGCATCATGCCGAGAGCGCGCTACGTGGGGCCAATTCCGGTGGAGGCGACGATTGGCCGCAGCGTGTGAGCTTGACCTATCGCGCCCTGCTGACCGTCGGCTTCAAGGCGACGTAGCGAGCGTAACGAGCGTCGCTGAAGGGTCGTATGCAGGCCCTGCTCCGCGCGGCCCGAGCGCCCGCTATCAGTGGCGTTGCTGACTTCGGACGCGAGCCGCTGCGCGATCGGCGCCTACCGCTTCGTCCGAGCCGTACCGTGCGCGCCCCGATTCAGGTACTGCATCGCATACTCCAGCGTCACATCGCCAGCGACCTTCACGAACTGCTGTGACGAGCCACACAGGCGAGTTGCACAGACCTCGGTCCCGGCAGCCTCTACGGCCAGGACGAAGCTTGGCGTCCTCGTGATCCCATAGCGGTCGAATGCTTCAGGATCGATCTGAACGGCAACGCGGCGGCTGGCGATCAGAGCCTGCATTCGGGTCACCGTGTCGCGGATCGATCCATTGACCAGCCCCCGCAGCACGAGCGTCGCGCCTGCCCGAGCAGCTTGGTCGACCAGCCGCTGGAGCGTCGCCTCCGGCATCGCGAAGCTCACAAAGATCAACACCTTCGGCCCTGCCTTGCCAGAGCTCATCGCAGCCGCCTGCGCGCCGTTCTGCAGGTCGAAGCCCTTGGAGATGGCCTCAAGGTCGATGGGCATGCGGGTCACCGGCTGCGGCAGGTTCTCGATGCGAGGTGCGGCGGGAACCGGCACCCTCGCCAGCTCAGCCTCGGTCGGCATCCGATGCTGCTGGCGCGCGCGCTCGATGTCGGCGTCGGTCACCGGGGGAGGCGTCGCCGGGGCACCCAGCACGCTGCCGGCAAGAAGGAGCACGGCGACCCCCGCGCCGAACGCCCGGCCGATGGGCGAAGCCCTGTCAGTAGCCCACACAGCAGTTCCTCTTCCGAAACAGCATGAACGCGAAG
>CAZUBF010000199.1:0-5150 GCA_964618555.1 uncultured Azohydromonas sp.
GTCCTCGGCCGGCGCGCCCCAGGTGGCGCCGGCGTTGTTGACGAGGATGTCGATCTGGCCCAGGCGCTGCATCGCCTCGTCGACGACGCGTCGGATGTCGTCGCTCTGGCTGGCGTCGGCGGCGACCCAGCGCGCATCGATGCCCTTGGTGCTGAGGTCGGCGGCGGCCTCCTCGAGGTCGGCGGCCTTGCGCGAGGTCAGCAGGACCTTCGCGCCGGCCTCGCCGAGCGCCTCGGCGATCTGCAGGCCCAGCCCGCGCGAGCCGCCGGTGACGAGCGCGGTCCGGCCCGTGAGGTCGAACAGTTGCTGGACGGGGGTGCTCATCGAAGTCGTCTCCGGTTCAGTGCAGGACACGCGCCGGCGCTGCGGCGCCGCCGACGATCATCGCACCGCCGATCGTCCCGGTGCGTCGCACGGCGAACGATCCCCAGCGGGCCCGCAGCGCGCCGAAGAAGATCAGCGCCCACGCCAGCGTCTCGACGGTGCCGGTCGTCTCGGTCGCGTGCGGCGATCAGAACCACGCCGGGTCCATCTGCCGGCACACGTCCTCGCGCGACGCGACGACGGCCAGCCAGGCGTCGATCTTGGGCAGTTCGTAGGCGAAGAAGTAACGCATCGCGGCGAGCCTGCCGCGCTTCGCCGCGCCGTCGGGCAGGCACTGCGCGGCCAGCGCGACGTCGAGCCAGATCCACGCCAGCACGACGTGGCCGAAGGCCTGCAGGTACGGCGTCGCGTTGGCCAGCGCCTCCTCGGGCACACCGGTGGACCACGCGGACTTCGTCGCCGCGCCGATGCGCTGCAGTGCGGCGGCCAGCGCGTTCGCCGGCAGGGCGAGGCCCTCGACGTCGCCGCAGCGCCGGATCGTGTCGTCGACGCGCGCGGCGAGCAGCTTCAGCCCGGCGCCGCCGTCCATCACCACCTTGCGCCCGAGCAGGTCGAGCGCCTGGATGCCGTGCGTGCCCTCGTGGATCATGTTCAGGCGGTTGTCGCGCCAGTACTGCTCGACCGGGAAGTCGCGCGTGTAGCCGTAACCGCCGAGCACCTGGATCGCCAGGCTGTTCGCCTCCAGGCACCACTCGCTGGGCCAGCTCTTGGCGATCGGCGTCAGCACCTCGAGCAGCCGTTTCGCGTCGCTCGACGCGCCGGCGTCGCCGGTGTGCATCTCGTCGACCAGACGCGCGCAGTACAGCTCGAGCGCGAGCGCGCCCTCGGCGTAGGCCTTCTGCGCGAGCAGCATGCGCTTGACGTCGGCGTGCTCGACGATCGGCACCTGCGGCTGGGCCGGATCCTTGCCGCTGCCGGTGACCGGCCTGCCGTCCTTCGAAGGGCCGGCCAGTGGCCGGCCTTGGGGTCGCTGCTTCGCGTACTGCAGCGACGCCTCGAAGCCCGCCATGCCCAGCATCGTCGCGGCCATGCCGACGCCGATGCGCGCCTCGTTCATCATGTGGAACATGCAGCGCAAGCCCTCGCCCGGCGCGCCGACGCGCCAGCCCACCGCACCGGCGCGACCGCGCGGCCTGAAGCGGCCCTCGCCGAAGTTGAGCAGCGTGTTCGTCGTGCCGCGCCAGCCGCACTTGTGGTTCAGCCCCGCGAGCACGACGTCGTTGCGCTCGCCGGTGAGCCGCCCGTCGGCGTCGACCAGGTGCTTGGGCACGATGAACAGCGAGATGCCCCTGGTGCCGGGCACGAGACGGCCGTCGGCGCCGGGGATCTTCGCCAGCACCAGGTGCACGATGTTCTCGGTCAGCTCGTGCTCACCGGCCGAGATCCACATCTTGTGGCCGGTGAGCCGGTAGCGCGGCCCCAGCGGGTCGGACTCGAAGTCGTCGCCGTCGGCTTCGGCGCGCATCGCGATGTCCGACAGGCTCGAGCCGGCCTGCGGCTCGCTCAGGCACATCGTGCCCGACCAGCGGCCGGCGAACTCGGCAAGCGCGAACACGCGCTGCTGCGCCGGCGTGCCGTGCGCCATCAGCAGGTTCGCGTTGCCCGTGGTCAGCATGCCGGCACCGATGCTGACCGAGGCTTTCGCGAAGAAGGCGTTGGCGGCGGCCTCGACGGTGTACGGCAGCTGCATGCCGCCGATCGCATAGTCCTGCGCCGCGGCGAGCATGCCCGAAGCCGCGTACGCCTGCCAGGCGTCGTGCGTGGCCTGCGGCAGGACCACCCGGTCGCCGTCCGGTCCATGAACCATCCGCGGCTCCTCGGTGTCGACGAGGCGGTTGAACGGCGCGTACTTCTCGCGAGCGATGCGCTCGCAGGTGTCGAGCACCTGCGCGAAGGTCTCGCGGGAGTGGTCGGCGAAGCGCGGCCGATCGACCAGCGTCTCGACGCGCAGCCAGTCGTGCAGCAGGAAGTCGACGGTGTCGCGCATCGTGGTCAGTCCTCGCGTTTCGCGGTCGACGCCGGCGGCGCCTCGCCGAGCTTGGCGACGGTGCCTTGCGCCACGGCGCACAGCCTCTCGCCGCCGTCGGCGGCGAGCACGAACACGTCGCAGCGGCACACCGCCTGGCTGCGGCTGACGTGCAGCGCATCGGCGCGTGCGACCATCCGTGCGCCGACCGCCGGTCGCAGGTAGTTGATCTTGAACTCGGAAGTGACCACCGGCACGCGCAGCGCGGTGCCCCCGGCGAAGGTCAGCGCGTTGTCGGCGAGGTAGCTGAGCACGCCGCCGTGCACGAAGCCGTGCTGCTGCTGCACCTGCTCGGTGACCGCCAGCGCGAGCACGCAGTGCCCGGGGCGCAACGCCTCGAGCTCGGCGCCGAGCAGCCGGCTGAACGGCTGGCTCGCCAGCACGTCACGGCCGAACGCCAGCAACATGTCCTGGTGTTCGGGATTCATCGGTCGAGTCCGAAGTGCGCCAGCGCGGCGCGGGCCACCGGCTCGCCCCACTCCTGGACGAAGTGGCCGGCGTCGGGGATCTCCATCGGCGGCGGGCAGCCGCGGATCGCCGCGTGCAGCGCACGCATCGCCGGCGCGCCGAGCACCGGGTCGGCGATGCCGATGGCCATGAAGCTCAAGCCCGTCCAGCGGGTGCGCCAGAAGTCCAGCGCGTCGCGGCTGGTTGCAGCCCCGGGCGCGTCGTCGCGGTCGGGAACGAGGTTCGGGAACGCGCGCACGCCGGCCTTGTAGCGGCGGTCGGGAAACGGCGCGTCGTACGCGGCGGCCTCGACGTCGCCGAGCTGCGGGCAGCCGCGCTGGATCAGCCGGCCGACCGCGAGGTCGCTCTGGCTGTTGTTGAAGTCGCGCCAGCGCCGGAAGCCCTCGGTGACGTTGCCGGTGCCCAGGCCGGTGTTCATCACCAGCAATCGCGTGTAGCGCTCGGGCGCGGCCAGCGGCAGCGTCAGGCCGATCAGGCCGCCCCAGTCCTGCACGACGAGCAGCACGCCGCGCAGGTCGAGCCGCGCGACGAAGGCGAGCATCGTCTCGCGGTGGCGGTCGAAGCTGTACCAGGCGTCGTCGACCGGTTTGTCGGAACGGCCGAAGCCGAAGAAGTCGGGGGCGACGACACGCAATCCGGCCGCGGCGAACACCGGCAACATGCGCCGGTACAGGTAGGCCCAGGTCGGCTCGCCGTGCAGGCACAGCGCCGTGACCTGCGCGTCGCGCGGACCTTCGTCGACGTAGTGCAGCCTCGAGCCCTCGAAGCCGGGCAGGTCGTCGAGGTAGCGCGGCGCGTACGGCCAGCCGGGCAGGTCCGCGAACCGCTCGTCGGGCGTGCGCAGGACCTCGGCCATCGGTGCGATCTACAACACTTCGAACACACCGGCGGCGCCCATGCCGCCGCCAATGCACATCGTCACGCACACCCGCTTCGCGCCGCGGCGTTTGCCCTCGATCAGTGCGTGGCCCGTCAGCCGCTGGCCCGACACGCCGTACGGGTGGCCAATCGCGATCGCGCCGCCGTTGACGTTGAGCCGCTCCATCGGGATGCCGAGCTTGTCGGCGCAGTACAGCACCTGCACCGCGAACGCCTCGTTGAGTTCCCACAGGTCGATGTCGTCGACTTTCAGCCCCAGGCGCTGGAGCACCTTGGGCACCGCGAACACCGGGCCGATGCCCATCTCGTCGGGTTCGCAGCCGGCCACCGCAAAGCCGAGGAAGCGGCCCAGCGGCTTCAGGCCCTTGCGCTCGGCATAGCCCTCGTCGACGACGACGCAGGCGCCGGCACCGTCGCTGAACTGGCTGGCGTTGCCGGCGGTGACGACGCCGCCGGGCATCGCGGTGCGGATGTCCTTGATCGACTCGACCGTCGTTCCCGGTCGCAGCCCCTCGTCGGCCTGGAGCGTGACCTCCTTCGTGCGCAGCCCCAGCTTGGGGTCGGCCACGCCCATCGTCACCGTGATCGGCACCATCTCGGCATCGAACAGGCGCTGCTCCTGCGCCGCGCAGGCCTTCTGCTGGCTGCCGGCGCCGTAGTGGTCCATGCGCTCCTTGGCGATGCCGTAGCGCTGGGCGACGTTCTCGGCCGTCTGCAGCATGCTCCAGTAGATCTCGGGCTTGGCCTTGCGCAGCGCCGGGTCGAACAGCATGTGCTGGTTCATCTCCTGCTGCACGCACGAGATGCTCTCGACGCCGCCGGCGACGTACACCTCGCCCTCGCCGGCGATCACGCGCTGCGACGCCATCGCGATGGTCTGCAGCCCGCTCGAGCAGAAGCGGTTGATCGTCATGCCCGACACGGTGATCGGCAGTCCGGCGGCCAGCGCGATCTGGCGCGCGATGTTCATGCCGGTCGCGCCCTCGGGGTTGGCGCAGCCCATCATCACGTCCTCGACGGCACCGGGGTCGATGCCCGCGCGCTCGACGGCGGCCCTGACGACGTGGCCGCCCAGCGTCGCGCCGTGGGTCATGTTGAAGGCGCCCTTCCAGCTCTTGGCCAGGGGCGTGCGGGCGGTGGAGACGATCACGGCTCGGGTCATGGTCAGTCCTTTCGGGGGTACTCCGCGCGGTTGCCGGTCAGGTCAGCGTCTTGCCTTCGGCGACGAGCTGGCGCAGCAGCGGCGCGGGCTGCCAGAACTCGGCGTCGTCGTGCGGGTTCTTTGCGAAGCGCTTCATCGCCTGCACGACGTTGAACAGGCCGAAGGTGTCGGCGTAGCACATCGGCCCGCCGCGGTGCAGCGGGAAGCCGTAGCCGGTGAGGTAGACCATGT
>CAZUBF010000200.1:0-5097 GCA_964618555.1 uncultured Azohydromonas sp.
TTGACGTGATGGCGCGTGTAGCTGCTGGTCTTCACGCGAATGCCGCGCTTCAGGCCTTCCTCGCCCAGGTACGCGCCCCAGGCCCAGGCGGCGACCATCAGGTGGATCGTGTTGCCTTTCGGGCTGACGCCGAGCTTCTCCGAGCCGATCCACGCGAGCGGGCGGATGTAGCAGCTGTCGAGCCCGTTCGCGCGCACCACCTCGCACTGCGCGTCCATCACCTGCTCGACGCTGTACGGGATCCTCATGCGCAGGATCTTCGCGCTGTTGAACAGCCGCTCGGTGTGCTCGCGCAGGCGGTAGACCGCGGTGCCGCCGACGGTGTGGTAGGCGCGCACGCCCTCGAAGACGCCGCAGCCATAGTGCAGCGTGTGGGTCAGCACGTGGATCTTGGCGTCGCGCCAGTCCACCAGCTCGCCGTCCATCCAGATCTTGCCGTCGCGGTCGGCCAGGGACATGGGATCTCCTTTCGATGGCATCGCGCTCGATGCCGGCCGGATTTTACGGGGCCGGCGCCCCGCCGTCGGCGCGCGTGAGCGTCCAGTCGCTGCAGCGGCCGCGCTCGAGCTGCACGCGCACCACGGCGCCCGACGCGTCGCGCCACTCGAAGGTCTCGGGGTCGTCGGCCACCTTGTGCCCGAGCGAGCGCGTCAACGGCAGGATCTCGATCAGCCGCATGCCGCGGCGCAGCTTCGCGTGCAGCATCACCGCGCTGCCGACCACGCCGACCGGCGCCGCGGCGGCGACGCGCATCACGCGCATCGCCTTGCTGAACTGCAGCAGCAGCCAGAAGACCACCACGGTCACGCCCAGCACCACGCCGCGCCAGCCGTACTGCGCGTAGCCGACGGCGATCGCCAGCGCCGCCAGCGCCCAGCCGACCCATGGGTTCACGCGCACACCTCGCGTTCGAGCCGGCCGACGCGGCCGGTGCGCAACGCGTCGGCCCAGTCGCCTCGGGCGTTGGCCTCGGCGCGGCGCGCAGCGGCTTCGCAGTCGTAGGCCGTCGCGCACAGCGCGGCCTGCCAGCCGGCCGCGCCGCGTTCGACCAGCGCCCAGCGCGCCAGCGGATTGCCGGTCTCGACGACGTGTGCAAACGGGTGATCGTCGTCGTAGGCCTGGACGCCGACACTGCCCGGGTTGACGATCAGCGTCGATCCGGCGTCGTGCGCGACGGCGACGATGCGCGGCGTGTGGGTGTGGCCGCACAGCACGACGGCGTCGCGGCGTGGCCCCAGGCGCGCCAGCACTTCGGCCGCCGTCGCGGCGCGGATGCCCGGAGAGCCGTCGCGGCCACGGTCGGGCGTGACCGTTTCGAGGAAGTAGTCCATGTCGTCGGTCGGGGTCGCGTGCACGCACCACACGCCGTCGCCGAGGTCCAGCGTGGCCGGCAGCGCCGCCAGCCAGGCGCGCTCGGCGTCGCCGAGCCGGTCGGCGGCGAAGGCGTCGGACGCGCTCATGCGCTCACGCCGCTGCGTCAGCACCTGGCGCTCGTGGTTGCCGGCGATCGTCGGCCAGCCCAGCGCCATCAGCCGCTGCACCGTCTCGAGCGGCCACAAGGGGCCGCTGGCGACGTCGCCGAGGTCGACGACGCGGTCGACGCCGGCGCGCGCCATGTCGGCGACCACCGCTTCGAGCGCCGGCAGGTTGCCGTGGATGTCGGAGACGACGGCGATGCGCATGTCACAGGCTCCTGACGATGTCCATCGCTTCTTCGATGCGATCGACCGGGTGCAGCGCCAGGCCCTCGACCGGCTTCTTCGGCGCGTTGGCCTTCGGCACCAGCGCGACCGAGAAGCCGAGCTTGGCCGCCTCGCGCAGCCGGTCCTGGCCACGCGGCGCCGGGCGGACCTCGCCGGCGAGGCCGATCTCGCCGAAGGCGACGAAGCCACGCGGCAGCGCACGGCCGTGCAGCGAGCTCTGGATCGCCAGCAGCACCGCGAGATCGGCCGCCGGTTCGGCAATGCGCACGCCGCCCACGGCGTTGACGAACACGTCCTGGTCGATGCACGAGACGCCGGCATGGCGGTGCAGCACCGCCAGCAGCATCGCCAGCCGGTCGCGGTCCAGCCCCACCGACAGCCGCCGCGGGCTGGCACCGCCGCCGTCGACCAGCGCCTGCACCTCGACCAGCAGAGGCCGCGTGCCCTCGAGCGTGACCAGCACGCACGAACCCGGCACCGGCTGGCCGTGCGTCGACAGGAAGATCGCGCTCGGGTTGCTGACCCCCTTCAGGCCGCGCTCGGTCATCGCGAACACGCCGATCTCGTTGACCGCACCGAAGCGGTTCTTGATCGCGCGAACCAGGCGGAAGCTCGAGTGCGTGTCCCCCTCGAAGTACAGCACGGTGTCGACGATGTGCTCAAGCACGCGCGGGCCCGCGAGTGCGCCTTCCTTGGTCACGTGGCCGACGAGCACGACCGCGGTGCCGCCGGCCTTCGCCGCGCGCGTGAGCTGCGCGGCGCACTCGCGCACCTGCGCCACCGACCCCGGCGCCGAGGTCAGCTGCTCGGAGTACAGCGTCTGGATCGAATCGATGACGACGAACTCGGGCTTCTCGGCGTCGAGCGTGGCCAGGATGCGTTCGAGCCCGATCTCGGCGAGCACGCGCACCCGGGTGCCGCCCAGCCCCAGGCGCCGCGCCCGCAACGCCACCTGCGCGCCGGACTCCTCGCCGGTGACGTACAGCACCTTCATGCGCGCCGACAGCGCGTCGACGGCCTGCAGCAGCAGCGTGCTCTTGCCGATGCCCGGATCACCGCCGATCAGCACCACGCCGCCGGCGACGATGCCGCCGCCGAGCACGCGGTCGAGTTCGTCCTGCCCGGTGGGCACGTGCGCGACCTCGGCGGCCTCGATCTGCGACAGCGTGGCCACCGGTTGCGAGCGCGCCAGCGCCTGGAAGCGGTGCCGGCCCGCGCCGCCGGACTCGGCCACCTGCTCGTCGAGCGTGTTCCACGCGCCGCAGTGCGGGCACCTGCCGAGCCACTTCGCGCTTGCGCCGCCGCATTCGCTGCAGACGTAGGTGGTCTTCGGCGCGGCCACGGCGTCAGCCCTCGAACGCCTTGGCGCCGATCTTGCCGCGCGCTGCCTTCACCCGCGCGTGCAGCGCCTTGCGCTGCAGCCGCCGCTGCACCGACGCGCGCGTCGGCCGGGTCGCGTGCCGCTCGCGCGGCAGCGCCGCCGCGGCGTCGACCATCGCCTGCAGCCGCGCCAGCGCGTCGGCGCGGTTGCGCTCGAGGCTGCGGTGCGTCTGCGCCTTGATCACGACGACGCCGTCGGCGCTGACCCGCGCGTCGTGCGACGCCAGCAGCCGCTGCCGGACCTCGGCAGGCAGCGACGACGCGCGCACGTCGAAGCGCAGGTGCACGGCGTTCGACACCTTGTTGACGTTCTGCCCGCCGGCGCCCTGCGCCCGGATCGCGCTGATCTCGACCTCGGCCGGGTCGACGCGCGGCGAAGCGCCCTGCCGGGTCACTTGCCGCCGCGCAGCTTCTGCACCACGAACAGCAGCACGACGGCGCCGACCACCGACGCGATCCAGCCCGCACCCTGCCCCGGCGCGTACCAGCCCATCGCCTGGCCGGCAAAGCCGGCGAGCAACGAGCCGCCGATGCCGAGCAGGATCGTCAGGATCCAGCCCATCTTCTGCTCGCCGGGCATCAGCCAGCGCGCCAGCGCACCGACGACGAGACCGACGACGATCGTGCCGAGGATTCCCATGCTGCTCTCCAGTTCAGACGTTGGCGAAGGCCGCAACGATAGCCGCGCGGCGCTCAGTCGGCCAGCCGCACCGGCACGCGCGGCGCCAGCGCACACATCAACTCGTAGCCGATGGTGCCGGCCGCGTGGGCGACCTCGTCGATCGGCAGCCGGCTGGCGCGCGGCCCCTCGCCCCACAGCGTGACCTCGCTGCCCGGCCCGGCGTCGACCGGCGTCAGATCGACGGCGAGCATGTCCATCGACACGCGGCCGACGGTGCGCGTGCGCACGCCGTCGACCAGCACCGGGGCCCCGGTGCCGGCGTGGCGCGGGTAGCCGTCGGCGTAGCCGCACGCGACGATGCCGATGGTCATCGGCTGCTCGGCGACGAAGCTGCTGCCGTAGCCGACGCAGTCGCCGCTTCGCAGCCGCTGCACGGCGATCAGCTCGGAACGCAGCGTCATCGTCGGGCGCAGGTCCCAGTGCACGATGTCGTGCGTCGGGAAATCGGGGGCACTGCCATAGCACAGGATGCCGGCGCGCACCCAGTCCGCGGCCACGCCGCGCTCGCGCGCGTGGCGCAGCACCGCGGCGCTGTTGGCCAGGCAGCGCTCGCCGGGCAGGTCGCGCGTGGCCGCATCGAAGGCCGCCAGCTGGTGCGCGATGCCGCGCGCCCCGTCGGCGTCGGAGAAGTGCGTCATCAGCGACACCTCGCCGACCTGCGGCAGCGCGTTCAACCGCGTCCACGCGGCGCGCATGGCGTCGGGCGCGAATCCGAGCCGGTTCATGCCGCTGTTCATCTTCAGGAACACGCGGTGCGGCGCGTGCGTCTTGTGCGCCGCCAGCCAGTCGATCTGCGCTTCGCAGTGCACGACGTGCCACAGGTGCAGGCGCGAGCAGGCTTCGAGGTCGCGCGGCTCGAACACGCCTTCGAGCAGCAGCAGCGGGCCGCGCCAGTCGAGCGCGCGCAGCCGCTCGGCCTCGGCCAGGTCGAGCAGCGCGAAGCCGTCGGCGCCGCGCAGCCCGGCGAACGCGCGCTCGATCCCGTGGCCGTAGGCGTTGGCCTTGACCACCGCCCACACGCGGCTGTCGGGCGCGTGCGTGCGGGCGCGCCGCAGGTTGTGCGCCAGCGCGTCGACGTGGATCAGGGCTTCGATCGGACGCGGCATCGGCGGCGGTCGGCAGCGGTTGCGGACCCCGATTGTGCGGCTGCGGCGCACCCCGGACCCGTCGCCGACCCCATGCTATAACCCGCCGCCACCGCTGAGGAGACAAGACGCTGCGCCGGGCCGCCACCCGCGACGCGGGCCGGGCCGTGCATGAAACGAGGCTTCTACACGATCATGTCGGCGCAGTTCTTCAGCTCGCTGGCCGACAACGCGCTGTTCGTCGCCG
>CAZUBF010000201.1:0-5057 GCA_964618555.1 uncultured Azohydromonas sp.
CGTTCATGCGCGAGCTGTGGGGCCGCTACTGGGTGTTCGCGCACAACGGCGACCTCAAGGGTTTCCGCCCGCGACTGCACGCGGCGTTCCGCCCTGTGGGCGACACCGACAGCGAGCTCGCGTTCTGCTGGCTGATGCAGGAGCTGGCGAAGTCGCACGCCGGCGTTCCGGGCGTGGCCGAGCTCACGCGCACGCTGTCCGAGCTGCTGCCGCGGGCGGCGGCGCACGGCACCTTCAACGTGCTGCTGTCCAACGGCCAGGCGCTGTGGGCGCATGCATCGACGGCGCTCGGCTGGGTGCAGCGGTGCCACCCGTTCGGCGCGGCGACGCTGGCCGACGAGGACTTGCGCGTCGACTTCGCCGCGCTGACCACCCCGAACGACCGCGTCGCCGTGGTCGCCACCGAGGCGCTGACGCGCGACGAGGCCTGGCATGCGCTGCGCCCCGGCGAACTGGCGGTGTTCGTCGGCGGCGAGCGCCTGTCGCACTGACCGCCGGCACGTGGCCACCGGTCACATCCGACACGGCCGCGCACCGCGATCGGAGCCGGGGCGGCGTCGACACTCGTCGCCACCGACATTCCCGTCCCCGACCGGGCGACCGCCATGAGGACTCCTGTCGCCCCCTTGGTGCGCCGACGGACCCGACTGCCCCTGGTCGGCGCCGCCACTGCGGTGGCCGGCCAGTCCACCCTGCAGGCGCGGCGGCCGCCACTGGGCCGGTCGCGCGCCGCGGCGCTGGACATCGGCGCGGCCGTGCCCGACCCGCTGCCGGCCCTCGACTTCGCGTTCCCGTGACGCGCGGCGGTGGGGTCGCCACAATCTGCGACCGTCCCCACCACCGCCCGTCGCCGATGCCGCCGCTGCCCGTCCCCCGCTTCGACACGTTCTACCGCCACGCCGAACTGACGCGGCTGCTGCACGACTACGCCGCCGCGCGCCCCGACCTGGTGTCGCTGCGGTCGATCGGCCGCAGCCACGAGGGGCGCGACATCTGGGTCGCGGTGCTGACCCACCATCCCAGCGGCGACGACCTCGACCGCCCGGCGTTCTGGGTCGACGGCAACATCCACGCCGCCGAGCTGACGGCGTCGACCGCCTGCCTGTACTGGCTGCACCGGCTGGTGGCCGGCTACGGCGAGGATGCGCAGGTCACGCAGCTGCTCGACACGCGCACCGTCTACATCTGCCCGCGGCTGAACCCCGACGGCGCCGAGCTGGCACTGTTGCCGAGGCCGCGCCACATCCGCAGCTCGACGCGGCCATACCCCTACGACGAGGAGCCGGTCGACGGTCTGACGATCGAAGACGTCGACGGCGACGGGCGCATCCTGAGCATGCGCATCCGCGACCCGCATGGGCCGTACAAGTGCCACCCCGACGACCCGCGACTGATGATCCCGCGCGAGCCCGGCGAGTTCGGCGGCACCTACTACCGCATCGTGCCCGAAGGCTTCGTGCGCGACTTCGACGGGCTGACGATCACCGTCAACAAGGACCGTGAGGGCCTGGACCTGAACCGCAACTTCCCCGCCTACTGGCGCCAGGAGTTCGAGCAGCCCGGCGCCGGCCCGTACCCGACCAGCGAGCCCGAGGTGCGCGCCATGGTCGACTTCTTCTTCGCGCACCGCAACATCGGCGCGGCGGTCAGCTTCCACACGCACAGCGGCGTGATCCTGCGGCCGATGGGCACGCAAAGCGACGACGACATGACGCCCGAGGACCTGTGGATCTACAAGCGCCTGTCCGACATCGGCGCGAAGCTCACCGGCTACCCGGCGATCAGCATCTTCCACGAGTTCAAGTACCACCCGAAGGAGATCATCACCGGCACTCAGGACTGGGTCTACGAGCACCTCGGCGCGCTGTTCTGGACGGTCGAGATCTGGGCGCCGAACAAGGAGGCCGGCATCACCGACTACAAGTGGATCGAGTGGTACCGCGACCACCCGGTGGCCGACGACCTGAAACTGCTGAAGTGGAGCGACGAGCACTGCGGCGGGCAGGCGCACGTCGACTGGAAGCCGTTCCACCACCCGCAACTCGGCGAGGTCGAGATCGGCGGCTGGGACAAGATGAACTTCTGGCGCAACCCGCCGCCGGCGCTGCGCGAGCGCGAGGCCGCGCGCTTCCCGGCGTGGCTGGCGCAGCTCGCGCTGTCGCTGCCGCGGCTCGAGTTGCTGCGCACCGAGGTGCGCCGGCTCGGCGAGGACAGCTGGCGGGTGCGCTTCGCGGTGGGCAACGCCGGCTACCTGCCGAGCCACGTCACCCAGCGTGCGGTCGACCGCAAGACCGCGCGCGGCGTGGTCTTCGAGATCCACCTGCCCGACGCGGGCGACGCGCCGGCGGTGTCGCTGGTCGGCGGCAAGCCGCGCATCGAGGGACCGCACCTGGCCGGCCACGCGCCGAAGACCTCGCTGCAGGCGTTCCTGCCGCAGCGCGATGTCACCGCCGACCGCGCGGTCGCCGAGTGGGTCGTGCGCGCGCCCGCCGGCACGCGGCTGGCGCTGACCGCGCGCTGCGAGCGCGCCGGCACCGTGCGCACCGAGGTGAAGCTCGACTGACGCGACGGCGCGGCGTACGATGGCCCACTGGGCGGCCCCCCCGGCGGCCGCCGAAGCCCATGCGATGCTGCCCCGCGTCATCCGCGCCCTGATCGCCGCCGTGTTTGCGGCACTCGTCGGCGCCTGCGCCGGCGTGCCCGACGCGCCGCGGGTCGACGCGCTGTTCGAGGATGGCCGCTTCGCTGCGCCGCCGGCTCCGGTCGACGGCAGCGCGCTGTTCGCGCTCAGCGACGCGATGCGCCGCTTCGTCGCCAGCGAGCTGGTGCTCGGCACCGCCGACCCGCGCCGCGTGCTGGTCGACGCGCTGTACGGGCGCAAGCTGCGCATCGAATACGACTCGACGCTGACGCGCACCGCGGCGCAGGCGTTCGACGAGCGCGCGGGCAACTGCCTGTCGCTGGTGGCCATGACCTCCGCGCTGGCCAAGTCGATGGGCCTGCCGGTGCGCTACCAGAGCGTGGTCGTCGACAGCAGCTGGAGCCGCAGCGGCGATCTGGTCCTTTCGAACGGCCACGTCAACGTCAGCCTCGGGCGCAAGCTCGGCCGCGGCCCGTCGGTCGACGGCCGCGACGAGCTGCTCGTCGACTTCCTGCCTCCCGAGGACCTGCGCGGCGCGCGGGCGCGCGCGATCGGCGAGGCCACCGTGGTCGCGATGTACCTGAACAACCGCGCCGCCGAGCTGATGATCGACGGCGAGCTCGACCTGGCGTACTGGCACGCGCGCGAGGCGATGCGCCGCGACCCGGGTTTCCTCGCCGCCTACAACACGCTGGCGGTGATCTACCTGCGGCGCGACCTGCCGGCAGCCGCCGAACGGGTGCTGCGCACGGTGCTCGAGCGCGACGCGCGGCACACGGTGGCGATGGCCAACCTGGTGCCGGTGCTGCAGCGACAGGGGCGCCACGACGAGGCCGCAGCGTGGAACGAGCGGCTGGCGCGCGCCGAGTCGCACCCGCCGCTGCACTTCCTCGCGCTGGGTCGCACCGCGATGCGCGACGGCGACTACGCCCAGGCCAGGCGCTGGTTCGAGCGCGAACTGGCGCGCGACGCCAGCTACCACGAGGTGCACTTCTGGCTCGCGGCGGCGCACCAGGCGCTGGGCGAGCACGAGCAGGCGCGGCGGCAGCTGGCGCTGGCGCTCGAGAACAGCCACACGCGCACGGCGCGCGCGATGTACGAGTCCAAGCTCGCCCGGCTGAAAAACGCCACCCGCCCCGCGGCGGCGCTGGCGCCGGGCGGCTGAGCGCGACCGGCGCCAGCGGCGCGCCGTGCGCCGGTCGTGCGTGGCGCGCCGCAGGGGCGCCGTGGGGCGCCGTCAGGCGCCGTGCCAGATCACCGGCTTGCCGCTGCTCTCCCAGCGCACGTACTGCGCGGCAAACGCGTCCTCGATCTTGTTGCGCTTGACCTTGAAGGTCGGGGTGATCAGGTCGTTGTCGACGGTCCAGGCTTCGATCATCACGACGATGCAGTCCATCTGCTCGTGCGGATCGAGCGTCGCGTTGACCGCCTTCAGGTGCTCGGCCAGCGACGCTTCGAGCTCGGCCTTGCCCGCCGGCGTGGCCGCCTGCTGCACCGCCTCGGCGCTGAGCATCACCAGCCCCAGCGGCTGGCCCAGGTTGGCTCCGGTGACGCAGCAGGCCTCGACGGCGGCGTGCATCACCAGCCGGTCCTCGATGGGCGCGGGCGCCACGTACTTGCCCTTGCTGGTCTTGAACAGGTCCTTCACGCGGCCGGTGATGCGCAGCCGTCCCTGGGCGTCGATCGTCCCCTTGTCGCCGGTCTTCAGCCAACCGTCGGCGGTGACCGTCTCGGCGGTCAGCTCGGGCTGCTTGTAGTAGCCGGTCATCGTCCACGGCGAGCGCACCTGGATCTCCCCGGTGTCGGGCGCGATGCGGCAGTCGACGTCGTCGTAGACGCGGCCCACGGTGCCGAACTCCGCCGGGTCGCCGGTGGAGATGTGGCTGGCGCCCAGGTTCTCGGTCATGCCGTAGCCCTCGGCCACCTGCAGGCCCAGACGCTGGTACCAGCGCAGCAGCTCCGGCGGCAGCGGCGCGGCGCCGCCGACGGCGAAGATGCACTGGTCGAGGCCGAGGGCGGAGAGGATCTTCTTCCTGACGATGCCGCCGAGGATCGGGATCTTCAGGAACAGCTCGAGCTTCTTCTCCGGCATCTTGTGCAGCACGCCGCGCTGAAACTTGACCCACAGCCGCGGCACGCTGAAGAACACCGTCGGGCGGGCACGCTGCAGGTCCTGCGCGAAGGTCTCGAGGCTCTCGGCGAAGTACACGTGCATGCCGGTATACAGCTGCCCGTGTTCGACCAGCGCGCGCTCGACCACGTGCGACAGCGGCAGGTAGCTGAGCATGCGCGACTGCTCGTTCAGCGGGATGCGCTTGAGCCCCTGCACCAGCACCCGCGCGAAGTTGCCGAAGGTGTGCATCACGCCCTTGGGCTTGCCGGTGGTGCCCGAGGTGTACATGATCGTCGCCAGGTC
>CAZUBF010000202.1:0-5026 GCA_964618555.1 uncultured Azohydromonas sp.
CGAACGAGGAGAACCCGTTCCCGTGGATGAGCGAGATGATCGACCTGAAGAAGGAGCGCAACTTCTTCGAGACGCGCGTCATCGAGTACCAGACTGGAGGCGCCCTGTCTTGGGAGTGAGTCCGGCCCCGCGGCCGCACTGCACTGCCTGGTGAGAGATCAAGACCCGCGGACAACGCACGGTCACCGCAGAAGCGGCCGGCGTGGTCCGCAACCCCGTTCACCGCGCGGGGAACCGACGCAGGCGCGACCTGCCTCGGCGAGTCCCGCGGGTGAATTCCGCGCTGCATGCGAGCGCGGAGATTTCGCAACTTGATCAAGGAGATCGAAATGGCAACTGCGAAGAAGGCCGCAACGGCCAAGAAGGCCCCCGCGAAGAAGGCGGCCGCGAAGAAGGCCCCGGCGAAGAAGATCGTCGCGAAGAAGGCCGCTCCGGCGAAGAAGGCCCCGGCCAAGAAGGCGGCGGCGAAGAAGGCGCCGGCGAAGAAGGCCGCTCCGGCGAAGAAGGCCCCGGCGAAGAAGGCGGCGGCCAAGAAGGCGCCGGCGAAGAAGGCCGCGGCCAAGAAGGCGCCGGCCAAGAAGGCGCCGGCCAAGAAGGCCCCGGCGAAGAAGGCGGCGGCGAAGAAGGCGGCGAAGAAGCCGGCTGCCAAGCCTGCCCCTGCAGCACCGGCGGCGAAGACGACGCTGAGTCCGGCGGCCGCGTGGCCGTTCCCGACCGGCAACAAGCCCTGAGCGACGGCCGCAGGCCGACGAAGACCCGGCTGCGGCCGGGTCTTTTTTTCTCCCCGATCCGCCCGCCGGCCCCGCCGCATCGCGGCGATGCGGTCGCGACGCGAGCGCGCGCAGGGTCGTCGCCGCGCGCCATCGCGCAGGCGCCGTGCGCCCGCGCGTCAGTCCTGGAACGGCATCGTGTCGGCGAAACCGTCGGCGGGCAGTTCGCGGCGGGGCAGCACCAGCGTCGGCTCGTCGTCGAGCTTGCGCGCGAGCTGTTCGCGGCGCGAGGGGGTGTCGTCCACCTTCTTCGCCTTGGCGGCTTCACCGGCGGCGGCCTGCTGGGCCTTTGCCGTGGCGAGCGCCTGCTGCAGCTGCGCCACCTGCTGGCGCGCCTGGCGCGAACGCTCGTGAGCGGTCGCGCGAGCCTGCTCGGCATGCTCGAGGCGCGTGCGCAGCGCCTTGACGGTGCGCATCGTCCACCAGCCGACGCCGGCGCCGACGGCGAGTCCCGAGACGACGGCCGATGCGGCCATCCACAGCAGCAGTTGCGTGTCCATCATGGAGCGCATATCGACGAACGGCCGCGGCGCTGAAGCGTCGCCGCGCGCCGCCGCGGTTCACGACGGCAGGATGTCACGCCCGACGTGATGGTTCTGCCCGCCGCGGCAGGCGATCTTCAGCGCGCCGACGCGGTTGCCCAGCGCGACGCAGCGCTCCAGCGGCCAGCCGCGCTCGAGCCCGTAGAGCAGGGCGCCGCGGAACGCGTCGCCGCAGCCGGTGGGGTCGACGACCTGCGCGGCCGGCACGCCCGGCACGTGCGTGCGTTCGCCGCGCACCCACAGCTCGCAGCCGTCGGCGCCCAGCGTGACGATCACACCCTGCAGGTGCGAGCGCGACAGCTGTGCGAGGTCGAGCCCGGTGCGCTCGCACAGCATGCGTGCCTCGTAGTCGTTGACTGCAACCCAGGTCGCCCGCTCGACGAAGCCGCGCAGTTCGTCGCCGTCGAACATGGGAAGGCCCTGGCCGGGGTCGAAGACGAACGGGATGCCGGCCGCATGCATCTGCTCGGCGTGCTGCAGCATCGCATCGCGACCGTCGGGCGCGATGATGCCCACCCTCAGATCGGCGCGCGGCGGCACCGGTGTCAGGTGCGCCTGCATCATCGCCCCCGGGTGGAAGGCGGTGATCTGGTTGTTGTCGTCGTCGGTGATGATGATCGCCTGCGCGGTGTAGTGCCCCGGCTCGACACGCACGCAAGAGGTGTCGATGCCCAGCGCCTGCAGCCGCGACAGGTAGTCGGCGCCGTCGCTGCCGAGCGCGGCCATCACCACCGGCGCCCCGCCGAGCTGGGCCAGCGTGTAGGCGATGTTGCCGGCGCAGCCGCCGAACTCGCGCCGCAGCGTCGGCACGAGGAACGACACGTTCAGGATGTGCACCTGCTCGGGCAGGATCTGCTGCGCGAAGCGGCCGTGGAAGTTGGTGATGGTGTCGAACGCGAGCGAGCCGCAGATCAGCGCAGGCATGGGGTCTCCGAGGTGGCGGCGGCATGCCGCCATGGGGCGTGGGCAGGGCGCGCGGCGCGCACGCGGCGGGCCGGAGGCATCGGCAGGGTCAGGGGTAGAAGAGCTCGATCGTGTAGCCGACGATGCGCTGCGCGCCGGGGTCGAGGACCGCCTGCAGACCGAGTTCGCTGCGGGCGTCGATCGCGGTGCGGTCGGTGCCCAGGTCGTTCATCGTCAGCACCTTGCGCGCCACGACCGCGCCCTGCGCGTCGGTCAACGTGAGCTCGACCGCGGGCAGGAGCACACGCGCGCGGTCGCGGTTGTGCAGCACCAGCGTCAGTCGCGTCCAGTCGGTGCCGGCGACGGTGACCAGCGAGCTGCTCTCGACGGCGAGCGCATCGAGGCGTCGGCGCGGCGGGTCCTCGCAGCCGGCCAGCCCGCACAGCGGGTCGAGCCAACTGCGCGACTGCGGCCACTGCGCGGCGATCGTGGCGTGGAAGCCGCGTGCGGCCTGCAGCGCGGCAGCTCCGGCCAGCAGCAGCGCCGCGGTGACGAGTGCGGCGCGGGCCTCGCGCGACTGCCATCGCGCGGCGCGCTCGGCCTTGCGCACGAAGGTCGGTGCGGCCGGCGCCGCGGAGGTGGCGACGCTCGCCGCGGCGTCGGCGGCATCGACGCCGGCCGCGCCGGCCTGCGCGGCCTCGGCGTCGGGTTGAGCGGCTTGCACTTGCCCGGGCGCGTCGCACGAATCGGCGGCGTATTCGGCGGCATCGGGCGACGCCTCCGGCCGGGGTTCGTGGCGCGGCGGCTCCACCGCCGGGTCGGGCACGACGGCCGCCGCATCGGCGCCGGGCTCGTCGCTCGCCGGGGTTGGCGTGACCCACGCGCCTTCGGCCGCCGAAGGCGCCATGTCGCCGCGGACGGCTTCGCCGGCGTCTGTCGCGGCGGCGACCGTCGAGGGGGGCGGTGGCGGCGGTGGCGGTGGTGCGGGGGGCGGCGTCGGGCCGGCCGGCGCCAGCGCGTCGAGATCGAACAGGCTCTCGGTGGCGTTGAACACCGCGGCGCAGCGCCCGCAGCGCACCCACCCGTCGGAGACCTTGAGCTGGTCCTGCACGACGCGGAACGCCGTGCCGCACGAGGTGCACCGCGTGGCCAGCGTCATGCGTCGCGACTCCACAACGCCCGCCGGGCCGCAGCGCGCGGCGGCACGGCCCTCGGTGCACGGCGTGGCTGCGCGCTCATGCGCGGAATCATGCCATGCGCATCGTCGGCGCGAGGCGCCGCGCGTGCATCAGCACCCAGCCGTCGTCGCGGTCGGCCACCCCGAGGTCGCACCAGCGCGCGTACGCCGCGCGCAGTTCGTCGGCCTGGCGCTCGAGGATGCCGGCCAGCACCAGGTCGCCGCCGGGCGCGACGTGGCCGGCGAGCAGCGGCGCGAGCAGCTTCAGTGGCTGCGCCAGGATGTTCGCCAGCACCAGCGGGTACGCGCCCTGCGCCCGCTCGGGGCCGCCGGCGTTCAGCGACACGCCGTTGGCCGCCGCGTTCGCGCGCGCCGCGTCGACCGCGGCAGCGTCGATGTCGACGGCGTCGATGCCACGAGCGCCGTGCAGCGCGGCGCCGATCGCCAGCACGCCCGAACCGCAGCCGTAGTCGAGCACGCGCGTCCAGCCTGCGCGGCGCGCGGCGTCCTGCGCGGCGATCCAGCGCAGGCACATGCGCGTCGTCGGGTGGGTGCCGGTGCCGAAGGCCTGGCCCGGGTCGAGTCGGATCACGCGCTCGGCCTGCGCCGGCGGCTCGTGCCAGCTCGGCACGATCCAGAACGTCGGCGTGATCTGCACCGGCGCGAATTGCGCCTGCGTCAGCCGCACCCAGTCGGCGTCGGGCACCGCGGCGATCGCCTCGACGTGCAGGCCCTGCGCCCAGTCCTGCGCGGCCAGCAGCGTCGCCGCGTCGGTGGCGCGCCGCTCGTCGGCGAACAGCGCACGAAGCGTCGAATGCGGCCAGGCCTGCGCCGGCGTCGGCAGGCCGGGTTCGCCGAACAGCGCGCGTTCGCCGTCGCTGCCTGCGTCGGCGTCCTCGACCGACACCGACAGCGCGTCGAGCTCGCCCATCAGCGCATCGGACAGCGCCTCGACCAGCGGCTCGGGCGCGCGCAGGACGAGTTCGTGCACGGCGGCGGCGCGCCTCAGCGCTCGTGCTGGCCCAGCCAGCGCTCGAGGTAGTGGATGCTGGTGCCGCCCTCGACGAACTTTGCGTCGACCATCAACTCGCGGTGCAGTGCGATGTTGGTCTGGATGCCCTCGACCAGCGTCTCGAGCAGGGCGGTGCGCATGCGCGCGAGCGCCTGCTCGCGCGTGTCGCCGTGCACGATGATCTTGCCGATCATCGAATCGTAGTTCGGCGGCACGAAGTAGTTGGTGTAGGCGTGGCTGTCGACACGCACGCCGGGTCCGCCGGGCGCGTGCCACATCGTGATGCGCCCGGGCGACGGCACGAAGGTGTAAGGATCCTCGGCGTTGACGCGGCACTCGATCGCGTGGCCGCGCATCTGGATCTGGCGCTGCGAGAACGGCAGCTTCTCGCCGGCGGCGATGCGGATCTGCTGCTGCACGATGTCGATGCCGGTGACCATCTCGGTCACCGGATGCTCGACCTGCACGCGGGTGTTCATCTCGATGAAGTAGAACTCGCCTCCCTCGTAAAGGAACTCGAAGGTGCCGGCGCCGCGGTAGCCGATCTTCTTGCACGCGGCGGCGCAGCGGTCGCCGATGCGCTCGATGATGCGGCGGGGGATCCCCGGCGCCGGCGCCTCCT
>CAZUBF010000203.1:0-4991 GCA_964618555.1 uncultured Azohydromonas sp.
GAGCGGGGTGAGCGCCACGCCCTTCGCCTCCGCCGGCCGGTCGCTCCGCTTGGCGAGCTCGAGCGCGCGCTCCCGGACCTTCTGCGCGAACACCGCGGGTTTCGCGATGTCGTCCACGAGGCGCCAGTCCTTCGCTTTCTGGCCGCGCACGCCTTCGGTCGTGGTGCAGAAGATGTCCGCGAGGTCGTGCCGCACGTGGCGCTTGTCGGTCACGCGCGTCAGGCCGCCGGTGCCCGGCAGCACGCCGAGCAGCGGGACCTCGGGCAGGCTCACCGCGCTGGACCGGTCGTCGACCAGGATGATCTCGTCGCAGGCGAGCGCGAGCTCGTAGCCGCCGCCGGCGCAGGCGCCGTTCACCGCCGCGAGGAACTTCAGTCCCGAGTGCCGGGAGGAGTCCTCCAGGCCGTTGCGCGTCTCGTTCGTGAACTTGCAGAAGTTCACCTTCCAGGCGTGGCTGGACACCCCGAGCATGAAGATGTTGGCGCCCGAGCAGAACACCTTGTCCTTCAGGCTGGTGACCACCACCGTGCGCACTTCGGGATGCTCGAAGCGGATGCGGTTCAGCGCGTCGTTGAGTTCGATGTCGACACCGAGGTCGTAACTGTTGAGCTTGAGCTTGTAGCCGGGACGCAACCCGGCGTTCTCGTCGAAGTCGGCGGCCAGCGTGGCCACCGGCCCTTCGAAGCTGAGCTTCCAGTGGCGGTACTTCGACGGATCGGTCTGGTACTCGACGCGCGGTGATTCGCTCATGTTGCGGTCCTCTGTTGAGCCGGAATGCATTGATCTGCATTCAGAATGATGCATCTTAATGCGTTCATCGAAACCGTGTCAAGCATTATTTTGCCTGTTCAGCGTCGACTCGGACGGCTTCACAGCGTCAGCTGCAGCAGCTGCCGCACTGCCCGGCGCAGCACCTCGAAGGCACCCGCCAGCGACTGTGCACTGGTGTCGACGTGCAGGTCGGCCTTCGAATAGAAGGCCCCGCGCCCGGCGAGGATGCCCTTGAGGTCGTCCATCGCCTCGCGGCTGGCGGCCATCGGCCGCAGATCGCCCTGCGCCACCACGCGCTTCATGTGGTCCTCGGGGCTCGCCTGCAACCACACCGTGGTGCAGTGCGCGAGCAGCAGGTTGAACGTCGCCGGGTCCGACACGATGCCCCCGGGCGTCGCGATCACCGCCTCGGGGTAGATCTGGATCGCCTCCTCGAGCGCGCGGCGCTCGTAGCGGCGATACGCGTTCTGTCCGTACAGCGCCTGGATCTCGGCGATGCTGCAGCCGGCGAACTGCTCGATCTCGCGGCTGAGCTCGACGAACGGGAAGCCCAGGTCGTCCGCGAGCATCTGCCCCAGCGTCGACTTGCCGGCGCCGCGCAGTCCGATCAGCGCGACGCGTGCACTGCGCTGCGCCCCGCCCTGCCCGTGCGCGCCGCCGGTGCCGAGCATCTGGCCGACGGCCACGCGCACGCGGTGCAGCGTCGCCTCGTCGCGGTGCTCGAGCAATTCGCGGATCAGCAGCCACTCGGGCGACGAGGTCGTCACGTCGCCGATCAACTCGGCCAGCGAGCACTGCAGCGCCTGCGCGACCTGCAGCAGGATCAGGATCGACGCATTGCCGACGCCGTACTCCAGGTTCGCGAGGTGGCGCTCCGACACGTCGGCGGCCAGCGCCACCGCCTTGCGCGTCATGCCGCGGCGCGCGCGCAGCGCGCGCACCCGCTCGCCGAGCGCGACCAGGAACGGGTTCTTCTCCTCCCGGTCCTCCAGTTCCACCGCGGTGTCCGTCCCGCCCCCGGGGTTTGCGCTCGGTGTCGACGCCGCGCCATGAACTATCGTGCTTGACATCACAAACCAATCCACCCTACATTGTTCGCAAGCACAATACTTCATCAGACCGGGATCGGCAAGCGCCGGCCGGTCGTCCACGGAAGCCACCGATGACCCCGACCGACTTGCGCGCCGAAATCGCGCAGCTGACCGCGCAGCTGGCCGGCCGTGCGCTCGACGCCGGCCTCGACGCCTGGCTCAACCGCGAACATGGCGCCGACAGCGCGACCTATCGCCGCCTGAAAGCCGCCTGCGAGGCCGGCGTCGCCGCCGGCTGGTTGTGCGACCGCGAGGGCGGCGGCATCCGCTACGGGCGCATCTTCAAGCCGGCCGACGACCTGCACGGGTTCTCGGTCGACGTGGTCGACATGACCGACATCGCCGGTCCGCACCACGTGCACCCGAACGGCGAGATCGACCTGATCATGCCCATCGAGGGCGACGCGCGCTTCGACGGCCGCCCGGCCGGCTGGCTGGTGTGTCCGCCGGGCAGCGCGCACCGCCCGACGGTGTCGCAGGGCCGCGCGCTGGTGTTGTACCTGCTGCCCGAAGGACGCATCGATTTCACGAAGTGAGTGAGTCCCGCGCGCCGCGCGTCGCGGCCGCACCCGAGGAGACGGTGATGACCCAGCCCCTGCCGATGCCCCCCCCCGGCGTCGCGCCGCCCGCGGAGGCGTTCAACTTCGCGCAGCACCTGCTGCAGCTCAACGCGGGGCGCGCCGCGCGCACCGCCTTCGTCGACGACGTGGGACGCCTGAGCTACGGCGAGCTCGACGAGCGCGTGCGCCGCGTGGGCGCCGGACTGCGCGCGCTGGGCGTCAAGCGGGAGGAGCGCGTGCTGCTGCTGATGCACGACGCCAACGACTGGCCGGTCGCGTTCCTCGGCGCGATGTACGCCGGCATCGTGCCGGTGGCGGTCAACACGCTGCTGACGCCCGACGACTACGCCTACATGCTCGAGCACTCGCGCGCGCAGGCGGCGCTGGTGTCGGGCGCGCTGCTGCCGGCGCTGTCGGCGGCCCTGATCAAGGCCGACCACGAGGTGCAGCGCGTGATCGTGTCGCGACCGCAGGCGCCGCTGAGGGCCGCGCCGTCGGCGTCGTCTCCACCGCAGCCGGCCGAGGTCGACTTCGAGGCCTTCCTGCAGGCGCAGCCGCCGTTGACGCGGCCGGCGCGCACCGGTGGCGACGATCCCGGCTTCTGGCTGTACTCGTCGGGCTCGACCGGCCGGCCCAAGGGCACGGTGCACTCCCACGCCAACCCCTACTGGACCGCCGAGTTGTACGGCAAGGCCGTGCTCGGGCTGAAAGACAGCGACGTGTGCTTCTCGGCGGCCAAGCTGTTCTTCGCCTACGGGCTCGGCAACGCGCTGACCTTCCCGCTGTCGGTGGGCGCCACGGTGCTGCTGATGGCCGAGCGCCCGACCCCCGACGCGGTGTTCCGGCGCTGGCGCGGCGAGGTCGGCAGCGTCAAGCCGACGGTGTTCTACGGCGCGCCGACCGGATTCGCCGGCATGCTCGCCGCGCCGAACGTGCCGGCGCGCGGCGAGATCGCGCTGCGCCTGGTGTCGTCGGCCGGCGAGGCGCTGCCGGCCGAGCTCGGCGAACGCTTCGAGCGTCAGTTCGGCGTGCCCATCGTCGACGGCATCGGCTCGACCGAGATGCTGCACATCTTCATCTCCAACCGCCCCGACCGCGTGCGCTACGGCACCACCGGCTGGCCGGTGCCGGGCTACACGATCGACCTGCGCGGCGAGGACGGTGCCGCGGTGCCCGACGGCGAACCCGGCGACATGTACGTCCACGGACCGTCGGCGGCGATGATGTACTGGGGCAACCGCACGAAAACCCGCGAGACGTTCCAGGGCGGCTGGACCAAGAGCGGCGACAAGTACGTGCACAACCCCGACGGCAGCTACACCTACGCCGGGCGCAGCGACGACATGCTCAAGGTCAGCGGCATCTACGTCAGCCCGTTCGAGGTCGAGGCCACGCTGGTGCAGCACCCGGCAGTGCTCGAGGCGGCGGTGATCGGCGTGCCCGACACCGAGGGCCTGACCAAGACCAAGGCCTTCGTCGTGCTCAAGCCCGGCGCCGCCGCCAGCGAGGACGAACTGAAGGCCTTCGTCAAGGACCGGCTCGCGCCGTACAAGTACCCGCGGCAGATCGAGTTCCTCGACGAACTGCCGAAGACCGCCACCGGCAAGATCCAGCGCTTCCGGCTGCGCGAGCGCGAGGCGGCGGCATCGTGAGCGGGGTCGAACACGTCGAGATCGACTGGAACGGACTGCGCGTCATCGTCGAGCACCGCTGGATCGCCCGCGAGCGCTTCGGCACGCCGCTGCTCGTGTTCCTGCACGAGGGATTGGGGTCGGTGGCGATGTGGAAGGACTTCCCGCAGCGCCTGTGCGATGCGCTGGGCTGGCGCGGCCTGGTGTACTCGCGCCCGGGCTACGGCGGCTCGAAGCTGATCGACCCCGAGCAGGGTTGGGAGCTGGACTTCATGCACCGTCAGGCGCACGAAGTGCTGCCGGCGCTGTTCGACGCGCTGCGCATCGACCCCGACGTGCAGCCGCCCTGGCTGCTCGGCCACAGCGACGGCGGCTCGATCGCGCTGCTGTACGCGGCGCGGTTCCCGCAGCGTGTCGCCGGGCTCGTCGTGCTCGCACCGCACATCGTCGTCGAGGACCTGTCGGTGACGAGCATCGCCAAGGCGCGCGAGGCCTACCTCGGCACCGACCTGCGCGACCGGCTCGCGAAGTATCACGACGACCCCGACGTCGCGTTCTGGCGCTGGAACGACATCTGGCTGCACCCGCCGTTTCGCGACTGGTCGATCGAGGCCGAGATCGCCGCGATCCGCTGCCCGCTGCTGGCGGTGCAGGGGCACGACGACGAGTACGGCACGCTCGAGCAGATCCGAGGCATCGCGCGGCGCGTGCCGCACACGCAGTTGCTCGAACTGGCCGACTGCGGCCACTCGCCACACCGCGACCAACCCGACGCGCTGATCGACGCGATCACCGGATTCGCTCGCCACCACCCCAACCGAGGAGCCTCCCGATGACGACCCACCTCCCCCGCCGCGCCGCGCTCGGCGCGGTCGCCGCGCTTGCCGCGCTGGGCCTGAGCGCCGCCGCGCAGGCGCAGGGCCAGCCGCCGCTGAAGG
>CAZUBF010000204.1:0-4977 GCA_964618555.1 uncultured Azohydromonas sp.
CTCACGCCCGCGGCCGCCACTCGGATCGGCACGGGGTTTTGCAGACCTTCCTTAACCATTGGTACTGGTTGTCAGGGCCAATCCTGAATCGATCCACCCGTTCTTGATTCGTATCGCTGGTGGATCGCACCCACGGGATCAACACGACGCCCACCTCGGCATCGTCGCCAAAGCAATAGCTTGGAGCAACTCCGTCCTCCGTGAACGCCGCGATGTCACGCACTACATCCTTGACGTGCCGCCCGACCAAAGGCGAACTGCCGCGCGTCTCAGGCAGAAAGTGCCTCTCGAATTGACTCGTTGAGTGGTCGTCTCGCCTCAACGCGACCTGATGTCCGGGCACGAGATAGAAGAGGCCATCCTGGCCGTAGTGCGAGTAAATCCCCCAGGCTGAGTCTTCACGAATCCAAGACCAGAACGGCCCCACGCTCAAGCTCAGCTCGGGCTTCTTACCTAGCAGTTCGGCGCCACTCCCTGCATCAACAAGCTGAAACTCACCAAGTTGAGCGTCGAGGCTCGCCTTCAGTGCCTCCTGCAATCGCTTTAGCCGTTCGGTTATCTCTTTCGCTTCATCGTCGCGCGCAGGCAACGCGTATCCGTGGGCGAATTGATTCCTAACCGTCTTGAACGCTGGGAGTTTGGAGTTGGAGTTGAACTGACCCGACAGCGCCACGAAGTCCCTCGCCACGTGGCCTATGACACGCACTGCCCAGTGCGCGGTCTCCGCGTCGGGCCACGACTGGGCCGATGCGATGGAAGCCAACATGCTCCCAGTTCCCGGTACCGCGTGTGCATGGATGGGAACGGCACCAGCCTTCCTGCTAGCGCATATCACCAGCGTGTAGGCGATCCGGATGAGAACGTCAATCAGCGCGAGGCGCTCGCGAGCATCGGTAGCGCCGCCGGGCATCCGCTTCAGGTATGGCCGCGTTGCTTCATCAACGACCGCTGCAAAGTCTGTCTGAGCCACGTTCACTCACCCCCGTTGATTCATTTCCTCAAGTCGTGAACGTCAGTCGATGGGTCTGCCGCTCCACTGATCGCCGCCCCTCGTCAGTATGGCCGGTCCGGGAACGCGCAAATTCGCCTTGCCGGCAACGATTGGCTTTGGACCTCGCTGCGAGGTCACACAGGGCGACGCTGCGACTGCGAAGTCGACGCATCACGATACCCGCATCGATACCCGCTTTTCGCCGGGCTGGAGCGGTCCGCCGTGGGACGTCAGGAGCCCGAATCTCCAGCACTGGCGCGGGTTTGCGGGCCTTGGTGGGATGCCGTGAGACCCACCTGAAGTTGGTCGATCATCAGCAGCATGGTCAGAACCCCTCCTCGACCAGCTCGGCCGCGCGCAGCACCGCGCGCGCCTTGGCCTCGGTCTCGTTCCACTCGAGCTCGGGCACCGAATCGGCGACCACGCCGGCTCCGGCCGAGACGTACAGCACGTTGTCCTTGACGACGCCGGTGCGGATCGCGATGGCCACGTCCATGTCGCCGGCGAAGCTCAGGTAGCCGACCGCACCACCGTAGATGCCGCGCTCGACCGGCTCGAGCTCGTCGATGATCTCCATCGCACGGATCTTCGGCGCACCGCTGAGCGTGCCCGCCGGAAAGCTCGCCCGGAGCACGTCGAGCGCCGAAAGCCCCGACTTCAGCCGCCCCTCGACGTTGCTGACGATGTGCATCACGTGCGAGTAGCGCTCGATGCCGAAGGCCTCGGTCACCTTGACGCTGCCGGTCTCGGCGATGCGGCCGACGTCGTTGCGCGCCAGGTCGATCAGCATCACGTGCTCGGCGCGCTCCTTCGGGTCGGCGAGCAGTTCCGCCTCGTTGGCCTTGTCCTGATCCGGCGTCGCGCCGCGGGGGCGGGTGCCGGCGATCGGCCGCACCGTCACCGTGTGGTGACCCTCGGCGTCCTGCTCGTCGCGCACCAGGATCTCGGGGCTGGCGCCGACGATCTGGAACCCGCCCATGTCGTAGTAGTACATGTACGGGCTCGGGTTCAGCGAGCGCAGCGCGCGGTACAGCGACAGCGGGCTTTCGGTGTAGCGCTTCCTCAGCCGCTGGCCGATCACGACCTGCATGCAGTCGCCGGCGGCGATGTATTCCTTCGCGCGCTCGACGGCGCGCATGAAGTCGGCCTTCGCGAACTCGCGCTCGACCGCGTACGACGGCCCGCGGCGCACCTGCGGCGCCGTCACCGAGAAGCGCAGCCGGTCGGTCAGTTCGCCCAGGCGCTTCTTGCCGTGAAAGTACGCCTCGGCCTGCCGCGGGTCGGCCCACACGATCAGGTACAGCCGCCCCGACAGGTTGTCGATCACGGCCAGTTCCTCGGTCTGCAGCAGCATCACGTCGGGCGTCCCGACGCCGCCGCTCTTGCGCGTGGCCGCCAGCCGCTTCTCGATGAAGCGCACGGTGTCGTAGCCGAAGTAGCCGGCGAGCCCGCCGCAGAAGCGCGGCAGACCCGGGCGCAGCGCCGGCTTGAAGCGCTGCCGGTACGCGGCGATGAAGTCCAGCGGGTTGCCGTCGTGCGTCTCGACGACGGCGCCGTCGGTGACGACCTCGGTGCGCGTGCCGGTGGCGCGCAGCAGCGTGCGCGCCGGCAGGCCGATGAACGAGTAGCGGCCGAAGCGCTCGCCGCCGACGACCGACTCGAGCAGGAAGCTGTGCTTGCTGCCGCCGGCGAGCTTGAGGTACAGCGACAGCGGCGTTTCGAGGTCGGCAAAGGCCTCGGCGATGAGGGCGATGCGGTTGTAGCCCTGCGCGGCAAGGCTGCGGAACTCGAGTTCGGTGATCACTGGGCGGGTTCTCCGGGCCCGGTGGCGGCCGCGCGGCGCAGGCCGGCGGGGTTCACGCGGGGAAGGCCGACGACCGACGGGGCGGCGGCGGGCGCCGGTCGGCGCGACGGCGCCGGCGGCGAGCGAGACTCAGGCGGGCCAGCGACGCCAGGGCCAAGCTCCCCGGTCGATCGACCTGGAGCGCGGAGTCTGCTTGCGCGAAGTGAACATGGATCGGAGTCTAGCAGCCCGCCCGCGCCGGCGCGGTGCGGCGGGCACAATCCCGGCGTGCCGCCCGCCTCATCCTCGCCGCGCATCGGCGTCGTCGTCGCCGCCCACGCCAACGCGCGCGCGCTCGACTGGACGCTGCTCGGCTACCGCGTGCAGCACACGCCGCCGCACGAACTGATCGTCGCCGAAGACGGCGAGCGCGACGACGTCCGCGCCGTCGTCGACCACCACCGCCCGCGCGCGGCGTTCGTGCTGCGCCACCTGCACCAGCCGCACGACGGGTTCGGCAAGTGGCGCATCGTCAACCGCGCCATCGTCGAAGCCGACAGCGACTTCCTCGTCTTCACCGACGCCGACTGCGTGCCGCGCGACGACCTCGTTGCCGCCTACGCGGCGCGCCTGCGGCGCGGGCGTTTTCTCGCCGGCGGCAGCCACGTCAACCTGCCCCCCGCGTTCCACGAACACGCACCCGGCGCCGAGCTGATCGAGAGCCGGCGCCTGTTCGACCCCGTGTACCTGCGCTCGCAAGGCGTCGTGGTACCGCGCGCACGGATGCTGCGTGCCGGGTGGCTGGCGCGGCTGCTCGACCGGCTGACACCGCGCGATGCCTTCGTCGGCAACAACGCCGGCGCGTGGCGCGACGACCTGCTGCGCGTGGCCGGCTTCGACGAGGCGATGGGCTACGGCGGCGCCGACCGCAACCTGGGGATCCGCCTGAACAACGCCGGCGTGCGCGGCGAACGCGCGCGCCACTCGCTGGTGATGCTGCACCTGGACCACCCACGCTCGTACCGCCACGCCGAGCAGGTCGAACGCAACAAGGCGCACAACCGGCAGCTCGCCGGCAGCGCCACGGTGCTGCCGCAGCGCAGCTCGATCGCGCCGGCCGCGCGATGAATGCGGGCGCGATGCCGCGCACGCTGCACTTCGACGACCGCGCGCCCTGGGGCGCCTACGCGCCACCACCGCGAGTGCGCGCGCGCTTGCAGGCCTGCCACCGGCTGGCCGCCGGCGGGCGCGTGGCGCAGCGCTTCGCGCACCTGGTGCGCCGGCCGGTGAAGTACGGCGTGCACACGCCGCTGGATGTCGAGGTCTGGGGGCTGCGGCTGCGGCTCATGCCGCGCGGCAACATCGCCGAAACGAAGATGCTGTTCGCGCCGCATCGCGCCGACGCCGACGAGCTGCGCCTGCTCGGTGAGCGGCTGCAGCCCGGCGCGGTCTTCGTCGACGTCGGCGCCAACGCCGGGCTGTACAGCCTGCACGTGCTGGCACGGCTGCGCGAGCGGGTGCGCGTGATCGCCGTCGAGCCCGACCCCGAGATGCGACGCCGGCTGGCGTTCAACATCGCCGCCAACGGCCTGACGACGATCGAGCTGTGCGCGACCGCGCTCAGCGACCACGACGGCGTCGCGACGCTGCTGGTCAACCCCGCGCAGCGCGGCGAGAACACGCTGCAGGCGCACGAGGCCGCACGCGCCGGCGGCGAGCGCGACGCTGTCGAGGTGCCCGTGACGACGCTGCTGGCGCTGCTGCGCGCGCGTGGCGTCGAACGCGTCGACGCGCTGAAGATCGACATCGAGGGTCACGAGCCGCCGGTGCTGCGGCACTTCTTCGCGAACGCCCCCGACGCCTTGTTGCCGGGTCTGGCGATCACCGAGTTCAAGGCCGACACCGCCGACGAGATCGGCGCGCTGTTCGCGTCGCGCGGCTACCGGCTGCGCCAGCGCACGACGCTGAACTGGGTGTTCGAGCGGCCGCGGTGACGTGAACCACCCCCCTCCCCGCTTCGCACCCAACTCCCGAGCACGGGGCACCGCTGGCGCACCGGCGACGCCGGATCGGCGGCAATCGGTTGAAGCCGGGCGGCGCGTGGGGCGGTTGCCCGGCGTGGGCTGCGGCCCGGGTCAGGCCGCGAGTGCCGCGCGCATCGCGGCGACGACCTGCCCGTAGTCGGGTTGGCCGAAGATCGCGC
>CAZUBF010000205.1:0-4947 GCA_964618555.1 uncultured Azohydromonas sp.
CTTGCCGCAGCCGTTGGGCCCGACCACGCCGACGAGCTGCCCGGGCAGCTGGAACGTGGTCGGCTCGGCGAACGACTTGAAGCCCGAGAGCTTGATCTGGTTCAGGCGCATGCAGCCTCGCGGACGCCGCCGGCCGGTCGGCGACGGCACATCCAAGTCATTGATTTACAAAGAAAATTTGCCCCGTCGCGCAAGCTCTCGGGGCGGCGGATGATACCATCGCGGCCCCGCCGGAAAGCCCGTATCCGATGTCCAAGACCGCCCCCGCGGCCGCCGCGCCGAAGCAGCGCGCCAAGCCGGCCCGCCCGCCGAGCGCGCCGAGCAAGGAACTGCACGTGTTCCCGAACCCCGCGCCCGAACGCGACTACGTGATCCAGTTCCAGGTGCCCGAGTTCACCTGCCACTGCCCGCTGACCGGACAGCCCGACTTCGCGCACTTCACGATCGACATGATCGCCGACCGCCTGTGCGTCGAACTGAAGAGCCTGAAGATGTACTTCTGGAGCTACCGCGACGAGGGCGCTTTCCACGAGGCGGTGACCAACCGCATCCTCGACGACCTCGTGAAGGCCACGCAGCCGCGTTTCGCGCGCATCACCGCGAAGTGGTACGTGCGCGGCGGCATCTACACCCACATCGTCGCCGAGCACCGCAAGAAGGGCTGGAAGCCACCGCCGCGCGTCGAACTGCCCGAGCACGCCCCGGAGCGCGGCCTGCCGTGAGCGTGCCCGCCCGCTGCGAAGCACTCGCACCGCAGCGCGTCGGTGTGCAGGCGGTCGCATGAACGCCGTCGAACCCGCGGTCGTGCGCCCGCCGTACCAGAAGTTCGACGTGCGCGTGGCACGCAGCCCGATCGACGGCCACGGCGTGTTCGCCGCCGAGCCGATCCCGGCGCGGCGCAAGATCGGCGAGGTGCGCGGTGAGGCCATCAGCGTGTCCGAGGCGCGCATCCGCGCCACGCGCAGCGAGCGCATCATGATCGTCGAGCTGTCGCCGCGCCGCGCGATCGACTTCCGCAAGAGCACCGACCCGATGCGCTTCACGAACCACTCGTGCGCGCCGAACGCGCGGCTGTGCATCCGCGCCGGCCGGGTCGAGTTCTACGCGCTGCGCGACATCGCCCCCGGCGAGGAGGTCACCGTCGACTACGGCGAGACCCACCACGAAGGCCGGCTGGCCTGTCGCTGCGGCGCGCCGAACTGCGTCGGCCGGCTGTAGCCGCGCGCCGGGTCAGCGCGCCGGGTCAGCGCGCGCGCAGCGCCGCGCGCATCGCCTCACGGTACGCGGGGTGCGCGTCGAGGTCGTTGTGCCCGCCTCCCGGCACGCGCCGCAGCGTGGCGTGCGCGAAGCGGGCGTGCAGCCGCTCGGCGTGCGCGAAGGCGATCACCTCGTCGGCGTCGCCGTGCACCAGCCACACCGGCGTGTCGATGCGCGCCAGCGCCTCGTCGGTGCGCAGCGGGTAGCGCAGCAGCGCCGCGGGCGCCCAGGGATAGACCTCGCCGGCGAGCGCGCGCAGGCTCTCGAACGGCGAGACCAGCACCGTCAGGTCCGGGCGCACCTCGGCGGCCAGCGTGGCGGCCAGCGCCGCACCGATCGAGCGGCCGACGATCACGCGGCGTCGGCCTTCGTAGTGCGGCGCCACCGCGCCCCACGCCGCGCGCACGTCGGCCTCGAGCTGCGCCTGGCTCGCGATGCGCCCGCTGCTCTTGCCGTAGCCGCGGTAGTCGATCATGAACAGGTCGTGGTTGGCGCGGCGGTACAGGTCGGCGCCGGCGAACCAGCCCTGCAGGTTGCCGGCGTTGCCGTGCAGGAAGAACACCACGCCGTCGGGCGCCGGCAGCCGCAGGTGCAGCGCGTTCAGCCGCGCGCCGTCGACGTCGACCCAGGTCTCGTGCACGTCGGCGCCGAAGTCGAAGCGGTGCGCCGCCGGCAGCGGCTGCGGCAGGAAGATCATGCGCTCCTGCGTGGCCCACAGCAGCGCCAGCAGCGCGGCGTAGCCGATGGCGGCCAGTGTGGCGAGACCGGCCATGCGCGTGCCCGGCGCCGCAGCCGGCCTCACGCCGGCGCGGCGCGCGCCGCCAGCCGCGGGTGCATCGCGCGAAACCACAGCCGAGGCACCGAGGCCAGGAACAACGCGCCGGCGTAGCCGGTGGGCAGCTGCGGGCCGGGCAGCGCCTCGAGAGTCGCGTACGGCTTCCACGCGTGCATGTGGTGGTCGCTGTGTCGCTGCAGGTTGGCGATGAAGCAGTTGGTCAGTGCGTGGTCGGCGTTCCACGCGTGCTGCACGCCGAAGGGTTCGACGCGGCCGTCGACGACGCGCCGCTCGAGCCCGTAGTGCTCGACGTAGTTGATCGCCTCGAGCAAGTACACCGCGTACGCCGCCTGCACCAGCCAGAACAGCAGCGCCGGCGCGCCGCCCCAGGCGCCGAGCGCGAGCAGCAGCAGCGCCTGCGCCAGCGTCGCCGCCCGCAGCGGGCTGCGCCACCCGCTGCGGCGCAGGCGCCGCAGCTGCTGCGCCTCGAGGCGCCACGCGCTGGCCAGGCTGCCGGCCAGCGTGCGCGGCAGAAAGCGCCACAGGCTCTCGCCGAAGCGCGCGCTCGCCGGGTCGTCGCGCGTGGCCGCGCGCGGGTGATGGCCGCGGTAGTGTTCGACCATGAAGTGCGCGTACAGCACGCTGCCCATCAGCAGCCAGCCGAGCACGCGGTCGGTGCGCGACTTCGCGTGGCCCAGCTCGTGCGCGTAAGTGATGCCCTGGCTGCCGGTGACGCCGCCGACGCCCAGCCCGAGGGCGAGCACCGCCCACCACGAGCCGCCGGCGCCGACGTGCTGCACCGCCAGGTGCACGCCCAGCGCCAGCAGCAGCGCCTGCCACAGCACGTGCGCGCGCAGCACCAGGCGGAAGCCCGCGTGGTCGCGCGCCGCGGGCGGCGGTGAGGTCCAGCCCGGCGCCGCGCGCTCGACGACGGCCAGCACCAGCTGCACGCCCAGCGCCGCCGGCCAGGCGGCCCACGGCGCCTGCCACGCCGCGCCCGCGACGAGTGCCGGAAAGGTCCAGGCGACGAGGAATCGCGACGCGGTGGTGCGTGCGGCGGGGGCGGTGGGGTCCATCGGCGCATCATGCGCAGGCGCCGCGGCGCGCGTCAATCGGCGCGTGCGTGGGGCCGGGGTCGAGCTTCGATAATCGCGCGATGAACCCCTTGCTGCAACGACTGCACCCCTACCCGTTCGAGCGGCTGCGCGAACTCACGCGCGACGTCGTGCCCAGCCCCGCACACGCGCCGATCGGCCTGGGCATCGGCGAGCCGCGCCACCCGACGCCGAAACTGGTCGAGGACGCACTGACCGGCGCGCTGGCGGGCCTGTCGGCGTACCCGGCGACCGCGGGCACGCCGGCGCTGCGCGAAGCCGTCGCCGGCTGGGTGCAGCGCCGCTACGGCGTTGCGCTCGATGCGGCGACGCAGGTGCTGCCGGTCAACGGCTCGCGAGAGGCGCTGTTCGCTTTCGCGCAGACCGTGATCGATGCCACGCGCGCCGACGCGACGGTGGTCGTGCCCAATCCCTTCTACCAGATCTACGAGGGCGCGGCGCTGCTCGCCGGCGCGCGCGTGGCCTACGCCAACAGCGACCCGGCGCGCAACTTCGCGGTCGACTGGTCGGGCATCGACGAGTCCACCTGGGCGCGCACCCAGCTGCTGTACGTGTGCTCGCCGGGCAACCCGGCGGGCGCGGTGATGCCGCTGGACGAGTGGCGCGCGCTGTTCGCGCTGGCCGACCGCCACGGCTTCGTCATCGCCAGCGACGAGTGTTATTCCGAGATCTACTTTCGCGACGAGGCACCGCTGGGCGCGCTGCAGGCGGCGAAGGCGCTCGGCCGCGACGGGTTCGAGCGGCTGGTGATGTTCACCAGCCTGTCCAAGCGCAGCAACGTGCCGGGCATGCGCTCGGGCTTCGTCGCCGGCGACGCGAAGCTGCTCAAGGCGTTCCTGCTGTACCGCACCTACCACGGCAGCGCGATGAGCCCGCCGGTGCAGGCGGCCAGCGTCGCCGCGTGGAGCGACGAGGCGCACGTGCGTGAGAACCGCGCGCTGTACCGGCTCAAGTTCGAGCGCGTGACGCCGATCCTTTCCGATGTGCTCGACGTGAAGTTGCCCGATGCGGGGTTCTACCTGTGGGCCGGGGTGCCCGGCGGCGACGACGTGGCCTTCGCCCGCGGACTGCTCGCTCAATACAATGTCGCGGTCCTTCCCGGCCGCCTGCTCGCGCGCGAGGCCCGCGGCGTCAACCCCGGCGCCGGGCGCGTGCGCATGGCGCTGGTCGCCTCGGTCGACGAGTGCCTCGAGGCGGCCCATCGCATCGTCGCCTTCACCCGGAACTTCCCATGAGCCAAGACCTGCAGTCCACCATCGATGCCGCCTGGGAGCAGCGCGCGCAGATCAGTGCCGCCGCCGCGCCCGAGGTGCGTGACGCCGTCGAGCACGTCATCGCCGACCTCAACGCCGGGCGCCTGCGCGTGGCCGAGCGCGAGGCCGTCGGCCGCTGGCGCGTCAACCAATGGGTCAAGAAGGCGGTGCTGCTGAGCTTCCGTCTGAGCGACAACAAGATCGTGCGCGCCGGCGACCTCGGCTTCTACGACAAGGTGCCCACCAAGTTCGCGCACCTCGACGAGGACCAGATGCGCGCCACCGGCGTGCGCGTCGTGCCGCCGGCGGTGGCGCGGCGCGGCAGCTACATCGCGAAGAACGTCGTGCTGATGCCCAGCTACGTCAACATCGGCGCCTACGTCGACGAGGGCGCGATGGTCGACACCTGGGCCACCGTCGGCTCGTGCGCGCAGATCGGCAAGAACGTGCACCTGTCGGGCGGCGTGGGCATCGGCGGCGTGCTCGAGCCGCTGCAGGCCAACCCGACGATCATCGAGGACAACTGCTTCATCGGCGCGCGCAGCGA
>CAZUBF010000206.1:0-4932 GCA_964618555.1 uncultured Azohydromonas sp.
GCGAGGAGAGCCGCTACCCCGGCTTCTACTACCGCACCGACAAGAACTTCGTCGACGAGCAGAACTGGCACTGCTTCGTCAACTCGGTGTACGACAAGGACTCCAAGAAGTGGACGGTGTTCAAGCGCCGCCACGTCGACCTGGTCGACAAGAGCAAGCTGTTCAAGACCGCGCCCGCTCCGGCACCGAAGTCCGAGACGGCCACCGCCTGACCGCAGGCTCGCGTTATCGTTCGGGGGCGCCGGCCGTGGGCCGGCGCCCCTTGTCACTTCCGTGGATGCACGCATGAGCGAACCCGCCGTCGGCACGCCGCCGTTCCCGACCAGTCCCGTCGTCCCGGCCACGCTCGACGGCCAGGCCCCGCTGCAGTTCCAGTGCCGCAAGGGCATCGCGTGCTGGAACGCGTGCTGCAGCAACATCGACATCGCGCTGACGCCGGTGGACATCGTGCGGCTGAAGCACCGTCTCGGGCTGGCGTCGTGGGACTTCCTGAAGACCTACACCGTCCCCTACGAGATGGAGAAGGACGGCATCGCCGGCGTCAAGCTGCGGCCGGTCGAAGGCGGCACCGCGTGTCGCTTCATGACGCCCGAGGGCTGTGGCGTCTACGACGACCGCCCCACCGCGTGCCGCTACTACCCGGTGGCGCTGCTGTCGATGCGCAAGCAGGACGAGTCGTACGACCGCCAGTCCTACGCGATCGTGCGCGAGGACCATTGCCTGGGCCACCGGGAGCCGAAGACGCAGACCATCGACGCGTACCGCGCCGAGCAGGGTGTGGTCGAGTACGACGAGGCGGCGCGCGGCTGGCGCCAGCTGATCCTGAAGAAGAAGAGCTCGGGGCCGACGATCGGCAAGCCGAGCAAGCGCAGCCTCGAGCTGTTCTTCACCGCGTGCTACGACGTCGACCGCTTCCGCAGCTTCGTCGCCAGCGACGCCTTCGCGGGCGTGTTCGACCTGCCGGACGACGAACTGCGGCGCGCGCTGACCGACGACCTGGAACTGCTGCAGTTCGGCTACCGCTTCCTGCGCCAGGTGCTGTTCGGCGAGATGTCGATCGCACTGCACGACGGCAACGTCGAGCAGCGGCGCCAGCGCCTGGCCGAGCGGCGCGCGCAGCTCGAGCGCGAGGCCGCCGAGCGACTGGCGCGCGACGACGACGACGGTGGCGCCTACGTCGACGTCTGATGGACGACGCGGCGCTGGTCGACCTGCGCGCGCTGCAGGCGCGGCTGGCGCAGTTCGCGCGTGAGCGCGACTGGGACCGCTTCCACTCGCCGAAGAACCTGGCGATGGCGCTGGCCGGCGAGGCCGGCGAACTGCTCGAAGTCTTCCAGTGGCTCACCGAGGACGAGTCGCGCGGCGTCGCGCGCGACGCGGCCACCGCGCGCGCGGTGCGCGACGAGATCGCCGACGTGCTGCTGTACCTCGCGCGGCTGGCCGACGTGCTCGGCGTCGACGTCGACGAGGCGGTGCGCGACAAGCTGCGCCGCAACGCCGAGCGCTATCCGGTCGACGGCGCCCGCGGCCATGCGCGCAAGGCCGGCCGCTGACGCCGGCTCGCCACCGCCGATGCCGCGCGCCGGTGCGGGCCCGATGTAGAGTCCGCGCCGTGCTGACGGTGACCGATTTGCAGGCGCGACGCGGGCGCCGCGTGTTGTTCAGCGGCCTGGCGCTGGCCGCCGGGCCGGGCCGGTTGCTGCGCGTGGCCGGCGCCAACGGCGCCGGCAAGACCACGCTGCTGCGCATGCTCGTCGGGCTGACCGCACCGGCCGCGGGCGAGGTGCGCTGGCGCGGTCGCCCGATCGCGGCGCAGCGCGACACGTTCCACCGCGAACTGGTCTACATCGGCCATGCGGCGGCGCTGAAGGACGACCTCAGCGCGCTGGAGAACCTGCGCATGCTCGCGGCGCTCGGCGGCGACGAGGTGCCGCCGGCCGAGGCTGCGGCCGCGCTGGCCGCCGCCGGGCTGAAGGGGCGCGAGCGGCTGCCGGCACGCGCGCTCTCGGCCGGCCAGCGCCGCCGCGTCGTGCTGGCGAGGCTCGCGCTGGGCGGGCCGCAGGCGCTGTGGGTGCTCGACGAGCCGTTCAACGCGCTCGACGTCGAAGCGGCGCAGTGGCTGGCCGCACGGGTGTGCGCCCAGCTGGCGGCCGGCGGCGTGGTCGTGCTCACCAGCCATCAGCCGCTGCCGCTGGACGGTGCGGTCGAACCGGTGACGGTGACCCTGTGACGCCGTGCCGGGCGGTCGTCGCATGAGGCCGGCCGGCACGCTGGGGGCGATGCGCGCGCTGTTCGCGCGCGACCTGCGCCTGGCGCTGCGGCGCAAGGCCGACACGCTGGGTGCGGTGTTCTTCTTCGTCATCGTCGCCAGCCTGTTTCCGCTCGGCGTCGGCCCCGAGCCGGCGCTGCTGCGCACGATGGGTGCCGGCGTGGTCTGGGTCGCCGCGCTGCTGGCGTCGATGCTGTCGATGCCGCGGCTGTTCGCCGACGACGCCGCCGACGGCACGCTCGAGCAGATGCTGCTCGCGCCGACGCCGCTGCCGCTGCTGGTGGCGGCCAAGGTGGCCGCGCACTGGCTCGTCTCGGGGCTGCTGCTGACCGCGGTGTCGCCGCTGCTGGCGTTGCAGTTCGGGCTGAGCGCCGGGGCGATCGGCGTGCTGGTGCTGGCGTTGCTGGCCGGCACCCCGGTGCTCAGCCTGCTCGGTGCGATCGGCGCGGCGTTGACGGTGGGCGTGCGCGGCGCGGCGGTGCTGCTGGCGCTGCTGGTGCTGCCGCTGGTCACGCCGGTGCTGATCTTCGGCGCCGGCGCGGTCGACGCCGCCGTTGCCGGCCTGGGCACCGCGGGGCACTTCTCGATCCTCGGCGCGATGCTCGCCGCGAGCCTGTTCCTCGCGCCGTGGGCGGCGGCGGCGGCGCTGCGAATCAGCCTGGACTGACCTTCGACAAGCGAGGCGGTGATCCCTTCCTGCACAATTGATCTACGTTATGCCTCGCCGACGGATCAATTGGTTCTACTACGCCGCGCCGCAGCGCTTCTACGCCCTGGCTGGGCGTTGCATCCCGTGGTTCGCCGTCGCGGCCGTGCTGCTGGCCGCCGCGGGGCTGGTGATCGGGCTCGGGCTGGCACCCACCGACTTCCAGCAGGGCGACAGCTACCGCATCATCTACATCCACGTGCCGGTGTCGTGGATGTCGATGGTGCTGTACCTGGCGATGGCCTTCTGGGCCGCGATCGGCATGATCTTCAACGCCCGGCTGGCCTTCATGCTCGCCCAGGCGATCGCGCCCACCGGCGCGCTGATGGCGTTCCTGTCGCTGTGGAGCGGCGCGCTGTGGGGCAAGCCGACGTGGGGCACCTGGTGGGTGTGGGACGCGCGGCTGACCTCGGAGCTGATCCTGCTGTTCCTCTACATCGGCTACCTGTCGCTGCGCGGCGCGATCGACGACGAGCGTCGCGCCGACCGTGCCAGCGGCCTGCTGGCCATCGTCGGCGCGGTGAACGTGCCGATCATCTACTTCTCGGTGCAGTGGTGGAACACGCTGCACCAGGGCGCCTCGGTCAGCGTCACCCAGGGCTCGAGCATGGCCGAGATCATGCTCCAGGCGATGCTGATCATGTCGCTGGCGCTGTGGGCGTACTGCTTCGCGGTCGTCTTCGCGCGCGTGCGCACGATCATCCTCGAGCGCGAGCGCGGCGCCGCGTGGACGCGCGAGCACCTGCCGCGCCCGATCTGGGCCTGACGCGATGGACTGGCACTGGGCGAGCCTGGCCGATTTCCTCGCGATGGGCGGCTACGGCCTGTACGTCTGGGGTTCGTACGGCATGCTGGTGATCGTGCTGGCGGCGGAACTTTGGGCCCTGCGCGCGCGTCGCAAGGCGTTGGCTCAGGAGATGGACGAATGAAACCCCGCACCAAGCGCGCTCTTGCCGTCGTCGGCGGCGTGGCCACGCTCGCGGTCGTGACCACGCTCGTGCTCAACGCCTTCCAGAGCAACCTGGTGTTCTTCTACAGCCCGACCCAGGTGGCGGGGGACGAGGCGCCGAAGGACCGCGCCTTCCGCGTCGGCGGGCTGGTCGAGGAGGGCAGCCTGAAGCGCGACGGATTGACCGTGCACTTTCGCATCACCGACACCGCACAGACCGTGCCGGTGACCTACACCGGCATGCTTCCCGACCTCTTCCAGGAGGGCAAGGGCGTGGTCGCGCAGGGGCGCATCGGCGCCGACGGCCTGTTCCGCGCCGACCAGGTGCTGGCCAAGCACGACGAGAACTACATGCCACCCGAGGCCGCCGACGCGCTGGCCCAGGCCAAGAAGGGGCAGATGCCGTCGCTGCAGGGCCAGCTCGACGCACAGGCCGGGGGCGCGCGGTGATCCCCGAGCTCGGGCACTTCGCGCTGATCCTGGCGCTGGTCGTCGTCGCGCTGGCGCAGACCGCGCTGCCGCTGGCCGGCAGCTGGCGCGGCCACGCCGGCTGGGTCGCGCTGGCGCGGCCGGCGGCGGTGGTGCAGTTCCTGCTGGTGGCCTTCGCCTTCGGCTGCCTGACCTGGGCCTTCGTCAACGACGACTTCTCGGTGCTGCTGGCAGCGCAGCACTCGAGCATCGCGCTGCCCACCTACTACAAGGTCACCGCGGTGTGGGGCAACCACGAGGGCTCGGTGCTGCTGTGGGTGCTGCTGATGTCGGGCTGGACCGTGGCGGTGGCGCTGTTCTCGCGCCAGCTGCCCGACGTCATGGTCGCTCGCGTGCTGGGGGTGATGGGGCTGGTCAGCGTCGGCTTCCTGCTGTTCATGCTCGTCACGTCGAACCCGTTCTGGCGCCTGCTGCCGGCCGCCGCCGACGGCAGCGACCTGAACCCGCTGCTGCAGGATCCGGGCATGATCTACCACCCGCCGCTGCTGTACATGGGTTACGTCGGGTTCTCGGTGGCGT
>CAZUBF010000207.1:0-4922 GCA_964618555.1 uncultured Azohydromonas sp.
ATCCACCAGATGTACGCGCAGGGCGACGTCGCCCGGCTGACCACCGAGATGTACCTGTCGGACCTGCACCCGGCGATGACGCCCACCGACGCCTACGCGCGCATCGCGCACCGCGCCACCGAGCGCGTGCCCATCGACCGGCTCGAGGGGCGGGTCACCACCTCGCTGCTGACGCCGTACCCGCCGGGCATCCCGCTGCTGATCCCGGGCGAGCGTTTCAACCGCAGGATCGTCGACTTCCTGCGCTTCACGCGCGCCTTCAACGCCGCCTTCCCCGGCTTCGACACCGACGTGCACGGGCTGATCGAGGAGGTCGACGACGACGGGCGCAAGCGCTACGCGGTGGACTGCGTGCGCGACGACTGAACGCCGCCGCCGCTCAGCGGCAGCGCTGCAGCGCGTCGAAGGCGGCCTGCGCCATGCGCGCGTAGCCGGCGGCGTTCGGGTGGATGCGGTCCGAACGCAGTGCGTCTCGCGACAGCACGTCGGCGACGACGTCGTCGATGACGTGCACGCCCGTGTCGCCGGCGAGTTCGGCGTACAGCGGGTGCGCGTCGGCCAGGCCCACCGCCGCGCCGAGCGTCGGTGCGGGCACGGCGAACAGCATCGGCGTGGCCCCGGCGGCGCGCACGCGATCGACGACGGCGCGCAGGTGCGCGCGGGTTTCGTCGGCGGCGACGCGGCGCAGGAAGTCGTTGCCGCCGCTGGTGATCAGCACCACCGCCGGGCGGTGCGCCGCCAGTGCGTCGTCGATGCGCGCGCGCAGGCCCGCGCTGCGTTCGCCGTCGATGCCGAGGTTGACGACCGCGACGCCGGCGTGCGCCGAGCCGTCGCGCGCCAGCAGCGCCTGCAGCTGCTCGGCGTAGCCTTGGCCGTCGGCGCCGTGGCCGCGTGTCAGCGAGTCGCCGATCGCCAGCACCGTGGCGCCGGGCGGCAGGCGGCACGCGTTCGGCGCCTCGCCGCGGGGCCGGCACGCGGCCAGCCCCAGCGACAGGACGAGCGACAGGGCCAGCGTCAGGGGCAGCGACCGGGCCAGCGCGCTCGCGCGCCTGCGCCGGCCGGGCATCGTCGGGGTCATCGGGCAGGGCGGGGCGGTGGCGGACGGGCCGGGATTGTCGCCGCACGCCGGTGCTACATTGCCCGCGCGTCCGCGCCTGGCGGGCGCTGCCGTGGAGACCGCGCCGTGACCGCCTTGCCCGAGCACCTGAACCTCGTCGACGGCCGTGCGTGCCCCGCGGCCGAAGGACGCACGATCGAGGTCGTCGACCCGTCCGACGGGCAGCCGTTCGCGACGCTGCCGCGCAGCGGCGCCGCCGACGTCGACGCCGCGGTGCGCGCCGCACGCGCCGCGTTCGACGGCGCCTGGGGTCGCCTGACCGCGACCGAACGCGGGCGCGTGCTGGCGAGGCTGTCGGCGCTGATCACGCAGCAGGCCGAGTCGCTCGCGCAGCTCGAGTGCCGCGACACCGGCAAGCCGATCCAGCAGGCGCGTGTCGACATCGCCGCCTGCGCGCGCTACTTCGAGTACTACGCCGGCGCGGCCGACAAGCTGCACGGCGAAACCATCCCCTACGCCGCCGGCAGCACGGTGATGGCGCTGCGCGTGCCGTTCGGCGTCACCGGGCACATCATCCCGTGGAACTACCCGGCGCAGATCTTCGGCCGCTCGGTCGGCGGCGCGCTTGCCGCCGGCAACGCCTGCGTCGTCAAGCCGGCCGAGGACGCGTGCCTGACGCCGCTGGCCGTCGCGTCGCTGGCGCTCGACGCCGGGTTGCCGCCGGGGGCGCTGAACATCGTCTGCGGGCTGGGCGTCGAGGCGGGCGCGGCGCTCGCCGCGCACCCGGGACTGAACCACGTCTCGTTCACCGGTTCGGCGGCCACCGGCACCGCGGTGGCGCAGGCGGCGGCGGTGAACCACGTGCCGGTCACGCTCGAACTCGGCGGCAAGTCGCCGCAGTTGCTGTTCGCCGACGCCGACCTCGACGAGGCGCTGCCGGTGGTGGTCAACGCGATCGTGCAGAACGCCGGCCAGACCTGCACCGCCGGCAGCCGCGTGCTCGTCGAACGCGCGATCCACGACGCCGTGCTCGAACGCCTGGCGCAGCGTTTCGCGGCGCTGCGCGTCGGGCCGGGCCCGCGCGGGCTCGACTGCGGACCGCTGATCAACCGCCGCCAGCTCGACCGCGTGACCGGCCTGGTCGACGCCGCGCAGGCCGACGGCGCGCGCGCGGTGGCGCGCGCCGCGGTCGTCGACGACGCGCCGGCCGGCGGCTTCTACTTCGCGCCGCTGCTGCTCGACGGCGTCGCGCCGTCGCACCCGCTCGCGCAGCAGGAGATCTTCGGCCCGGTGCTCGCGGCTTTCGCCTTCGACGGCGAGGACGAGGCGGTCGCGCTGGCCAACGGCACGCCGTACGGGCTGACCGCCGCGGTGTGGACGCGCGACGGCAGCCGCGCGCTGCGCCTGGCGCACCGGTTGGTCGCCGGGCAGGTGTTCGTCAACAACTACGGCGCCGGCGGCGGCATCGAGCTGCCGTTCGGCGGGATGAAGCACTCGGGCTACGGGCGCGAGAAGGCCTTCGAGGGGCTGCGCGGCTTCACCACGGTGAAGACGGTGGCGATCCGCCACGGCTGATCGCCGCGACGGCTGTGGCGCCGACGCGCCGCAATGCACGATCGCCGCGGGGTGACCCGGCCGGTCGCCGGGGCGCCGACGTAGACTGGTCCGATCACGAGAGCAACGCTGCGCGCTCCCCGCGCCCGTGCGGGGCGGCGCGCCGGCAGCAGGAGACAGCGTGCGTGCCACCGACACGAGTGACCCGGCGTACTTCCACAAGGTCGTCGATTGCCAATGGGCCTGCCCGGCCCACACTCCCGTTCCCGAGTACATCCGGCTGATCGCGCAGGGGCGTCACGACGACGCCTACATGGTCAACTGGGTGTCCAACGTGTTCCCCGGCATCCTCGGGCGCACCTGCGACCGCCCGTGCGAGCCGGCGTGCCGGCGCGGCCGCGTCGAGCAGAACAACCTGGCCAAGCCCGAGCCGGTGGCGATCTGCCGCCTCAAGCGCGTCGCCGCCGACCGCAAGGGCGACGGCGTGCGCGCGCGCATGCCGCTGGCCGGCGCGCGCAATGGCAAGCGCGTGGCCTGCGTCGGCGCCGGGCCGGCGTCGCTGACGGTGGCGCGCGACCTGGCGCCGCTGGGCTATCACGTCACGGTGATCGACGCCGAGGCGCGCGCCGGCGGCTTCATGCGCACGCAGATCCCGCGCTTCCGCCTGCCCGAGCGCGTGATCGACGAGGAGACCGGCTACGTGCTGAACTCGGCCAACGTGGAGTTCCGCGGCGGCGCGCCGGTCACATCGATGCGCGCGCTGCTCGCCGAGGGCTTCGACGCGGTGTTCGTCGGCTGCGGCGCGCCGCGCGGGCGCGACCTCGACCTGCCGGGCCGCGCCGAGGCGGCGGCGCACATCCACGTCGGCATCGAGTGGCTGGCGTCGGTGTCGTTCGGCCACGTCGCGAAGGTCGCGCCGCGCGTGATCGTGCTCGGCGGCGGCAACACCGCGATGGACTGCTGCCGCTCCGCGCGGCGGCTCGGCGCCGCCGACGTCAAGGTCATCGTGCGCTCGGGCTTCGACGAGATGAAGGCCAGCCCGTGGGAGAAGGAGGACGCGATGCACGAGGGCATCCCGATCCTCAACTGGCACGTGCCGAAGGCCTTCGTGCACCGCGACGGCGTGCTCGAGGGCATGACGTTCGAGATCGTCGAGGCGCGCGTCGACGAGCACGGCCGCCGCCAGCTCGTGCCCACCGGCGCGCCCGACGTGTTCCACGCCTGCGACGAGGTGCTGATCGCGGTCGGGCAGGAGAACGCGTTCCCGTGGATCGAGCGCGACTGCGGCATCGAGTTCGACCGCAACGGCCTGCCGGTGCTCGGCGCGGCGACGCTGCAGTCGACGCGCCCCGACGTGCTGTTCGGCGGCGACGCGGCCTTCGGGCCGAAGAACATCATCACGGCGGTGGCCCACGGTCACGAGGCGGCGGTGTCGATCGACCGGCTGCTGCACGGCGAGGACCCGCGCCGGCGCCCGGCGCCGCACGTGAACCTGCTGGCGCAGAAGATGGGCATCCACGAGTGGAGCTACGACAACGCGCCCAGCCTCGACGCGCGCCACAAGGTGCCGTGGGCGAAGGCCGAGGCGGCGCTGGCGAGTATCGCGGTGGAGGTCGAACTCGGCTTCGACGCCGAGGCCGCCTACCGCGAGACGCAGCGCTGCCTGAACTGCGACGTGCAGACCGTGTTCACCGCCAAGCAGTGCATCGAGTGCGACGCCTGCGTCGACATCTGCCCGATGGACTGCATCACGTTCACGCACGACGGCGACGACGAAGCCGAGCTGCGCACGCGGCTGAACGCGCCGGCGACCAACGTCGAGCAGGCGCTGTACGTCGGGGCACCGCTGAAGACCGCGCGCATCATGGTCAAGGACGAGGACCTGTGCCTGCACTGCGGGCTGTGCGCCGAGCGTTGCCCGACGGGCGCCTGGGACATGCAGAAGTTCCTGTTCCTGTCGACCTACGCCGGCCCGGCGTGCCGCGACACGAAGAAGCGCGAAGGGGTGCCGGCATGAAGCCGATCAGCGGCACCAACGACTTCGTCGTCAAGTTCGCCAACGTCAACGGCTCCGGCTCGGCGTCGGCCAACGAGCTGTTCGCCAAGGCGATCCTGCGCATGGGCGTGCCGGTCAGCCCGCGCAACATCTTCCCGAGCAACATCCAGGGCCTGCCCACCTGGTACGAGGTGCGCGTCAGCGAGCAGGGCTGGCTCGGGCGGCGCGGCGGCATCGACATGATGGTGGCGATGAACCCGCAGACCTGGGACGCCGACGTCGCCGAGATCGAGCCGGGCGGCTACCTCTTCTACG
>CAZUBF010000208.1:0-4887 GCA_964618555.1 uncultured Azohydromonas sp.
GAGGACCTGGGTGCCTTCTACCTCGACGTGCTGAAGGACCGCCTGTACACGACGGCGCCGAAGAGCCTGGCGCGTCGCAGCGCGCAGACCGCGCTGTGGCAGTTGACGCACGCGATGCTGCGCTGGATGGCGCCGTTCCTCAGCTTCACCGCCGAGGAGGCCTGGGCCGTGTTCGCGCCGGGCCAGGGATCGATCTTCAAGCAGACCTACTGGAACTTCGCCGGCGTCGGCGCCACCACCGACGCCGCGCTGCTGGCCAAGTGGCAGACGGTGCGCGAGGTGCGCGACGCCGTCAACAAGGCGATCGAGGACGTGCGCACGACCGGCGCGGTCGGCTCGTCGCTGCAGGCCGAGGTGACGGTCGCGGCGCCGCCCGAGGCGCACGCGCTGCTGGCTTCGCTGGGCGACGACCTGAAGTTCGTCCTCATCGCATCGAAGGCCACGCTGGCGCACGGCGATGCGCTGACGGTGACGGTGACGCCGTCGAAGGCCGTCAAGTGCGAGCGCTGCTGGCACTGGCGCGACGACGTCGGCCACGACGCCGCGCACCCGACGATCTGCGGCCGCTGCACCGGCAACCTGTTCGGCGCGGGCGAGTCGCGCGCGGTGGCCTGACCGTGGCCGCCGCCCGTGCGTCGGCCGGCGGCGCCGGCCTCGCGTTCTGGCTGGCCCTGGCGGTGGCCATCGTCGTGCTCGACCAGTTCACGAAGACGCTGATCCTCGGCTGGTTCCAGTACGGCGAGGTGCGCCCGGTGACGTCGTTCTTCAACCTCGTGCGCGTGCACAACACCGGCGCGGCGTTCAGCTTCCTCGCCGGCGCGTCGGGCTGGCAGCGGTGGTTCTTCGTCGGCATCGGCGCCGCCGCGTCGGTGTTCATCGTGTGGATGCTGAAGAAGCACCCGACGCAGACGCTGTTCTGCTTCGCCGTCACGCTGATCCTGGGCGGCGCGGTGGGCAACGTCGTCGACCGGCTGCTGCACGGCTACGTCGTCGACTTCCTGCAGTTCCGCTTCGGCGTGCTCGAGCCGATCTTCCGCGGCGGCTACTTCCCGAGCTTCAACGTCGCCGACGCGGCGATCACCGTCGGCGCGGCGAGCCTGATCCTCGACGAGATCCTGCGCGTTCGCAGGGCCAGGTGAGCGGCGCGGTGGCGGCGCTGCGCGTCGTGGTCGTCGGTGGCGGCGTGATGGGCGCGGCCACGGCGTGTTTCCTCGCGCGCGACCACGGCGCCGCCGTCACCGTGCTCGAACGCGACCCGACCTACGCACGCGCGTCGAGCGCGCTGTCGGCCAGTTCGATCCGCCAGCAGTTCTCGCAGCCGGTGAACATCGCGCTGTCGCGCTGGAGCCTGGCGTTCCTGCGCCGCGTCGGCGACGAGCTGGCGGTCGGCGATGACCGCCCGGCGATCGGCCTCGTCGAACCCGGCTACCTGGTCCTGGCCACCGACGCCGGCGCGCCGCTGCTGCGCGACCACCACGCGGTGCAGCGCAGCAGCGGCGCGGCGACGGTCCTGCTCGACGCGCCGGCGTTGCGCGCGCGATTCCCGTGGCTGCGCGTCGACGACCTGGCGCTCGGTGCGCTGGGGCTGAGCGACGCCGGCTCGGGCGAAGGCTGGTTCGACGGTCCGGCGCTGATGCAGGCCTTCCGCCGCAAGGCCATCGCCTGCGGCGCGCGCTTCGTCTGTGCCGAAGCCACCGACTTCGACACCGCCGGCGGTCGCGTCACGGCGGTGCGGTGCCGCGACGGCGCGCGCCAGGGCGCCGACGCCGTCGTGATCGCGGCCGGCGCGTGGTCGGCGCCGCTGGCCGCGTGCCTGGGCGTCGACCTCCCGGTGCACCCGCGCAAGCGCGACGTGTTCGTCTTCGACGCGCCGGCGGCGCTGCCCGGCTGTCCGCTGGTCGTCGACCCGTCAGGCCTGTGGTTCCGCCCCGAGGGGCGCGGATTCCTGTGCGGCGCCCCGCCGCGGCACGGCGACCCCGACGAGCCGCCGCTCGACGCGATCGACCACGGGCTGTTCGACGACGTGCTCTGGCCTGCGCTGGCGCGGCGCGTGCCGGCGTTCGAGGCGTTGCGGCTGCGCTCGGCCTGGGCCGGTTACTACGAGATGAACGACTTCGACCACAACGGGCTGGCCGGCGCCCTGCCCGGCTGGGCCAACACCTACGCCGCCTGCGGCTTCTCGGGCCACGGGATGCAGCAGGCGCCGGCGGTGGGCTGCGCGCTGGCCGCCGCGATCGCCGGCGGCGCCTGCGACGCGCCGGTCCTGGCGCCGCTGTCGCCGCAGCGCCTGCTGCACGGCGACCGCGTGGTCGAACGCAACGTGATCTGATCCGCCGCGCGCCTCGGCACCAGGCCGGCGGCGGCATAGACTGCGCCGCACGCGGCCCGCGCGTGGCCGGGGGAGGACCATGCCGCACATCGTCATCGTCGGCGGCGGCGCCGGCGGCCTGTCGCTGGCGACGCAGCTCGGGCGCCGGCTTGCACGCCGAGGCGGCGCCGAGGTGACGCTGGTCGACAGCGCGCGCACGCACGTGTGGAAGCCGCTGCTGCACCAGCTCGCCGCAGGCAGCTTCGACACCCACGCCGAGGAGATCGAGTACCTTGCGCAGGCGCATGCGCACCACTTCCGCTTCCAGCTCGGCGCGCTGCAGGCGATCGACCGGGTGCGCCGGCACGCGCACCTGGCCGCCAGCCACGACGACGCCGGTGCCGAGATCACGCCGCCGCAGGTGCTGCACTACGACGCACTCGTCGTCGCGGTGGGCAGCCTGACCAACGACTTCGGCACGCCGGGAGCGGCCGAACACACGATCAAGCTCGACACGCCGCAGGCGGCACGCCGATTCAACGACCGCCTGATCAACGCCTGCCTGCGCGCGCAGAGCCTGCCGCCGCGCAGCGACGGCCAGCCGCGGCTGACGGTGACGATCGTCGGCGGCGGGGCCACCGGCGTCGAGCTCGCCGCGGAGCTGCACGCGGCCGCGCGCGTGCTCGCGCACTACGGCTTCGATCGCCTGCAGCCGCAGCGCGACGTGCGCATCGTGCTCGTCGAGGCGGCGCCGCGCGTGCTGGCGCAGTTGCCCGAGCGCCTGGGACATGCCGCCGAGCGCGAGCTGCGCAAGCTGTCGGTCGAGGTGCTGACCGGACAGAAGGTCGTCGAGGTGACGGCCGACCAGGTGCGCATGGCCAGCGGACGCGTCGTCGAGTCGACGATCACCGTGTGGGCCGCCGGGGTCAAGGCGCCCGAGTTCCTGCGCGGACTCGGCGGCGGCGACGGCGTCGAGCCGCTGGAGACCAATCGGCTGAACCAGCTCGCCGTCAGCGACCGGCTGCAGACCACGCGCGACGCGGCGATCTTCGCCTTCGGCGACTGCGCCGCCTGCCCGCAACCCGACGGCAGCGTCGTGCCGCCCCGCGCGCAGGCGGCCGCACAGCAGGCGAGCTGGCTGGCCCGGGCGCTGCCGACGCTGATGGCCGGCGGCGACGTCGCGCCGTACCGCTACCGCGACCAGGGCTCGCTGGTATCGTTGTCGGACTACTCGTCGGTCGGCAGCCTGATGGGCAGCCTGACGCGGGGCAGCCTGTTCGTCGAAGGGCAGATCGCCAAGCTGATGTACTGGAGCCTGCACAAGCAGCACCAGTTCACGTTGGGCGGGTTCACGAAGACGCTGCTGATCACGCTGTCGGAGTGGATCGACCGCACGCACCGCCCACGCATCAAGCTGCACTGACGCGCCGGTGCCGCGCGCGTCGACGCGGGTCAGCGCGGTTTGCGCGTGCGCGGTGGCTTGCCCGGCGCGCTGCCCGCCGTCGCCGGCGTCGGGCGCGCCGGTCTGTCGCCGGCTTCGCGCGGCGGCAGGCCGGTGTGCTGGGTCAGCAGCGTGCCGCGACGCGGTGCGGCGCCTGGCTTCGGGGCGCTCGCTGCGGGCGTCGAGTTCTTGCGGCGCGGGCTCGCGTAGCCGCCCGCGGTTGCCGGCTGGTGGGCCGGGATCAGCTGATGCTTTGCGCTGCCGATCAGGTCGGCACGCCCCATGCGCTGCAGCGCCTCGCGCAGCAGCGGCCAGTTCGCCGGGTCGTGATACCGGAGGAACGCCTTGTGCAGCCGCCGACGGCGCTCGCCGCGCACGACGTCGACCGGCTCGGCGCGCGCGTCGCGGTGCACGCCGCGCAAGGGGTTCAGCCCGGTGTGGTACATCGCGGTGGCGGTGGCCATCGGGCTGGGGTAGAAGGTCTGCACCTGGTCGGCGCGGAAGCCGTTTCGCTTCAGCCACAGCGCGAGGTTCATCATGTCCTCGTCGCTCGTGCCCGGGTGCGCGGCGATGAAGTAGGGGATCAGGAACTGTTCCTTGCCCGCCTCCTTCGAGAAGCGGTCGAACATGGCCTTGAAACGGTCGTAGCTGCCGATGCCGGGCTTCATCATCTTCGCCAGCGGCCCCGCCTCGGTGTGCTCGGGCGCGATCTTCAGGTACCCGCCGACGTGGTGCGTGACCAGTTCCTTCACGTACTCGGGCGTCTGCACCGCCACGTCGTAGCGCAACCCGGAGCCGATGAGCACCTTCTTCACGCCGCGCACCGCGCGCGCGCGGCGATACAGCCGCACCAGCGGCATCTGGTCGGTGTTCAGGTTGGGGCAGATGCCCGGGTAGACGCAGCTCGGCTTGCGGCATGCCGCCTCGATCTCGCGGCTGCGGCACGCCAGGCGATACATGTTCGCGGTGGGCCCGCCGAGGTCGCTGATCACGCCGGTGAAGCCGGGGACCTTGTCGCGGATCGCCTCGATCTCGCGCACGATGCTGTCCTCGCTGCGGCTCTGGATGATGCGACCCTCGTGTTCGGTGATCGAGCAGAAGGTGCAGCCGCCGAAGCAGCCGCGCATGATGTTCACGC
>CAZUBF010000209.1:0-4769 GCA_964618555.1 uncultured Azohydromonas sp.
GGTGGCCAGCAAGCGTTTCCTGATCACGATCGGCGACCGCACGGTGGGCGGCCTGAGCCACCGCGACCCGATGGTCGGGCCCTGGCAGGTGCCCGTGGCCGACTGCGCCGTCACGCTGGCCGACTTCGCCGGCTATCGCGGCGAGGCGATGGCGATGGGCGAACGCACGCCGCTGGCGGCGCTGGACGCGCCGGCGTCGGGCCGCATGGCGGTGGCCGAGGCGATCACGAACCTGCTCGCCGCGCCGATCGAGCTCTCGCGCGTCAAGCTCAGCGCCAACTGGATGGCCGCCTGCGGCGAGGCCGGCGAGGACGCGGCGCTGTACGACACCGTGCGCGCGGTCGGCATGGAGCTGTGCCCGGCGCTCGGCGTCGGCATCCCGGTCGGCAAGGACAGCCTGTCGATGCGCACGAAGTGGAACGGCGCTGGCGGCCCGTGCCAGGTCGTCGCGCCGGTGTCGCTGATCGTCAGCGCTTTCGCGTCGCTCGACGACGTGCGCGGCACGCTGACGCCACAGCTGCAGCCGGGCGAGACGTCGCTGCTGCTCGTCGACCTCGGCGCCGGGCGCCGCCGCCTGGCCGGGTCGATCCTCGCGCAGACGCTCGGGCGTTTCGGCGACGAGGTGCCCGACCTCGACGATCCGCAGCGCCTGAAGGCGCTGGTGGCCGCCGTCAACGCTCTGCGCGCCGAAGGCCGCCTGCTCGCCTACCACGACCGCAGCGACGGCGGCCTGTGGGCCTGCGTGTGCGAGATGGCGTTTGCCGGCCACCGCGGCGTGAGCCTCAACGTCGACCTGCTCGTCACCGAGGGCGACGGCATCGGCGACAGCCGCGCCGAGTACGGCGACTCGAAGAACTGGGCCGGCCAGGTGAGCGAGCGGCGCAACGAGCTGACGCTCGAGGCGCTGTTCGCCGAGGAGCTCGGCGTCGTGCTGCAGGTGCGCCGCGACGAGCGCGACGCCGTGATCGCGACGCTGCGCGCGCACGGCCTCGGCCGCATGACCCACGTGATCGGCTTGCCCAACGACCGCGGCGTGATCGAGGTCTGGCGCGACACCCGGTGCGTGTTCTCGGCGCCGCTGGCGCAACTGCACCAGACCTGGGACGAGGTCAGCTGGCGCATCGCGCGGCTGCGCGACAACCCGGCCTGTGCCGACAGCGAACACGCGCTGGCCGGCGCCGCCGACGACCCCGGCCTGCACGTGCACCTCACGTTCGACCCCGCCGACGACCTCGCCGCGCCGTTCGTGAACCTTGCGCGGCCGAAGATGGCGATCCTGCGCGAGCAGGGCGTCAATTCCCAGGTCGAGATGAGCTATGCGATGCACGCCGCCGGCTTCGACACCTTCGACGTGCACATGAGCGACCTGCAGGCCGGCCGCGCGCGGCTCGACCAGTTCCAGGGCTTCGTCGCCTGCGGCGGCTTCAGCTACGGCGACACGCTCGGTGCCGGCGAAGGCTGGGCGCGCTCGATCCTGTTCAACCCGGCGCTGGCCGAGCCGTTCGCGGCGTTCTTCCAGCGCCCGGACACGCTGGCGCTGGGTGTGTGCAACGGCTGCCAGATGATGGCCGCGCTGACCCCGTTGATTCCCGGCGCCGGTGCGTGGCCCAAGTTCACGCGCAACGCCAGCGAGCAGTTCGAGGCGCGGCTGTCGCTGGTCGAGGTGCTCGCCAGCCCGTCACTGTTCTTCACCGGCATGGCCGGCAGCCGCATCCCGATCGCGGTGTCGCACGGCGAGGGCCGCGCCGACTTCTCACAGCGCGGCGACGCGCAGCGCGTCGTGCGCGCAATGCGCTTCGTCGACCCGCACGGCCGGCCGACCGAGGTCTACCCGTACAACCCGAACGGCAGCCCCGACGGCCTGACCGCGGTGACCACCGCCGACGGCCGCTTCACCGCCCTGATGCCGCACCCCGAGCGTGTGCTGCGCCGCGCGCAGATGAGTTGGTCGTCCGCGGGCGCCGACGGCTTCAGCCCCTGGGTGCGCATGTTCCGCAACGCGCGCGCGGCGCTGGCCTGAACCCGCCCCTGGGCGCCTCTGCGGTTCAGCCACCCGGCCCGCGGTCGCGGGGGAACCAGCGGTCGATCAGTCGCGCCGCGCGCTCGCGCCCCCCGAGGCCGAAGGCCAGCGCCAGCGCGACGACGACGCCGGCCAGCAGGATCAGGAAGGTCTGCTGGATCAGGCCGCCGCCCACGTCGAGGTGGTCGACGGCGAGCAGCACGACGAACACCATCACCGCGTACTGCGCCAGCCGGCCGACGAGTTCGGCGTCGCCGAGGCCGGCGTCGCGCCAATGGCCGGCCACCGACTGTGCGACGAAGCGCGCGAAGTAACTGCCGAGCACGACGATCAGCAGCGCCACGAGCAGCCGTGGCACGAACAGCAGCACGCGGCCGAGCAGGTCGGTCACCGGTGCCAGCTCGAGTCCGCTGAAGGCCACCATCAGCGCCGCGAGCAAGACCATGGCGTAGGCGATCAGGCCCACCAGGTCGGTGGTGTCCCTCGTGCTGCCGCCTTGTTGCAGGAACGCGTCGACGCCCGAGCGCTCGGTGAGCACGTGGAAGTTGAACGCGCGCAGCGTCTTCACCACGGCCAGCCGCACCGCCTTGGCCAGCACCCAGCCGACGGCGACGATCGCCACCGCCAGCGCCAGGCGCGGCACGAAGGTGCCGACCTGCTGCAGCAACGCGCGCAGCGGTTCGAGCAGGACATGCAGGGGTTCCATCGCCCGTCCTCCGGTTCAGTCGCCGTGTCGCGCGGCGGCGTCGACCAGCGCGGCCAGGCGCTGCGCGACGGCCTCGCTGCGGTGCTCGACGGCCTGTCGCAGCACCAGTGCGGCGCGGTCGAGTTCGAACAGCGCCAGCAGCGGGCGCAGCGCGTCGAGCGTCGCGACGTCGGGATACAGGCCGGCCCCGACCGCGGCGTCGGCGTAGGCGCGCCAGAACGCTGCGCGCATCGCCGCCGCCCATTGCCGAGCGGCGGCGGTCAGCCGGTCGCGTTCGCTGGCCAGCTGCGCCATGGACGCCAGCGCGGCGTGCTGCGCCTCGTCGAACGCGCAGCGCAGCGCCGCGACGTCGCGCAGCGCGCAGTGCTTGGCCCGGCGTTCAGCCGCGGGCACGTCGGCGTCGCCTTCGAAGTCGATCAGCACGAAGTCGTCCTGCACGACCAGCACCTCCGACAGGTGCAGGCTGCCGTGCACGCGCGTCTTGCGCAGCGCCGCCAGCGGCACGCCGCGCGCGCGAACGGCGGCCTCGTCGAACGCCGCGACGATCCCGGCATCGGGCGCGACGCCGCGCGCCCGGGCGCAGTCCAGCGCTTCGCGCAGGCGCCCGCCGGCGACGTGCAGCCATTGATCGAAGTCGGCTGCACCAACCGGCTCCGGGTCGAACGCCGCATCGCCCGTGCGGCAGGCCAGCGCCGCGTGCAGTTCCGCCACGCGGCGCGCCATCACCGTGATGCGCTCGGCGATCGGCGCCAGCGCCTCGTCGATGGTCAGCGTGCCGGCCAGATGCGCTTCGAGCAGCCGCGTGAGCTGGTCGACGACGAAGTTCCACGCGTCGCCCTGGTGCGCGACCTGGGCCTGCAGCAGCGCGAGCACCACCGGCTCGCCGTCTTCGCGCTGGTACTCGACGCTGCCGGCCAGCGGCACGACGTGCGGGAACCCCAGGGTGTCGCCCAGGTGCCGCGCCATCTCCAGTTCGGGGCACACGCCGGGATGCAGCCGGCGGTAGGCCTTGAGCATCAGCCGCTCGCCGAGCAGCGTGATCGAGTTGGTGCCCGTGCCCAGGCGCAGCAGCGGCCAGCCGCCGGCCGGCGCGTCGCCGGCGAGCGCGGCGAACGACGCGCCGGGCTGAAAGCGCACCCGCCCGCGTTCGCCGGCCAGCGTGCGCGCGCTGCCCACGGCTTCGACGAGCGCACGGCAGAAGGCCTCGTCGGCCATCGCGTCGGCGAGCACACCCACCGCCGCCTGCTGGCGCACCCGGCTGACGGCCACCGGCGCCAGCGCGCGCAGGCGTTCCTCGTCGTGGTCCTCGAAGGCGATCGCCAGCGGCAGGAACCACCTCGGCGGTGCGGGCGCAGCGGCCTCGCCGTCCATCAGCGCAAGCAGCCATTGCTGCGCGCCCTGGCCGAGCAGTGCATGGTCGACGATGTGCACGCGCGTGATCGCGTCCTCACCGTCGAACCAGCGCTGGCGGCGCAGGTAGCGCGGCAGCAACTCGTCTTCGAGCATCGCGCGCGTCCTGTCGGCCAGGCCGATGCGCCACGGCACGACGCGCTGGCGGAACAGGCTGTTCCAGCCGTCGAACAGCACCAGCACCGGCAGGTCCTCGGCCGGCGCGCGATCGATGTGCCAGTCGGGCGGTGCGGCGTCGGCGGCCAGCCGGAACCAGAAGAAGCCGTGGCCGGGCAGCGTCAGCAGGTACGGCAGGTCGCCGATCGGCGGAAAGGCGTGGCGGCCGAGCATCTCCACCGGGACGCGGCCTCGTCGTCGAGTTCGCGCAGGTAGGCCACGATCTTGCGGTTGCCGGGGTGCAGCATCGTGAACCGCCCGCGGCCGAACGCCTTCGACGACGCACGCACCGCCAGCATGCGCCGCGTCCAGTTCAGCAGCGACGACGGCTCGCGCGACTGGGCCTCGACGTTGACCGCCTCGAAGCCGTACACCGGGTCCTGGATCGGCGGCAGGTACAGGCGCTGCGGGTCGGCGCGGCTGAAGCCGCCGTTGCGGTCGCTCGTCCACTGCATCGGCGTGCGCACGCCGTCGCGG
>CAZUBF010000210.1:0-913 GCA_964618555.1 uncultured Azohydromonas sp.
GACGTTGCCGCCGAGCACGATGTCGGTGCCGCGGCCGGCCATGTTGGTGGCGATCGTGATCATCCTCGGCCGCCCGGCCTGCGCGACGATCTCGGCCTCCTTCGCGTGTTGCTTCGCGTTGAGCACCTGGTGCGGCAGCTCGGCCTTGTGCAGCAGGCCGGAGACGAGCTCGGAGTTCTCGATCGACGTGGTGCCCACCAGCACCGGCTGCCCGCGCTCGTGGCAGTCGCGGATGTCGGCGATCACGGCGTCGTACTTCTCGCGCCCCGTCTTGTAGACGAGGTCGAGTTCGTCCTTGCGGATCATCGGCCGGTTCGGCGGGATGATCACGGTCTCCAGGCCGTAGATCTCCTTGAACTCGTAGGCCTCGGTGTCGGCGGTGCCGGTCATGCCGGCGAGCTTGCCGTACATGCGGAAGTAGTTCTGGAACGTGATCGACGCCAGCGTCTGGTTCTCGCTCTGGATCGGCACGCCCTCCTTGGCCTCGACGGCCTGGTGCAGCCCGTCGCTCCAGCGCCGTCCGGTCATCAGGCGGCCGGTGAACTCGTCGACGATCACCACCTCGGGGCCGTGTTCGCCCTGCTGCACGACGTAGTGCTGGTCGCGGTGGTACAGGTGGTTGGCGCGCAGCGCCGCGTAGACGTGGTGCATCAGCGCGATGTTGGCCGGGTCGTACAGGCTCGCGCCCTCGGCCAGCATGCCCGCCTGCGACAGCAGTTCCTCGGCGCGCTCGTGGCCCTGCTCGGTGAGGAACACCTGGTGGGTCTTCTCGTCGACGGTGAAGTCGCCGGCCTCGATCACCCCCTGGCCGGTGCGCGGGTCGGCCTCGCCGACCTGCTTCTTCAGGCCCGGGACGATCGCGTTGATGCGCACGTACAGCTCGGTGTGGTCCTCGGCCTGGCCGCTGATGATC
>CAZUBF010000210.1:936-4753 GCA_964618555.1 uncultured Azohydromonas sp.
AGCGGCGTGCGCGCCTCGTCGATGAGGATCGAGTCGACCTCGTCGACGATCGCGTAGTTCAACCCGCGCGCGACGCGGTCGCGCGTCTCGTAGACCATGTTGTCGCGCAGGTAGTCGAAGCCGAACTCGTTGTTCGTGCCGTAGGTGACGTCGGCGGCGAACGCGGTCTGCTTCTCGTCGCGCATCATCCCCGGCACGTTGACGCCCACCGTCAGGCCGAGGAATCCGTACAGCCGGCCCATCCACTCGGCGTCGCGGCGCGCGAGGTAGTCGTTGACGGTGACGACGTGCACGCCCTTGCCCGGCAGCGCGTTCAGGTACACCGGCAGCGTGGCGGTCAGCGTCTTGCCCTCGCCGGTGCGCATTTCGGCGATCTTGCCCTCGTGCAGCGCCATGCCGCCGACCAGCTGGACGTCGAAGTGGCGCATCTTCAGCACGCGCTTGCTCGCCTCGCGCACGGTGGCGAAGGCCTCGGGGAGCAGCGCGTCGAGCGTCTCGCCCTTGCCGATGCGCTCGCGGAACTCGTCGGTCTTGGCGCGCAGCGCGGCGTCGTCGAGCTTCTCGAACTGGCCCTCGAGCGCGTTGATGCGCTCGACGGCGCGGCGGTACTGCTTCAGCAGGCGGTCGTTGCGCGAGCCGAAGATGGCGGTCAGGACGTTGAGCATGCGAGGCGGGTCAGGGCGTTGGGGCGGCGCATCGCGCGCTGCGGCGGCGCCGATGCGGCGCCGGTGGGGGCGGGCCTGCGGCTCGGCGGCCGCAGCGCGGCACGGGCGCAGCCGCACCGCCGCGTGAAGCGCGGCAGTTTAGCACCCGGGGGGGTCGGCCCCGGCCGTCGCGGGCGCGGCGCGCCCCGGCGGCGCGGCTGCCCGCGTCCGCCCGGCGGGCGAAGCATCGCGACGGGTCCTGCGGCACCCCGTCGAGCCCCACCTCGAAGTGCAGGTGCGCGCCGGTGGTGCGGCCGGCGGAGCCGACCTCCGCGATGCGCCGGCACGGGGCACACCGGGTCGCCGGCGCGCACCGGCAGCAGCGCCGGCGTGGTGGCGGCCACCCGCAGCGGCGAGCGCTGCACCACCCGGCTGCCGCCCGGCGCGGTGCCGTTGACGAGGACCTGCATCGCTACACTCGCCGCATGTCGAAACCGTCGACGTTCCCGCCGCGCGGCGCCGCCGTGATGCCGCCTTCGGCCGTGCCGCTGGCCAGCGCCATCGAGTCCAGCGCCGTGCTCGCCCGACTGGGCCAGCGCCTGCGCGAGTCACGCGACCGCCTGGCCACCGCCACGGAGGTGCTGCCCGGGGCGCTGCGCCCGCACGTCGTGGCCGGTCCCTGCGACGAACGCCAGTGGGTGCTGCTGGCCGCCAACGGCGCCGTCGCCGCCAAGCTGCGCCAGTGCCTGCCGACGATCGAGCAGCACCTGCAGGCCACCGGCTGGCCGCCGCTGGATGTCCGCATCCGGGTGCAGCAGCGCTGACCGCGGTTGCGACGGTGACCGACTTGCACCGGCCCCGGCGATGCCGACGTTCGCCCACGGCGGCCGCGACGCCACGCGCGGCGCCGTGTAGGCCGCGTCGCGCCCCGTCCGCCGGGGCGCGCGACGCCCGTCGCGCCGGCGCGCGCCCGCCCCCGAGATGCACCGCGACGTCGCGCTGACGCCACCGCACGAGGCCGACGATCCGTCGCTGTGCGACGCGCAGGACGTCGCCCGCGCGCTGGGCACCGACCTCGATGCCGGGTTGACGCCGACGCAGGCCGCGCAGCGGCTGGCTGCCGACGGCGCCAACACGCTGCGCGCCGCCCCGCCGGTGCCCTGGTGGCGTCGCTGGCTGTCGCAGTTCCAGGACCCGCTGGTGGTGCTGCTGCTCGTCGCGGTGCTGATCGCCCTGGCCGCATGGGCCGTCGAAGGCTTCGCCGGCTGGCCGGTCGACGCACTGGTGATCACCGTGGTGCTGCTGCTCAACGCGGCGATCGGCCTCGCGCAGCAGTCGCGCGCGCGCAGCGCGGTGGCCGCGCTGGCGCGCATGACGGCGGTCACCGCGTCGGTCGTGCGCGACGGCCAGGTGCAGCGCGTGCCCAGCGAACAGCTGGTGCGCGGCGACCTGCTGCTGCTGGCCGAGGGCGACGCCGTCGGCGCCGACGCGCGGCTGGTCGCCGCGAATGCACTGCGCGTGCAGGAGGCGTCGCTGACCGGCGAGAGCGAGGCGGTGCTGAAGAACGCGGCCACGCTGGCGGCACCGGCGCCGCTGGCCGAGCGCGCCGACATGGTGTTCAAGGGCACGTCGGTCGTCTCCGGCACGGCGCGCGCCGTGGTCACGGCCACCGGCATGGCCACGCAGGTGGGCGCGGTGGCCCGCCTGCTCGAGACCACCGTCGAGGAGCCGACGCCGCTGCAGCGCGAGGTGGCCGCGATCGGGCGCATGCTCGCGCGGGCGGTGGTGGTGATCGCCGTCGTCGTCGTCGCCACGGTGCTGCTGCTGGCCGAGCAGCGCACCGCCGCCGACGTCGTCACCGTGCTTTTGCTCGGCGTGTCGCTGGCGGTGGCCGCGGTGCCCGAGGGGCTGCCGGCGATCCTGTCGGTGGTGCTCGCGCTGGGCGTGCAGCGCATGGCGCGGCGCAACGCCATCGTCAAGACGCTGTCGTCGGTGGAGACGCTGGGCTGCGCGACGGTGATCTGCACCGACAAGACCGGCACGCTGACACGCTCGGAGATGACCATCGAGCGCGTGGCCACCGCCTCGGGCAGCAGTCGGGTCACCGGCGTGGGCTACCGGCCCGAGGGTCAGGTGCAGCACGACGGCCGGCCGCTGGAGGCCGGGCCGGTGCACGCCGAGCACGTCGTCGTGCTCAGCGGCGGCAGCCTGGCCGGCAACGCCAGCCTGCGCCAGGGCGACGACGGCGAATGGGAGATCCAGGGCGACCCGACCGAGGCCGCGTTCCTCGTCGCCGAGCGCAAGCTCGGCGTGCATGCGCAGCGGCAGCGCCGTTTCCAGCGCGTGGCCGAGATCCCGTTCAGCTCCGACCGCAAGATGATGTCCACGGTCGAGCGCGACCTCGAACACGACGCCCGGCTGGTCGTCGTCAGCAAGGGTGCGCCCGACGTGCTGCTCGGGCGCTGCACCCACCTGCGCGTGGGCGCCGACGTGCTGCCGCTCGACGACGCGATGCGCGCGCGCGCGCTGGCCGACGTCGACCGTCTCGGCGGCGAGGCGCTGCGCACGCTGGCCGTCGGCTACCGGCCGCTGCAGCCGCACGAGGACGCCACCGACGCCGCCGCGCTCGAGCACGACCTGATCTTCGTCGGCACCGTGGGCATCATCGACCCGCCGCGACCCGAGGCCGGCGTGGCGATCGCCGAGGCGCGGCGCGCGGGCATCCGGGTGATCATGATCACCGGCGACCACCCACGCACCGCGGCGCGCATCGCCGCCGACCTGGGCATCGCCGCGCCGGGCGCCGCCGCGCTCACCGGCGCCGACCTCGACGCGCTCGACGACGCCGCACTCGCCGCCGCGGTGCGCGAGACCGCGGTGTACGCGCGCGTCGCGCCGGTGCACAAGCTGCGCATCGTCGACGCGCTGCAGGCCGCCGGTCACGTGGTGGCGATGACCGGCGACGGCGTCAACGACGCGCCTGCGCTGAAGTCGGCCGACATCGGCGTGGCCATGGGCATCACCGGCACCGAGGTCGCCAAGCAGGCGGCGAAGATGGTGCTCGCCGACGACAACTTCGCGACCATCGTCGCCGCGGTGCGCGAGGGCCGGGCGATCTTCGACAACATCCGCAAGTTCCTGCGCTACCTGCTGTCGTCGAACATGGGCGAGGT
>CAZUBF010000211.1:0-4686 GCA_964618555.1 uncultured Azohydromonas sp.
TTGACGCCGAAGGCCGGCACCATCCAGGCGTGGATCACGTCGTTGGCGGTGGTGACGATGCGCACTTTCTGGTTCACCGGCACGACCAGCGGGTTGTCGACCTTGAGCAGGTAGTCGTCCATCGGCGGCGGCTTGCCCGAGTCCGAGGCCTCGCGGTGCGACACGTCGAGCGTCGACAGGAAGGCGATCCCCTCGCCCTCGCCCTTGAGGTAGTCGTAGCCCCACTTCCACTGGTAGCCGGTGGCCTTGATCGTCAGGTCGGCGTTGCTCGTGTCCTTCTGCGCCACCACCGTCTTGGTGGCCATCGCGCCCATCGCGATGACGATGATGAACGGCACCACGGTCCACGCGATCTCGACCGCGACGCTCTCGTGGAAGTGCGCCGCCTTGTGCCCGACCGACTTGCGGTGCTTGATGATCGAATAGAACATCACGCCGAACACGAGCACGAAGATCACCGTGCAGATGATCAGCATCGCCCAGTGCAACCAGATCAGGTCGGCGGCCATGCGCGTGGCCGGCGCGCCGAGGTTGAGCTGGTTGACCCCCGGGCCACCCGGCAGGTCGTTGACCTGGGCCCAGGCCGGCACGGCGGCCAGCGCCGCCACCGCGGCCGTCCAGCCGCCGATGCGGCTGGCGTGATGCGTCGTCTTCTTCATCGTCGTCAATTGCCTCAGGTTCCCGATCCCGAATACAGGCCGCTCGACCCGGCCGCGCTCCCGGCGGACCGGTGGCGCGTGCGCCTCAGTTCCTGCGCCGCCGCGACGCGCAGGTCCGCCCGCTGGCGGCGCCCGACGCACACGCGCCGGCCTTCGCCCGACAGTTCGACCAGCGGCCCCTGCCCGCCCGCCGACTCGATGCCCAGCCCCGCCGCGCGGAACTGCGCGCGCTCGACGCGGTGTCTGCGTCGATGCTCGATGCGCACGCGATCACCGACGAGCGAGATCGACTCGCCGTCCGCCGCGCGCCGCGAGGCGAAGCGCCACGGCAGCGAGGTCGCCGATGTCTGCCCCCAGGGGTTCGATGCAACGATGACGCTCATGACGCGGCGCTGGGCCCGGAGGAGATCCTGCTGACCGACCGGGCGCCGCCTCGATCGCGTTCTTTTGATGCCGAACAACCAACTCTTTGAAATTCTAGCGCACAGTCATACCCTGCCCGGTGCTGCGGGGCGCCGACGTGCCATGGCTCGGAAGTCATCGAGGGCCACCTCGGTGTGCGCAGACATCCTCGCTCGCGGCGGCGCGTTGAAGCCGTGGCCGTAGACGATCTCGAAACCCAGCACCAGGCGACCTTGTTCGTCGCGACGCGCGTGCAGCGCGTCGCGCAGCCTTTGCCGCCAGCGCGGCGTTCGCAGGCCGGCGGTTCGCCGGGGGTCGACGTTCGCGCCGAGCGTGCGCAGCTCGGCCAGCGCCGCGTCGGCGTCGGTCCACGCGAGCTGCAGCCGCTCCTGGTCCATCACCGGGTCGGCGAAGCCGGCCTCGACGAGCATGTCGCCGAGGTCGTGCATGTCGACGAATTCGGCGGCCGGGGCCGGCCATCCGGCGTCGCGGTACAGCGCGCGCAGCTCGGCCAGCGTGCCCGGACCGAGCGTCGAGAACATCAGGAAACCGTCGTCGGCGAGGGCGCGGCGCCAGCGCGCGAACAGCGCCGGCGGATCGGCCACGCCGTGCAGCGTCATGTTCGACCACAGCAGCTGCGCGCTGCCCGGCGGCACGTCGGCTTCGGCCACCGGTGCCGGCACCGCGCCACGCCAGCGCCGCGGCGACCACCACGGTTCACCTCGGCGCGAAGCCTGCGCAAGCGCCCCAGCGGGCTCGACCGACACGCGCCGCGCCTTCGGGTAGGCGCGCGCCAGCACCTCGTCGCTGGCCCCCAGGTGACCCCACCACTGCAGCACCGACGTCGGGGTGCGCAGGATCACGGGCAGGCGCTCGGCCATGCGCCGCGCGACCTCGCGATGCAGCCAAGGCGACGGCGCGGCCGCCAGTCGCGCGAGCGTGCGCGTCAGCGCGATCTCGTCGATGTCGCGGCGCGGGGAGTTCGAGGCAAAGACCTGGTCCATCGGCGCAACGGGCCAGTATATTGACCCGGTGCCCTCCCTCCGCCCGGTGTCGGCGTTGCACCTGCCCACGCGCTGCGCCGTGTGCCGGCAATGGGGGGCGTTGCGCGTGTGCACCCAGTGCGTCGAGCGCTTCGCGGCGCCGCGGCCGCGCTGCCGCACCTGCGCCGTCGCGGTGCCCGACGGGGCGACGCAATGCGGCGACTGTCTGCGCGACGCACCCCCGTTCGCGGCCACCGTCGCCGCGATCGACTACGCGTTCCCGTGGGCGGACCTCGTCGCTGCGTTCAAGTTCGCGCAGGGTCTCGATCGTGCCGACGCGCTGGCCGACCTGCTGGCCACCGCGGTCCTGCGCGACGACGACGCGGCAGGCGTCGACCTGCTGGTGCCGGTGCCGCTGGCCGGGCCGCGCCTGGCCGAACGCGGCTACAACCAGGCCTGGGAGCTGGCGCGGCGCGTCGCGCGGCGACTTCGGCGCCCGGCGCATGCGGATTTGCTGCAGCGCTGGGTCGACACGCCGCACGTCGCCGACCTGCCGCGCGCGATGCGCGCGTTGGCGGTGCGCGCAGCCTTCGGCGTGATGCCGGCCGACGCGACATGCCTGCGCGGACGCCGCATCGCGCTGGTCGACGACGTGATGACCACCGGCGCGACCGCCGCCGAAGCGACGCGCGCGCTGCTCGCCGCCGGCGCCGCCGAGGTGCGGTTGTGGGTGCTGGCGCGCACGCCCCGGCCCGACGACGCCTGAGCTGGTCCGGTGCCCGGCCCGCGCGCGACACCTCGGCGCGCGAGATCACGTCGGGCGGCCGAACCGGGCTCACTCGCCGCGCCTGCGGCGCCACCGGCCGCACCGACAATGCGCGCATGTTCCACCTCGTGCTCGTGCAGCCGCAGATCCCGCCGAACACCGGCAACGTGATCCGCCTGGCCGCCAATACCGGCTGCACGCTGCACCTGGTCGAGCCGCTGGGGTTCTCGATGGATGACCGGCTGCTCAGGCGTGCCGGGCTGGACTACCACGAGTGGGCCGACGTGCGGCGCCACGCATCGTGGGACGAGCTGCGACGCGCGCACCGCCCGCCCCCCGAACGCTGCTTCGCCTTCACCACGCGCGCGGCGCGCCGCTTCGACGCCGTCGACTGGCGCGCCGGCGACTGGCTGGTGTTTGGCCGCGAGGACGCCGGCCTGCCCGACGCGCTGCTCGCGGCTTTCGCGCCGCCGCAGCGCCTGCGCCTGCCGATGCGCGCCGGTCAGCGCAGCCTGAACCTGGGCAACGCGGCGGCCGTCGCGGTGTTCGAGGCGTGGCGCCGGCTCGACTACGCCGGCGGCGTCTGAGGTTCGCCGGACTCGGCGCGCGCCTGGCGCGCCATCAGCCGGGCCACGGCCTGCGCCGGGGTCAGCGTGCCGTCGAGCAACTCGACCACCGCCTCGGCGATCGGCATCGCCACGCCCAGCGCGCGGGCGCGCTGCAGCACCGTGCGTGCGCTGTACACGCCCTCGGCGACATGGCCGAGCGCGGCGAGCACGTCGCCCAGCGCCTGCCCAGCGGCCAGCCCGAGGCCCACGCGGCGGTTGCGCGACAGGTCGCCGGTGGCGGTGAGCACCAGATCGCCCAAGCCCGACAGTCCCATGAAGGTCTCGGCACGCGCTCCGAGCGCCACGCCCAGCCGTGTCATCTCGGCCAGCCCGCGCGTGATCAGCGCGGCGCGCGCGTTCTGCCCGAGCTGCAGCCCGTCGCAAACGCCGGTGGCGATCGCCATCACGTTCTTCACCGCGCCGCCGACCTCGACGCCCACCGGGTCGTCGGAGGTGTACACCCGCAGCGTGTCGCTGTGGAACGCGGCGACCGCGTCGTCGGCCAGCGCGGCGTCGGCGCTGGCGGCCACCAGCGCGGTCGGCCGGGCCTGGGCCACCTCCTCGGCGAAGCTCGGGCCCGACAGCACGCCGGCGCGCATCCCGGGACGCAGCGCCTGCACGATCTCGTGACCGAGCCGCCCACTGCCGGCCTCGAAACCCTTGCACAGCCACAGCACGCCGGCGCCGGCGGGCACGTCGCGCAGCATCTCGGCCAGCGCCGACATCGGCGTGGCGATCACGACGAGCGCGTCGCGGCCGTGGTCCAGCGCCGCCGCCAGGTCGGCGCTCACGCGCAGCGAGCGCGGCAGGGCGACGCCGGGCAAATAGCGCGCGTTGACGCCGTCGCGCCGCATCGCCTCGGCCTGCCGGGCGTCGCGTGCCCACAGCAGCACGTCGTGGCGCGGCGCGGTGTGCACCGCCAGCGCGGTGCCCCAGGCGCCGGCGCCGAGCATCGCGATGCGCATCGCGTGGCCGTGCAGGGACGATGCAGCGGTCGGGCGGGCCGCGCGATCAGGCGCTGGTGATGATGCCGCTGCCGCCGTTGCCGCCGGCGGCCTGCTGCTGGCGCTGCGCCTCGAACATGGCCTGGAAGTTGACCTCGGCCAGCAGCACCGGCGGGAATCCGGCACGCGTGCACAGGTCGGAGACGACGGCGCGCAGGTACGGGTAGACCATGCTCGGGCAGGCGACGCCGACGATCATCTGCATCTGGTCCTGCGGCAGGTTGCGGATCTCGAAGATGCCGGCCTGCTTGGCCTCGACCAGGA
>CAZUBF010000212.1:0-1128 GCA_964618555.1 uncultured Azohydromonas sp.
TCGACAACATCCGCAAGTTCCTGCGCTACCTGCTGTCGTCGAACATGGGCGAGGTGCTGACGGTGTTCCTCGGCGTGGTCGGCGCCGGCGTGATCGGCCTGGGCGGCCACGGCGAGGCGGTGGTGCTGCCACTGCTGGCCACGCAGATTCTGTGGATCAACCTGATGACCGACGCCGGTCCGGCGCTGGCGATGGGGCTGGACCCACCGGTCGACGACGCGATGGCGCGCGCACCGCGGCGGCGCGACGAGCGCGCGATCGACGCGCGCATGTGGGCCGGCGTGCTGTCGCTGGGGCTGGTGATGGCGCTGGCCACGCTGCTGACGCTGGACCTGTACCTGCCCGGCGGGCTGATCGAGGGCGCGTTGCCGCTGGATCACGCGCGCACCGCGGCGTTCACGGTGCTGGTGCTGGCGCAGCTGTTCAACTGCTTCAACGCGCGGTCGGAGACGACGAGCGCGCTGCGCCACCCGTTCACCAACGCCTGGCTGTGGGGTGCGATCGCGGTGTCGCTGACGCTGCAGGTCGCGGTGGTGCACCTGCCGGTGCTCAACGTCGCCTTCGGCACGGTGCCGCTGTCGCCCGACCAGTGGCTGCACTGCGTCGCGATCGCCAGCAGCGTGCTGTGGGCCGGCGAGCTGCGCAAGCTCGTGTACCGGCGGCGGGACGCGCGTCGCGCATCAGGCGCAAGCCGTTGAGGCCTCTCCTGCACAAGCGCTCGCGCGCGCAGCGCGCTCTGCGACCACTGTCTCGGTCGAGTCAGACCGTCGCACACCCCGGAGACCCGATCGACGCAGCGCGGGTGACTCCGAGGTCCGGCGCCGAGGCCGAGACGAACTCGCCCGCACGCGGCCACGCCCGCCGTGGGCCAGCGGCCACGGATTCAGTGCTGGCTTCGACGGCGCGAAGCTGCCGTACCCGCGAGCGCAAGGCCGAGAAGGGCAAGTGTTCCGGGTTCCGGCACGGCGGCGAAGGCCTGGATCTCGGAAACGCCGTAATAGCCGTCCCCACCCGTGGCAGTGAACCTTAGCCGGTCGGTGGAGACCGGTGCAGCCAGCACGAAGATCTCGCTTGGATCGAGCCGATTCGGACGCGCCTGAAGGCCATAGCCTCCAACCGCCGGGAGAT
>CAZUBF010000212.1:1138-4589 GCA_964618555.1 uncultured Azohydromonas sp.
GCGGCACCGTCCCAGTACTCGATGCGATACGTGTCGTTGTCGTCGGCCTGGGCCGAAAAGCCGACGAGGGTCTTCCAACTGCCGAGATGCACCTCGATCGAGTTGCTCGCCGACCCCTGCGCGAGGCTGTCCCACCAGACCGAACCACTGTTCCAGTCCGTGGCCACCGGACGATACTCACCGTCGGTGAGCGTGGAAGCGGCCGCCACGGGCAACTCCGACCAACCTCCGCTGCCCGGCGCACGCAGCACCCCGTAGGTCCCATTGAGTGTGACGCTAGCTCCCAAGGCCACGTTGGCAGGCGCAGCGAGTGCCGCGTTGCAGACCAGGGACGACAGGGCCAAGCCCACGATCCAGGTAGGTTTCAACTCGACTTCTCCCCTATACCGGCTGAGTGTTTCGGGCAGCGCGACCGCGCTTCGCGAGGAGCCATGCAATGCCCATGCCATGCGTCGCGACGAAGGCCGTAAGTGGTTGACGCTCCACGGCAACGACGCCCCGGCGTCGTTGCGCCTAGACGCTCTCGCCGCGGCGGCTGTAAGAGATTTCGACGGCATGACGACCCAATCGATGCCGTTCGCCCTTACCCTGAATGTGGCTGCGGACCGCCGTGGTCGCCGGGGCAAGGTCGCCAGATCGCCCCAAGTGATTGATGCGACTCAGCTTCTGCGGAACACGACGGCAGTGGAGGCACTGCCACATCGTGAAGTCTTTGTGGTGCCGGCTGTCCGAATCGAACGGACGACCTTCCGCTTACAAGGCGGGTGCTCTACCAGCTGAGCTAAGCCGGCGCGCGACGCGACGGTCGATTGTAGGACGCGCCTCTCGGGCGCTTCACTTGATGCGCTTGAGCGACGGCCGCGCGGGCGGCGTGCCGTCGGGCGGCGGCTCGTCGTCGGGTGGCGCCGCGGTGGCCTCTTCGCCTTCGACGCTGGCCAGTCGCAGGCCGCGCGGTGCGGCCTTCGGCGCCGCGGCCGCATCGCCCGCCGCGGCCGCGGTGGGCACGGGGAACGCCATGCCTTGGCCGTTCTCGCGCGCGTAGATGGCCACCACGTGGTCGACCGGCACGACGATCTCGCGCGCCACGCCGCCGAAGCGCGCCTTGAACTCGATGAACTCGTTGCCCAGCTTCAGTCCCGAGGTGGCCTCGAAGCCGACGTTGAGCACGATCTCGTCGTTCTTCACGTACTCCGCCGGCACCTGCACGCCGGCGTCGACGTGCACCGCGATGTACGGCGTGAAGCCGTTGTCGGTGCACCAGTCGTGCAGCGCGCGGATCAGGTACGGGCGCGTCGACGTGCCCGGGGTGTCGGCCGGCGGCGGCGCTGCGTTGCTCATCGTCGTGCCACCCGCGCCGGGCTCACTTGCGCATCACCTTCTCGGACGGCGTCAGCGCCTCGATGTACGCCGGGCGCGAGAAGATGCGCTCGGCGTACTTGAGCAGCGGCAGCGCGTTCTTGCTCAGGTCGATGCCGTAGTAGTCGAGTCGCCACAGCAGCGGCGCGATGGCCACGTCGAGCATCGAGAAGTCGTCGCCCAGCATGTACTTGTTCTTCACGAAGATCGGCGCGAGCTGCGTCAGCCGGTCGCGGATCTGCCCGCGCGCCTTCTCGAGTTGCTTCTCGTTGGGCTTGACGCCGCGTGCTTCGAGGATGTTGACGTGCGCGAACAGTTCCTTCTCGAAGTTGAGCAGGAACAGGCGCACGCGCGCGCGCGCCACCGGGTCGCCGGGCATCAGCTGCGGGTGCGGAAAGCGCTCGTCGATGTACTCGTTGATGATGTGGCTCTCGTACAGGATCAGGTCGCGCTCGACGAGGATCGGCACCTCGTTGTACGGGTTCATCAGCGCGATGTCTTCGGGCTTCGCGAACAGGTCGACGTCGCGGATCTCGAAGTCCATGCCCTTCTCGAACAGCACGAAGCGGCAGCGGTGCGAATAGGGGCAGGTGGTTCCGGAATAGAGCACCATCATGGCGGCGGGATCCTTCGGTTCATCGGCGCCGCCGTCTCGGTGCGGCGCCACAAAGCACGATGCGCAGCAGGCGCGGTGCGCCGTGCTGCGCTGTGGCCGCGGCGCGCGCGCCGGCGGCGGCGTTCATCTACTTGATGTTCTTCCAGTAGGCGGCATTCAGGCGCCACGCGATCACCGTGAACACGGCGAGGAACACGAGCACGAACGCACCGATGCGCACGCGGTCGCCGCGCATCGGCTCGCCCATCCAGTGCAGGAATGCCACCAGATCGCCGACCGCCTCGTCGTACTGCAGCGAGGTCATCATGCCGGGCCTGACCTGCTCCCAGCGGCCGGTGAACACCTCGACCTCGTGGCCGTGCTCGGTGCGCTTGTCGAACACCGGGCGGCGCTCGCCCTGCAGTTCCCACAGCACGTGCGGCATGCCCACGCTGGGGAACACCAGGTTGTTCCACCCGGTGATCTTGGTGTCGTCGCGGTAGTAGGTGCGCAGGTAGGTGTACAGGTAGTCGGCGCCGCTGCCCATGCCGGCGGCCGAGCGCGAGCGCGCGATCACCGTCAGGTCGGGCGGCACCGCGCCGAACCAGGCCTTCGCGTCGCGCGGATCGAGCGAAACCTGCATCAGGTCGCCGACCCTGTCGGTGGCGAACATCAGGTTGCCCTTGATCTGCTCCTCGGTCAGGCCGATGTCGCGCAGGCGGTTGTAGCGCATGAATGCCGCCGAGTGGCAGTTCAGGCAGTAGTTGGCGAACATCTTGGCGCCGTTCTGCAGCGCGGCCAGATCGGTCGACTTCTGCGTCGGGAAGCGGTCCCAGGCGACGCCGCCCGCGGCCGCGTGCGCGCCGGTGACGAAGGCCAGCGAGGCCAGCAGCGACAGGATCAGTTTCTTCATCTCGTTTGCTCCGTCGACCGCCTCAGTGCGCCTTGAACACGACGCGTTCGGGCACCGGCTTGAACTCGCCGATGCGGCTCCACCAGGGCATCAGCAGGAAGAACGCGAAGTAGAACAACGTGCCGATCTGCGCCACCAGCGTGCCCAGGTCCGACGGCGGCTGGATGCCGAGGTAGCCGAGCACGACGAAGAACACGACGAACACCGCGTACATGTACCTGTGCCAGGTCGGGCGGTAGCGGATCGACTTGGCCGGGCTGCGGTCGAGCCAGGGCAGGAAGAACAGGATGATCACCGCGCCGCCCATCACGACGACGCCCCAGAACTTGGCGTCGAAGGTCTTGAGCAGCGCGATCGACACCACCGCGGCGACGACGACGGCCAGCTTGCCCTTGCCCGACAGGCCGCCGGCGATCACCGCCAGCAGCGCCCCGAGCGCCGCCACCACCACCAGCACGTTGACGAACACGTCGGTGGTCGCACGCAGCATCGAGTAGTACGGCGTGAAGTACCACACCGGTGCGATGTGCGGGGGCGTCTTCAGCGGGTCGGCCGGGATGAAGTTGTTGTACTCGAGGAAGTAGCCG
>CAZUBF010000213.1:0-4523 GCA_964618555.1 uncultured Azohydromonas sp.
CACCAGCAGCGCGGCGAGGAAGATCAGGTCCTGCGGCTGCAGCACCAAGCCGAACAGGTGGAAGCGCCGGTCGACCAGGTCGAACAGCACCGCCTGGCGGCCATCCCACTGCAGCCACGGCACGCCGTAGAACACCAGCTGCGTCAGCCACACCATCGTCCACCGCCAGCGCGCGAACACGCCGCTGACCGACCGCGGGTAGACCTTGGCCTGCTTCTCGTACAGCGAAACCATCGCCGCCGAGTCGTCGGCAGCGATCGGGATCACGCGCGGCGGCGTGCGGGGCGGACTCGCCATCGTGCGGCGGCGCTCAGCGCTCCGCGGCGGCGCGCCGGCGCGGCGCGGCCATCGGCTGCACCGCCGGCGGCGTGCCGAGCAGGTCGGCCAGCGTGAAGCGGTCGAGGTGGCCGAGGAAGCTGTCGAGCGCGCCGCCGATGATGCCGGCGAGCCTGCAGTGCCCCGTGAGCACGCAGCGCGCGTCCTCGGCGAAGCACTCGACGAGCGAGAAGTCGGGCTCCATCGCGCGCACCACCGCGCCGACGTTGATCTGCGCCGGCGGCGACGCCAGCCTCATGCCGCCGCCCTTGCCGCGCACGGTCTCGATGAAGCCGGCCAGCCCGAGCTGGTGCGTGATCTTCATCAGGTGCGCCTCGGACACGCCGTAGGCGCGTGCGACCGCGGCGATCGTGCACAGCCGCTCCGGGCGGTGCGCCACGTACATCAGCAGGCGCAGCGCGTAGTCGGTCATCGTCGTCAGGCGCATCGGCGGCTCCGGTGGGCTGCGGCGCGCATCAGTCGCCGGGGCGCGCGCCGCGGCGGTCGAGCCGCTCGCGTTTGTCCTGCACGCGCGCCCACTCGTCGGCGTCGGCCGGGGCCGGCTTCTTGCGCGTGATCGTCGGCCACTGCCGCGCCAGCGTGGCGTTCTCGGCGACGAAGCCGGTCTGGTCGGCAGGCACGTCTTCCTCGGCGAAGATCGCGTTGACCGGGCACTCGGGCACGCACAGCGCGCAGTCGATGCAGTCGTCGGGCTCGATGGCGAGCATGTTCGCGCCCTCGCGGAACGCATCGGTCGGGCACACGTCGACGCAGTCGGTGTACTTGCACTTGATGCAGGCTTCGGTGACGACGAAGGTCACGATGGGCTCGGGCAAAGTTTGAAGCTCTATTCTCCTTATATCTTTATAGGCACACGTGACCTGCGGCTTTGCGCCAGATCAACGGTGAAGACCGCCGGCGCCCTGCGAACGGGGCCGGGGACACGGCGCGCGCGCGTGCGCGTTCAGCGGTACGAAGAGGATCGGAGCGCGTCCGGTCACCGCCCCGGCGGCCGTCGAGCGAGTCGGCCCGGTCGGGCGCAGGACCGGATCAGGTGAGCACGACGCGAACCGGCCGTCCGCCGTCCATCGGCTCCACTCGCTCAGCCGCCCCGATGCGAGCCTTCGCGGACCTGCAAGCGCCGTGCCGGTGCACTGGCGGCCCCCGCTCGAGTGGGGTGAGCCAGTCCCTGAAGGTCGACCTGCGCCGACCCGAACGCCTGGCGAGCCGCAAGCCCTCCGCGAGGGCATGGGCGCGCCGACGGCGCTCGGGGGGTGGGGTTCACCTCACCCGTGCAGCGACTCGTACTTCGCCTGCAGTTCCTCGGGCGTCTCGACGAAGTCGGGGTGCTGCACGATGCAGTCGGCCGGGCAGACGAGCTTGCACTGCGGCTCGTCCTCGGCGCCGACGCACTCGGTGCAGCGCAGCGGGTCGATGACGTAGATCGGGTCGCCGACCGCGATCGCCTCGTTCGGGCAGACCGGCTTGCACGCGTCGCAGGCGGTGCAGTCGTCGTTGATCAGCAGGGCCATGGGTGGGTTCCTCGCAGGTTGTCTCTAGGCGGCCGCGGTGGCCTCGAGCTCGTTGAGCTTCGCATGCCGGAACGCGCCCCACAGTGCGGCGCCGATCGCGCCCGCGTAGATCGAGTCGGGGTGCGAACGCGCCTCGACCTTGACCTTCTCGTTGACCATCTCCTCCTGGATCGCGGCCAGCAGCCCGGTGTCGAGCGCCAGCCCGCCGGTGAGCAGCGCGACACCGTCCTTCACGCCGGTGACCTTCAGCAGCTTGACGATGCGCGACGCCATCGACAAGTGAATCCCCTTCAGGATGTCGGGTGTTGCAATGCCGCGACTGACCATGTTGATGACGTCGGTCTCCGCAAGCACGGCGCAGATCGAGCTGACCTTCTCCGGGTCCTGCGAGGTCTTCGACAGCGGGCCGATCTCCTCCACCGCGACACCCAGGTAGCGCGCGATGTTCTCGAGGAACTGCCCCGAGCCCGAAGCGCACTGGCTGGTCATCTTGTACTGCAGCACCTTGCCGCGCTCGTCGACGCTGATCGCGCGCCCGTTGAGCGCGCCGATGTCGACCACCGCGCGTGCCTGCGGATCGAGGAACACGCCTCCGCGCGCGTGCGTGGTCATCGAGTAGAAGTGACCGGTGGAGAACTTGACGTTCTCGCCCTCGCCGGTGGTGGCGACGTAATCGATGTCGTCCTTCGCGAGGCCCGCGTCGGCGAGCACGCCGTCGTAGCCCCCTGCGCCAACGTCATCGGGTCGCGGCGGCGGATGCGCTCGCAGCGCTTGGCCAGCCAGGTCGCCTGCTCGCCGTCGTTGCGAAACAGCACGGTCTTGACCGCGCCGGAGCCGATGTCGATGCCGATCGTGTACGTGGTGCTCATGCCCGTGCCTCCGCGGTCTTGCCTTCTTCAACCACCGCACGCCAGGCGAACGTCGCGCCGCCGAGTGCACCGGTGTAGATCGAATCGGGATTGATGTTCAGGGTCAGCTTGCCGTAGTTCTCCTCGACCAGCTCGACGAGCGCCTTGACCGCGGCCTCGTTCTTCGCGACGCCGCCGGTGAAGGTGAACTCGTCGCGGATGCCGCCCGAGCGCGCCAGGATCGACATCGCGCGCAGGATGATCGCGCGGTGCAGCCCGGCCATGATGTCCTCGCGCTTGTCGCCGAGCGCCAGGCGGTCGCGCAGCTCGGCGCCGGCGAACACCGTGCACGTCGAGTTGATGCGGATCGTCTTGGTCGACTTCATCGCGAGCGGCCCCAGCTCGTGCAGGCCCATGTTCATCTCGTCGGCGATGTAGCCGAGGTAGCGCCCGCAGCCGGCCGCGCAGCGGTCGTTCATCTGGAAGCTCTCGACGATGCCGGCGGGGTCGACCTGGATCGCCTTGGTGTCCTGGCCGCCGATGTCGAGCACGGTGGCGGTGCCCGGGTACATCACGTGCGCGCCCAGCCCGTGGCACAGGATCTCGCTGCGGATGTGCTCCTTGGAGAACGGCAGCCGCGCGCGGCCGTAGCCGGTGCCGACGACGTAGGTCTCCTCCATCTCGGTGTCGAGGATGCCCTTGATCGGCGCCTCGACCTGCGCACGCCGACTCTCGGTCTCGGGCAGCGCTTTGAAGCTGCGTTCGAGCGCCGCCAGCAGGTGGCGGCGCACCGAGTCGGTGTAGACGCGGTTCTCGACCTCGATGATCGAGCGGTCGAACAGGTTGAGCAGGTGGTCGTAGCGCGTGCCGAGGTCCTTGGCCACTTCCTCGCCGATCGCCAGGTACTGGCTGCCGGCGATGTCGCGGAAGAAGTCGCTCTTGCGCCGCGCGCCGGGGGCGAACAGCGTCGGTGCCTCGACGGTGATGCGGCGGAACACCTCGTCGAGCGCGTCGCGCACCACCGCGGTGTCGCCGCCGAAGTGCGCCGTCTCGAGACTGCGCCGGCACGTGGCCTCGAGGTCGACGAGCTGCTCGAGGTACTGCTCGGCGCGGAAGTCGCGCTCGAGCTGGCCGATGAAGGTGTCGAGCGAGCCGTTGAGCGCGCCGCTGGCGCCCAGCGCCTGGCGGAACAGCTGGAAGCGGCCGTTGATCAGCGCCTCGGTCTTGGCCACCGCGGCGGCGGTGTCGTAGTTCGAGCGCGAGTTGGTGATGCCGCGGCCGAGCACGTTCTGGTGCTCGTCGATGACCACCGCCTTGGTGGTCGTCGAGCCGAGGTCGATGCCGATGAAGCAGCGCATGGTGTGGTTCCTCCTTCAGTGCGCCGCCGCGGCGGTGCGCTTCTGCTTGACCATCTGGAAGTAGCTCTCCAGGCGGTTCTTCACGTTGGCCGCCGAGAAATAGCGCGGGTCGACGAGGTCGGTCTCGATGAACGCCGCCGGCTTGCCGGTGCGCTTCTCGACCTCGCGCAGGATCAGCAGTTGCCCGGCCGAGAAGCTGTTGCAGCTCTTGATCGAGTTGATCAGCAGCCCGTCGGCCTGGTACTCGTCGATGTACTTGCAGATCATGTCGATGCGCGACGGCAGGTTCAGGTTGGTGTAGCAACCCAGGCAGTACTCGGCGAGCGATTCGAGCGGGTGGTCGGGGTCGTGGCGGAAGCCGAAGTCGTACAGCCCGCCGACCTTGGCGTAGGTCGAGCTGACGACCACCGCGCCCTCGTCGTAGAACATCTTCCAGAAGTCGCGGAAGTTGGTCCAGTTCGGCGGCCCCT
>CAZUBF010000214.1:0-4514 GCA_964618555.1 uncultured Azohydromonas sp.
AGGTCGGCCAGCAGCGGCACGCCGGTGAAGTCCTGCAGCACGACGCGCGCGACGACGAACGGGATCTCGTCGGTGCGCGGCGCGTTGGGCTGCCAGTTGGCGAGCTGCTCGACGTGCTCCTTCGTGACCTTCTTGCCGTCGCAGTTGCGCAGCACGCTTTCCAGCACGATGCGGATCGACACCGGCAGCCGGTTGACGTTCGGATGGATCTTGGCCAGTGCCGGCAGCGAGTACAGCAGTCCCTCCTTGCCGGAGGCGGTCTTGAAGGACTTCAGGGTCTTGGAGAAGGCGTGGGCGGGGGCGAGCATGGGGCGGTCCTCGTGGCTTGAGGGGGTTGCGGTGTGGACTCGGGCAGGATTGTGCTGCGGCAGCGGGGCATCGTCGCTCATGCACCTTGCGGCACGATGACTTTGAGGCCCTTGAAGTAGTCGCGGAAGAAGCCGGCGTCGCGCGTGATCAGCGCCTGGCACTGCAGCAGCGCGTGGGCGCCGATCAGGAAGTCGGGCACGGTGCGCGGGCCGACGGCAGGCAGCCCGGCGGCCTTGCGGCGCTCCTTGTAGCGGCGCTGCATTTCGCCTGCACGCACCGCCGAGCGCGACTCGATCGCCGAGACCGTGATGCCGGCGCCCTCGAGCGTGTCGAGCAGCTCGGCGCCGTAGCCGAGCCCCGTGACGACTTCGCTGACGACGACGTCGCAGACGACGACCGGGCCGCGGGTGAGCGCGTCGCGCAGGGCTTGCTCGGCCACCGGGGCGCGCTGGTCGCCGCCGAGCAGGTCGATCAGCACGCAGGAGTCGACGGCGACCATCAGACGTCGACCGGGTCGCCGGGTGCGCGCCCGCGCAGCTCGCGCATGACGTCGTCCGTCGTGACGCCGGGCGGCAGCTTGAACTTGCCGCGCAGCCGCGACAGCGCGTCGTCGACCTCCTTGCGCAGCACGATGCGGCTGCCGTCGAGTTCGACCTTGAGCTTGGTGCCCTTGGTCAGGCCGAGCGCGTCGCGAACGGCCTTGGGCAGCGTGATCTGGCCGCGCTCGGCCACGGTGGCTTCCATGATGGGATCGTTCATCGGATCGAAAAAGTATGCATGAAGTATACATACTCGACGCGACGGACCGAAGTCCGCGCGGCCCGTGCCGACGGGGCGATCGACAAAAAGCCGCCCCGAAGGGCGGCTGTGGCCGCGGCCGTGCAGCCGGTCGGTCAGGGTTTCACGTAGTCGGTGAGCAGCTTCCAGCGCCCGTCCTGCAACTGCGACAGCCGCGACACGTTGCTGCCCTGGCGCTTGTTCGGGCCGAACGTGGCCTCGGCGCTGCCGAAGATGTCCGGTGCGAAGCGCATCGACTCGATCGCCTTGATGAAGCTGTCGGTGGTCAGGTTCGGCCCGGCCTGGGACGCGACGGTGATGAACGCGTCCATCGCGTTGTAGCCGTACACCGAGAACACGGTCGGGTCCTCGTTGAACTTGGTCTTGTACTTGTTGGCCCAGAAGCGGATCGGCTGCGAGGCGTCGTCGAGGTAGGGGTGCTGGATCGTCATGCCCGCATACAGCCCGTCCATCGCCTTGCCGCCGAGCTTGGGGATGATGTCGGTGTAGGTGGCGCTCGAGCCGAGGAACGTCGGGTTGTAGCCGAGCTTGCGCGCCGTGGCGATGCCGCCGATCGTCTCGCGGATGATCGTGCCGAGCACGACGAAGTCGCACTCGGCGGCCTTCATGCGGGCGACCTGGCTGGCGAAGTCGGTGGCGCCACGCTTGTACGTGGTGACCTCGGTGAACTTCATGTCGATCGACTTCAGGCCTTCCTCGGCGCCGCGGAAGACCTCGAGCCCGAACTCGTCGTCCTGGTACATCGTGCACACCTTCTTCGCGCCCTTCTCCTTGACGAGGCGGGGCACGAAGATGCGCATCTGGTCGTAGTAGGTGGCGGCGAACGCGAACTTCAGCCGGTGGAACGGCTCGTGCATCTCGCGCGCCGCCGTGACCGGGTAGAAGTTCAGCACGTTCTTCTCGAACTGCACCGGCATCGCGGCCAGGTTCTGCGCCGTGCCGACGTGGCCGACGATGGCGAACACCTTGTCCTGGTTGACCAGCTTCTGCGCCGCCAGCACCGACTTGCGCGGGTCGTAGGCGTCGTCCTCGATCAGCAGCCGCAGCTTGCGGCCGTGGATCTTGCCACCCTGCTCGTTGAGCTCGTCGATGCGCAGCTGCATGCCCTGGCGCAGCTGCTTGCCGAAGCCGGCGATCGGCCCCGACAGGTCCTGGATCGAGCCGACGACGATCTCGTCCTTCGTGACGCCCTGGGTGGCCTGGGCCAGCGCCAGCGGCGCGGCCAGCGAGAAGGCCAGCGCGGTGAGGGTGCGTTTCATGCCGGGTCTCCTTTCATTGCCGCTCAGGCGCGGCTGCTGCCATACATCGATTCGATCAGCGGCGCGTACTTCTGCTGCACGAAGCGCCGCTTGAGCTTCATCGTCGGGGTCAGCTCCTCGTCTTCGGCGGTGAGCTGGGTCTCGATCAGGCGGAAGGCCTTGATCTGCTCGACGCGTGCGAACTTGGCGTTGACCTTGTCGATCTCGCGCTGGATCAGCTCCTGCACCTCGCGCGCGCGCGTCAGGCTGGCGTAGTTGCTGAACGGCACGTCGTGGTCCTGCGCGTATTTCTCGACGTTTTCCTGGTCGATCATGATCAGCACCGTCAGGTACGGCCGCTTGTCGCCGATCACGACCGCGTCGGTGACGTACGGCGAGAACTTGAGTTCGTTCTCCAGTTCGCTGGGCGTGACGTTCTTGCCCCCGGCCGTGATGATGATGTCCTTCATCCGGTCCGTGATGCGGAAGAACCCTTCTTCGTCGACGCTGCCGACGTCGCCGGTGTGCAGCCAGCCGTCGGCGTCGATCGCCTCGGCGGTCTTGTCGGGCAGGTTCAGGTAACCGGCGAAGACGTTCGGCCCGCGTGCCAGGATCTCGCCGGTGGCCGGGTCGATGCGCACCTCGGTGCCGTCGGCGGCGCGGCCGATGGTGCCGATGCGCATCGCCTCCGGGCGGTTCACCGTGCCCAGCGCGCAGTTCTCGGTCATCGCCCAGCCCTCGAGCATCGGCACGCCCAGCGACAGGTACCAGCGGATCAGGTCGGGCGAGATCGGTGCGGCGCCGGTCAGCAGGTACTTGGCCTGGTGGATGCCGATCAGCCGGCGCACGTTGTCCAGCGCCAGCCAGCGCGCGAGCACGAACTGCAGCTTCAGCCCCGCCGGCACCGGCCGGCGCGCGAGCACGTGGTCGGCGACGCGGCCGCCGACGCCGATCGCCCAACGGTAGGCCAGCTGCTGCACGCGGCTGGACTCCTGCAGCGCGATCATCACCGCCGAATAGAACTTCTCCCACACGCGCGGCACCGCGGCGAACACGGTCGGTGCGATCTCGCGCACGTTCTCGGGCACGGTGTCGGGGTTCTCGACGAAGTTGAGCACCGATCCGGTGTACACGGAGAAGTACGCGCCGACCATGCGCTCGAAGATGTGGCACAGCGGCAGGAAGCACATGCGCTCGTCGCGGTCGGTGCGCGGGAAGGCGAGCGACGCCTGCCGCATGGTGTAGACCAGCCCGCGGTGCAGGTGCATCGCGCCCTTGGGCTTGCCGGTGGTGCCCGAGGTGTAGACGAGGATCGCCAGGTCGTCGGGGCCGCGGCTGCGCAGGCGTTCGTCGTACAGCCCGGGGTGCGTGCGGCCGTGCTCGGCACCGCGGCTGCGCAGCACCTCGAGGCTGAGCACCATCGGGTCGTCGAAGCGGTGCAGGCCCTTCATGTCGAAGACGACGATCTTCGCCAGCCGCGGCAGGTGCGTGCGCACCTCGAGCACCTTGTCGAGCTGCTCCTCGTCCTCGACGAAGATCACCCGCGTGTCCGAGTCGCTGCACAGGTACTGCACCTGCACCGGGCTGTCGGTCGGGTAGATGCCGTTCGACACGCCGCCGGCGCACAGCACGCCGAGGTCGGCGAGCATCCATTCGAGCCGGGTGTTCGACAGGATCGACACCCGCTCGCCCGGCTGCAGGCCGAGCGCGGCCAGGCCCAACGCGATCTCGCGCACCGCGGCGGCGGCCTCGTTCCAGGTCCAGGCACGCCAGAGACCGAGTTTCTTCTCGCGCATCCAGACGCCGTCGCCGCGCTCGCGCACCGCGTTGGCGAACACCTCGGGCACCGTCGCGCCGGGCAGCACCCGCTCGGTGCGGCCGGCGTCGAGCGCCAGGTTCCACAGCCCGTTCATCGCCACGTCTTCTTCTTCTTCCAGCGCCGCTCGCCGCGCGCGCCGGCTTCCTTCATGCCCAGGTAGAACTCCTTGATGTCGTCCTTCTCGCGCAGGCGCTCGCAGGCGTCCTCCATGACGATGCGCCCGTTCTCGAGCACGTAGCCGTAGTCGGCGGCGTTGAGCGCCATGTTGGCGTTCTGCTCGACCAGCAGCATCGTCGTGCCGCGCTCGCGGTTGATGCGCACCACGATCTCGAAGATCTCCTTGGTCAGCT
>CAZUBF010000215.1:0-4329 GCA_964618555.1 uncultured Azohydromonas sp.
CAGGTCCAGCACCGCTGCAGACGGCGGGTCGAGCGCGCGGCCTTCCGCGCCGAATGGGTACGGGTGGAGCCGACGCACGGCGAGGGCTCGCTGGTGGAGCTGACCGGCCAGGGGCGGCGCATGCGCGTGGGGCGCTATCTCAGGCCGGAGCTGCGCACGGCGCTGGCGCGCGAATTGCGCCAGGCCCTGCGCCTGGAGTGTCTGCAACCCGTGGTCCGGGAATCGCATATGGAACAGCAACGATGATGACGATGAAGTTGAGCACATTGCAGCGGCGTGCGGTGCAGGGCGGCGTGGCGCTGGGCGCGATGCTGGCGGTGCAGACGGCGCTGGCCGTGAACAGCCTGCCCGGCGGTCCGGCGGTGAACCAGATCAACCTGCCGCCGCCCGTGACGCGCATCGCCAGCGACATCCAGTGGCTGCACAACGTCATGCTGGTGATCTGCCTGCTGATCTTCGTCGGCGTCTTCGGCGTCATGTTCTATTCGATCCTGAAGCATCGCAAGTCGCTGGGTCACAAGTCGGCCAACTTCCACGAGAGCGTGGTCGTCGAGATCGCGTGGACCGTGGTGCCGCTGCTGATCGTCATCGCCATGGGCGCGATGGCCACGCGCACCGTGGTGGCGATGAAGGACACCAGCAATTCCGACCTCACGATCAAGGCCACCGGCTACCAGTGGAAGTGGGGCTACGACTACCTGCGCGCCGAAGGCGAGGGCATCTCCTTCCTGTCGACGCTGGACCCGGAGCAGCGCGCGCTGTCCGATGCCGGCACGCCCAAGGGTGACGACTATCTGCTGCGCGTGGACAACCCGCTGGTCGTGCCGGTGGACAAGAAGGTGCGCATCATCACCACGGCCAACGACGTGATTCACGCCTTCATGGTGCCGGCCTTCGGGATCAAGCAGGACGCGATTCCGGGCTTCGTGCGCGACACCTGGTTCCGCGCCGACAAGACCGGCGACTTCTACGGCCAGTGCGCCGAGCTGTGCGGCAAGGAGCACGCCTACATGCCGATCCACGTCAAGGTGGTGACGCAGCAGGAGTACTCGCGGTGGGTCGAGGGCAAGCTCAAGGAGATGCAGGCCGCCGCCGACGACCCGTCCAAGGTGTGGGAACTGCCCGACCTCGTCGCCCGCGGCGAGAAGGTCTACGCGGCGAACTGCGCGGCCTGCCACCGCGCCGACGGCAAGGGCGCCGGCCCGATCAAGCCGCTGGACGGCAGCGCGGTGGTCACCGGGGACCCGGCCGCGCAGATCGCGATCCTGCTCAACGGCGCGGCCAACGGCGCCATGCCGGCGTGGCGCCAGCTGTCGGACACCGAGCTCGCCGCGGTGATCACCTACACGAAGAACGCCTGGAGCAACAACACCGGCAAGCTGGTCCAGCCCGCCGAGATCGTTGCCGCCCGCAAGTAAGCCGCCGTCCGAAGGAAATCCGATGAGTGCTGTTCTCGACCACCACGCCGGTCACGCGCACGACGACCACGCGCACGATCACCCGCACGGCTGGCGGCGCTGGCTGTTCGCCACCAACCACAAGGACATCGGCACGCTGTACCTGCTGTTCGCGTTCACGATGCTGATGATCGGCGGCGTGCTCGCGCTGGGCATCCGGCTGGAGCTGTTCCAGCCCGGGTTGCAGTACGTCAACCCCGAGCTGTTCAACCAGCTCACCACGATGCACGGCCTGATCATGGTGTTCGGCGCGATCATGCCGGCCTTCGTCGGGTTCGCGAACTGGATGATCCCGCTGCAGATCGGCGCCGCGGACATGGCGTTCGCGCGCATGAACAACTTCAGCTTCTGGCTGATGATCCCGGCCGCGATCATGCTCGTGGCGTCGTTTTTCATGCCCGGCGGCGCGCCGGCGGCGGGCTGGACGTTGTACGCGCCGCTGACGCTGCAGATGGGCCCGAGCATGGACGCCGGCATCTTCGCGATGCACATCCTCGGTGCGAGCTCGATCATGGGCTCGATCAACATCATCGTCACGGTGCTGAACATGCGCGCGCCGGGCATGACGTTGATGAAGATGCCGTTGTTCGCCTGGACCTGGCTGATCACCGCGTACCTGCTGATCGCGGTGATGCCGGTGCTCGCGGGCGCGGTCACCATGACGCTCACCGACCGGCACTTCGGCACCAGCTTCTTCAACGCCGCCGGCGGCGGCGACCCGGTGCTCTACCAGCACATCTTCTGGTTCTTCGGCCACCCCGAGGTGTACATCATCGCGCTGCCCGCCTTCGGCGTGGTGTCGCAGATCATCCTGTCGTTCATCGTCTGGGCGCACCACATGTTCACCACCGGCATGCCGGTGACCGGGCAGCTGTTCTTCATGTACGCGACGATGCTGATCGCGGTGCCCACCGGGGTGAAGATCTTCAACTGGGTCGCCACGATGTGGAAGGGGTCGATGACCTTCGAGACCCCGATGCTGTGGGCGGTGGGCTTCATCTTCGTGTTCACGATCGGCGGCTTCACCGGCCTGATCGTCGCGATGGCGCCGATCGACCAGCAGTTGCACGACACCTACTACGTGGTCGCGCACTTCCACTACGTGCTGGTGGCCGGCTCCCTGTTCGCGATGTTCGCCGGCGTGTACTACTGGGCACCGAAGTGGACCGGCGTGATGTACAACGAGGCGCGCGGCAAGATCCACTTCTGGGGTTCGATGGTCTTCTTCAACCTCACGTTCTTCCCGATGCACTTCCTCGGGCTGGCCGGCATGCCGCGCCGCTACGCCGACTATCCGATGCAGTTCGCCGACTTCAATGCGATCGCCTCGGTCGGCGCGCTCGGCTTCGGTTTGATGCAGGTCTACTTCTTCCTCGCCGTCGTGCTGCCGATGATGCGCGGCCAGGGCGAGAGGGCGCCGGCCAAGCCGTGGGAGGGCGCCGAGGGCCTCGAGTGGGAGGTGCCGTCGCCGGCGCCGTTCCACACCTTCGAGACGCCGCCCAAGCTCGACGCCTCGGCCACCCGGATCGTCGGCTGAGGGCGTGGGGACCTGCACGATGGCTCCGTCGTCCGAGCAGCGCAAGGCCAACGTCCGGCTGGGTCTGATCCTGGCCACCGTCGCGTTGGCCTTCGCGATCGGTTTCATCGTGCGCTTCGTGTACTTCGGCGGCTGAGGCGGTGGCGATGGCATCGGGCGAAGGCAAAGGCTCGCTGCAGCGCGACAACCTGCGCATGGTCGGCAAGCTCGGCGTCGTCGCCGCGCTGATGTTCGGCTTCGGCTACGCGCTGGTGCCGATGTACCGCGCGATCTGCGACGCGCTCGGCATCAACGTGCTGTCGGTCGCCGAGCGCGCGGCCACCGGCCAGGGCAAGACCGGCAAGGTCAACACGCAGGTCGACACCAGTCGCACGATCACCGTCGAGTTCGACGCCAACGCCCGCGGGCCCTGGGACTTCAAGCCGGCGCTGCGCTCCGTGCAGGTGCACCCGGGCGAGATGGCCACCGTGATGTACGAGTTCCGCAACAAGCAGGGCCGCTCGATGGCCGCGCAGGCGATTCCGAGCTACGCGCCGCGGCAGGCGACCGCGTACTTCAACAAGCTCGAGTGCTTCTGCTTCAACGAGTACACGCTCGCCCCGGGCGAGACCAAGCGGTGGCCGGTGGTGTTCGTGATCGACCCGAAGCTGCCGAGGGACGTGACGACGATCACGTTGAGCTACACGTTCTTCGAGGTGGCGGGCAAGGGGCTGCAGGCGCGCGCCGCGCCGGCGGAGTCGCCGTCGTGAACGACAAACCGCTGGGCGATCTGACCGACGCGCTGGCGCGCCGGGGTTCGTTCGTGCAGACGATGCGCGCGGTCGCCTGGTCGTTCTTCGGCGTGCGCCGATCGCGCGAGCACGAGCAGGACGTCAGCAAGCTCAACCCGGTGCACGTGATCGTCGCCGGGGTGCTGGGCGCGGCGCTGTTCATCGTCGCGCTCGTGCTGCTGGTGAGGTGGGTGGTGGGCAGCGGCATCGCCGCGGGCTGATCGGGTTTCGCGAAGCAACGGATTTCGGTTCGAGGAGAAAACGACAATGTCGGCAGCGACACACGGCGGGCAGACCCCGTACTACTTCGTGCCCGCACCGTCGCGGCACCCGGTGATGACGGCCATCGGCCTGTTCTTCGTCATCCTGGGCGCGGCGCAATGGGTCAACGGTCACGGCTGGGGCGCCTATGCGGTGCTGTTCGGCCTGCTGTGGTGGGCGGTGGTGCTCTGGCAATGGTTCGGCGATGCGATCCGCGAGAGCGAGGGCGGGCTGTACAGCCAGCGCATCGACGTCTCGTACCGCTGGAGCATGAGCTGGTTCATCTTCAGCGAGGTGATGTTCT
>CAZUBF010000216.1:0-4142 GCA_964618555.1 uncultured Azohydromonas sp.
CGACCGCCATCATTTCCATGGCGGCGAGCTGCTCGCCGGCCTTCATCAGGCCGATCTCCGCGGTCAGCGACGTGCCGGCGCGTCCGGCGAACAGCAGCGCGGTGACCACCGGCCCCAGTTCGCGCACCAGCGACAGGTTGACGATCAGCCCGAGCGACTCGGTCGCGCCGTAGGTGACCAGCGCGTAGTACATCTGCAGCGCCAGCACGAAGCCCACCGCCAGCCCCGACGCGAGGATGATCACCAGCGACAGGTTGCCGATCGCGTGGATCTGCAGCACCACCAGCCAGAATCGGCGCAGCGACGCCGGCAGTGCGCGCAGCAGGTCGACGAAGAAGAACGCCGCGTGGCCGAACATGCGCAGCACGCGCAGGGTGCGCGCGCCCAGCCCCTGCAGCAGGTCGCCCAGCGCGGTCACGGCCCGACCCCCAGGCCGAGGTCGGTGGCCAGCGGCGGCGCCGGGTAGTGGAACTTGACCGGGCCGTCGGGTTCGCCGCGGACGAACTGTCGCACCTCGGGGTCGGCGGAGTCCATCAGCTCCTTCGGCGTGCCCTGCGCGACGATGCGCCCGCCCGGCGCAGCCATCAGGATCACGTGGTCGCTGATCGCCATGCACTCGGGCACGTCGTGCGAGACGACCAGCGAGGTCGCTCCGGTGGTGTCGTTGAGCTTGCGGATCAGGTTGGCCGCCACGCCCAGCGAGATCAGGTCGAGCCCGGCAAACGGCTCGTCGTACATGATCAACTCGGGGTCGAGCGCGATGGCGCGCGCCAGCGCGATGCGCCGCGCCATGCCGCCCGAGACTTCGGAGATGCGCAGGCCCGCGGCGCCGCGCAACCCCACGGCGTTGAGCTTCATCAGCACGACGTCGCGGATCAGCGGCTCGGGCAGGTCGGTGTGCTCGCGCAGCGGGAAGGCGACGTTGTCGAACACCGACAGGTCGGTGAACAGCGCGCCGAACTGGAACAGCATGCCCATCCGGCGGCGCAGCGCGCGCAGCTGCTTGCGGTCGCGCGCGTCGACGACCTCGCCGTCGAACACCACGCTGCCGCGGTTGGCGCCATGGATGCCGCCGATCAGTCGCAGCAGCGTGGTCTTGCCGCAGCCCGAGCCGCCGAGGATCGCGGTGACCTTGCCACGCGGGAAGCGCAGCGTGACGTCGTTCAGGATCAGACGGCTGGCGTCGTAGCCGAACGACACATGGTCGATCTCGATGAGGGTGTCGGATTTCAAGCGCTGGACGGGCGCCGGGCGCCGCGGCGTTGTTCTTGTGCATGCCGCAGTCCGCCGCGCGCGGACCTTGGACGCGAGGGATTCTCGCACGCGGCCCGATTTCCCGCGGGTTTCCCCGGGGGACCGGCGGCGGCGCGGTCGCAGCGCGGCGCGGTGCGACTGCGACGACGCTCAGCGCGGCAGGTCGCTGGCCCCCATCAGGAACTCGTCGACCGCGCGCGCCGCCTGGCGCCCTTCGCGGATCGCCCACACCACCAGGCTCTGCCCCCGGCGCATGTCGCCCGCCGCGAAGACCTTCGGCACGCTCGTCACGTAGCCGCCATCGAAGTCGGTGCTCGCCTTCGCATTGCCGCGGGCGTCCTTCTCGACGCCGAAGGCGTCGAGCACGGTGCCGGCCGGGCCGACGAAACCCATGGCCAGCAGCACCAGGTCGGCCTTCCACTCCTTCTCGGTGCCGGGCACCTCGACCATCTTGCCGCCCTGCCACTGCACGTGCACGGTCTTCAGGCCGACGACACGGCCCTTGTCCTTGCCGGTGCCGGCGACGAAGGCCTTCGTCGCGATCGCGAACTCGCGTTGGCAACCCTCCTCGTGGCTCGACGAGGTGCGCAGCTTGGTCGGCCAGTACGGCCAGGTCAGCGGCTTGTCCTCGTGCTCGGGCGGCATCGGCATCAACTCGAACTGGGTCACGCTGGTCGCGCCGTGGCGGTTGCTGGTGCCCACGCAGTCGCTGCCGGTGTCGCCGCCGCCGATCACGATGACGTGCTTGCCGGCCGCAGAGATCTGGCCCTTGACCCGGTCGCCGGCGACGACCTTGTTCTGCTGCGGCAGGAACTCCATCGCGAAGTGCACCCCATCGAGGTCGCGTCCGGGCACCGGCAGGTCGCGGCTGAGTTCGGCGCCGCCGGTGAGCAGCACGGCGTCGAAGTCGGCCAGGAGCTGGTCGGGGCCGACGGTCTCTTTCGCCCAGTTCGTGACCCTGCTGCCCTCGGGCAGCGTGCCGACCATGACGCCGGTGCGGAACACGACGCCTTCGGCCTGCAACTGGGCGACGCGGCGATCGACGTGCGACTTCTCCATCTTGAAGTCGGGGATCCCGTAACGCAGCAGGCCGCCGGCGCGGTCGTTCTTCTCGAACACCGTGACGTCGTGGCCGGCGCGCGCGAGCTGCTGCGCCGCCGCCAGCCCCGCCGGCCCCGATCCGACGACGGCGACCCGCCTGCCCGTCTTCGCCTTCGTCGGCTGCGGCACGACCCAGCCCTCGGTCCATGCGCGGTCGACGATCGCGTGTTCGATGCTCTTGATGCCCACCGGGTCGTCGTTGACGTTGAGCGTGCACGCCGCCTCGCAGGGCGCCGGGCACACGCGGCCGGTGAACTCGGGGAAGTTGTTCGTCGAGTGCAGCACGTCGATCGCACGCTTCCAGTCACCGCGGTACACCAGGTCGTTGAAGTCCGGGATGACGTTGTTCACCGGGCAGCCGTGGTTGCAGAACGGCGTGCCGCAGTCCATGCAGCGCGCCGCCTGCACCTTCGCGTCGGGCTCGGCCAGCCCGATGACGAACTCCCGCCACGTCTTCAGTCGCTGCGGCACCGGCTCGTAGCCTTCCTCGAGCCGCTCGTATTCCAGGAAACCGGTGATCTTGCCCATCGTCGTTCTCCTGTCGCGGCCTCACTTGGCCGGCACCGGCCGGACCTCGGCGCCCCGGGCCCTGGCGATCGTCGCGCCGGCCTCGTCGCGCGCGGCGATCTCGGTCAGCGCACGCTTGTACTCGTGCGGGAACACCTTGACGAACTTCGCGCGCGACGCGGCCCAGTGGTCGAGGATCTCGCGCGCACGCAGCGAACCGGTCCAGCGGTGGTGGTCCTCGACGAGCTTGCGCAGTTGCGCCTCGTCGGCCTGACCGCGATGCAGCGCGCCGCCGGCGGCGAGCTGCTCCTCGGCGGTGACGACCCTCTCGAGCGCGACCATCGCGGTGTTGCAGCGCTTGGCGAACTGACCGTCCTCGTCGAAGACGTAGGCGATGCCGCCGGACATGCCGGCGGCGAAGTTGCGCCCGGTCTTGCCGAGCACGACCACGGTGCCGCCGGTCATGTACTCGCAGCCGTGGTCGCCCGTGCCTTCGACGACCGCGGTCGCGCCCGACAGCCGCACCGCGAAGCGCTCGCCGGCGACGCCGCGGAAGAACGCCTCGCCGCTGGTCGCACCGTACAGCACGGTGTTGCCGACGATGATGTTCTTCGTCGCGTCGCCGCGGAACTCGATCGACGGGCGCACCACGACGCGCCCGCCCGACAGCCCCTTGCCGGTGTAGTCGTTGGCGTCGCCGATCAGGTACAGCGTGATGCCCGGCGCCAGGAACGCACCGAAGCTCTGACCGCCGGTGCCCTCCATCTGGACGAACACCGTGTTGTCGGGCAGGCCCTCGGGACGCAGGCGCACCAGCTCGCCCGACAGCATCGCGCCGACGCTGCGGTTGACGTTGCGCGCTTCCTCCATGAAGTGCACCTTCTCGCCGCGTTCGATCGCGGGGCGGCACTTCTCGATGAGCTTCACGTCCAGCGCGCGCGCCAGCCCGTGGTCCTGCGGCTCGACGTGGTGACGCGGCAGCTCGGCCGGCACCGCCGGCTGGTGGAACACGCGGCTGAAGTCGAGCCCCCGGGCCTTCCAGTGCGCCACGCCCTTGCGGGTGTCGAGCAGGTCGGCGCGGCCGATCAGGTCGTCGAAGCGGCGGATGCCCAGCTGCGCCATGATCTGGCGCGCCTCCTCGGCGACGAAGAAGAAGTAGTTGACGACGTGCTCGGGCTTGCCGGCGAACCTGCGCCGCAGCACCGGGTCCTGGGTGGCCACCCCCACCGGGCAGGTGTTGAGGTGGCACTTGCGCATCATGATGCAGCCCTCGACCACCA
>CAZUBF010000217.1:0-4103 GCA_964618555.1 uncultured Azohydromonas sp.
GGAAGCGGATGCGGCGGTCGATCTCGCGCAGCCGCTTCTTGCCGTACAGGTAGTCTCCGTTCTCGCTGCGGTCGCCGTTCTTCGCCGCCCACGACACCGTCTCGACGACCTTCGGCCGCTCGACGTCGAGCAACTGCAGCAATTCGGCGCGCAGGCGCGCGAAGCCCTGCGGCGTGATGTAGTTCTTGCCCCCGGCAGGCAGCGGCGGCAGGCCGACGTCGTCGTCCTCGTCGGCAGCGTCGGACTCCTTCGTGAAGGCCTTGCTCATGCGCCCGATTGTGGCGCCGGCGCCCCTGCCTTCAAGAGCTCGCGCGCGATGATCAGCTGCTGCACCTCGGTCGCGCCCTCGTAGATGCGCAGCGCGCGGATCTCGCGGTACAGCCGCTCGACCACCTGCCCGTGCGTCACGCCCAGGCCGCCCCACATCTGCAGCGCCGCGTCGATCACCTGCTGCGCGCCCTCGGTGGCGGCCATCTTGGCCATCGCCGCCTCCTTGGTCACGCCGCGGCCCTGGTCGCGCTGCCACGCCGCGCGGTACGTGAGCAGCGATGCGCCGTCGATCGTGGTGGCCATCTGCGCCAGCTTGGCCTGCGTGAGCTGGAAGTCGGCCAGGACCTGGCCGAACATCTTGCGCCTCGTCGCGCGGTGCAAGCCCTCGGCCAGCGCGCGGCGCGCGAAGCCCAGCGCCGCGGCGGCGACCGAGGTGCGGAACACGTCGAGCGTGCGCATCGCCACCTTGAAGCCCTCGCCGGCCGCGCCGATGCGGTTGGCCAGCGGCACGCGGCAGTTCGTGAATCGCAGCCGCGCCAGCGGGTGCGGTGCGATGACGTCGATGCGCTCGGCGACCTCGAAGCCCGGTGTGGCCGCCTCGACGACGAAGGCGCTGATGCCCCGCGGCCCGGCGGCTTCGCCGGTGCGCACGAACACGACGTAGACGTCGGCGATGCCCCCGTTGCTGATCCAGGTCTTCTCGCCGTCGATGACGGCGACGTCGCCCTCGACGCGTGCAGCGCACCGCAGTGCCGCGACGTCGCTGCCGGCGTCGGGCTCCGACAGCGCGAACGCGGCGATCGCCTCGCCACGCGCCACGCGCGGCAGCACGCGCGCGCGCTGCTCGGGCGTGCCGGCCAGCGAGATCGCTCCGGACCCGAGCCCCTGCATCGCGAACGCGAAGTCGGCCAGCCCGTCGTGATGGGCCAGCGCGTCGCGGATCAGGCAGATCGAACGCGTGTCGATCGTCTCGGCCGCGCCGCCGTGCGCGGTGCCGGCGACCGCGTGGCGCAGCCAGCCGGCGCCACCGAGCTGGCGCACGAGCGCGCGGCACGTCGCGTCGGTGTCGGCGCCGTGGTCGACGTTCAGGTGGGCGCGGCACCAGGCGTCGAGGTCACGCTGCAGCGCGCGGTGCCGCTCGTCGAAGAACGGCCACGCCAGGTCCTCGGCCAGGCCCATCGCGCGCCCTGGGCTTCAGTGGCCCTCGAACACCGGTTTCTGCTTCGCGGCGAAGGCGCGGTACGCGCGGCCGAAGTCCTCGGTCAGCATGCAGATCGCCTGCGCCTGCGCCTCGGACTCGATCGCGGCGTCGATGCCCATGTCCCACTCCTGGTGCAGCATCGTCTTCGTGATGCCGTTGGCGAAGGTCGGCCCGTGCGCCAGCTCGTGCGCCATCGCCTGCGCGTCGCGCTGCAGGTCCTCGGGGGCGCACAGGCGGTTGAAGAAGCCCCAGTGGTGGGCCTCGTCGCCGCCCAGCGCGCGGCCGGTGTACAGCAGTTCGCTGGCGCGGCCGTGGCCGACGATGCGCGGCAGCAGCGCGCACGCCCCCATGTCGCAGCCCGCCAGGCCGACGCGGTTGAACAGGAACGCCGTCTTGCTGCGCGGCGTGCCGTAGCGGATGTCGCTGGCCATCGCGAGGATTGCGCCGGCGCCGGCGCACACGCCGTCGATCGCCGCGACGATCGGCTGCGGGCAGTGGCGCATCGCCTTGACGAGGTCGCCGGTCATGCGCGTGAACATCAGCAGCTCGGGGGCCGGCAGGCCGATCAGCGGGCCGATGATCTCGTGCACGTCGCCGCCGGAGCAGAAGTTGTCGCCGGCGCCGGTGATCACGACGGCATGCACGTCGTCGGCGTGGCGCAGGCGTGCGAACAGGTCGCGCAGCTCGGCATAGCTGTCGAAGGTCAGCGGGTTCTTGCGCTCGGGGCGGTTGAGCGTGACGGTGCCCACGCCGTCGGCGAGCGCCCAGTGGAAGTGCGTGGCCTGCCAGTCGCCGATCGGGCGGCGGTTGCCGGCGGCCAGGGCCGGGTCGAGGGGCTTGCGGTCAGTCATGGTCTTCTTCCTCGTGGTGCAGCCCGAGCCGGACGCGGCCGAGCAGGTCGTGCAACTGGTGCTTCGCGCCTTCGTCGATGCCCGACAGCAGCTCGACGACCCAGGCTTCGTGGACCTGGGCGATCTGCTCGAACGCACGGCGGCCTTCGGCGGTGAGCGACACGCGCCACGAACGGCGGTCGTCGGGGTCGCTGTCGCGACGCACGTAGCCTTCCTTCGCCAGCTCGTCGGTCAGGCCGGTGATGTTGCCGCCGGTGACCATCAGGTAGCGCGACAGCGCGTTCATGCGCAGGCCCTGCGGGTGGCGGTACAGCTGCGCGAGGTAGTCGAAGCGCGCCAGCGTGATGCCGAAGCGCGCGCGCAGCCGCTGGCGGATCTCGCGCTCGATGTCGGTGCTGCACGCGAGCAGCCGCAGCCACAGCCGCAGCGCGAGGTGGTCGTCGTGCGCCGCGCGCGCTTCGACGCCGATGCGGTCGTCCGCCAGGCGCAAGGCCGAGGCCGCCCGGCGCGTCATGCCGGCTCCCTGAACGCCGGCGCCGCGGCCTGCGCCTTCTCGCGGGCGAACAGCGACTCCATCTGCCCCTTGCCCGAGAGGTACTGCTTCGGCCACGAGACGCCGGTCCAGCCGATCTTGGCCGCCTCGGCGAGCGTCCACGCCGGGTTGGCCAGGTGCGGGCGCGCGACGGCGCACAGGTCGGCGCGGCCGGCGGCGATGATGCTGTTGACGTGGTCGGCCTCGCTGATCGCGCCCACCGCGATCGTCGCGATGCCCGCCTCGTTGCGGATGCGGTCGGCGAACGGCGTCTGGTACATGCGCCCGTACACCGGCTTCTGCGTCGCGCTGACCTGCCCGCTCGAGCAGTCGATCAGGTCGGCGCCGGCCGCCTTGAACGCCTTCGCGATCTCGACCGCGTCGTCTGGCGTGATGCCGCCGCTCACCCAGTCGTGCGCCGAGATGCGCACCGAGATCGGCAGGTGCTCGGGCCACACGGCGCGCACGGCGCGGAACACTTCGAGCGGGTAGCGCAGCCGGTTGGCGAGCGAGCCGCCGTACTCGTCGCCGCGGCGGTTGGTCAGCGGCGAGATGAAGCTCGACAGCAGGTAGCCGTGCGCACAGTGCAGCTCGAGCCAGTCGGCGCCGGCTTCGGCCGCGCCGACGGCGGCGCGCTCGAACTCGGCGGTGACGCGGTCCATGTCGGCACGCGTCATGCCGCGGCTGATCGCGCTGACGCCGTCGAGGTATTGCTGCGGCGACGCCGAGACAATCTCCCAGTTCCCGTCGGCAAGCGGATGGTCGGCACCCGACCCGTTCCACGGCGCGTTGGTCGACCCCTTGGCACCGCTGTGACCGATCTGGATGCCGAACTTGGCGTCGCTGTGCGTGTGGATGAAGTCGGCGATGCGCTTGAACGCGCGCACCTGCTCCGCGGTGTACAGGCCCGGACAGCCGGGCGTGATGCGGCCCTCGGGGCTGACGCAGGTCATCTCGGCGAACACCAGGCCGGCGCCGCCCAGGGCTCGCGCGCCCAGGTGCACGAGGTGGAACTCGCCCGGCACGCCGTCGACCGCCGAGTACTGCGCCATCGGGCTGACGACGACGCGGTTCTTCAGCGTGACACCGCGCACCCGGTACGGCGTGAACATCGGCGGCGGCGGGCGCACGCCGGCGGGCGCGTCGAGCCCGGCGCCGCGAGCGAACCAGCGTTCGAAGCCCTCGAGCCAGCGCGCGTCGCGCAGGCGCAGGTTCTCGTGGCTGATGCGCTGGCTGCGCGTGAGCATCG
>CAZUBF010000218.1:0-4097 GCA_964618555.1 uncultured Azohydromonas sp.
CAACCCGGGCAAGGTGCCGCTGGAGATCATCGAGGTGCAGTCGGGCAGCTACCTCGGCGAGGACGACATCGTGCGCTTCGAGGACACCTACGGCCGACAGTAGCGACCCACCGCACGGGATCCCCGCGCGCGTCAGCGCGCCGCCTCGTCCGCGTCGCTGGCCGCCGGGTCGACCGCCGGCGGCGGCGACTCGGCGAAGCGGCCGACGTACTCCACCTTCGCCTCGCGCCGCAGCGCCCCCAGGTCGTCGCGCACCAGCGCACGGCGGCGCTCGGCGAGCAGGCGCTGCTCGATCGCCGGGCGCGCCTGGTCGAACGCCACCGGCTGCTCGCGCGAGCCGGCGACGATCGTCACCAGCACGCCGTTGGGTGCGGCGCTGAACAGCGCCTGGCCGTCGCGCAGCGCGGCCAGCGCCGCCAGTCGCGCCGACGGCAGCTGCTCGGCTGCTCGCACCGCCTGCACTGCAGCGAAGCGGTAGCCGTTGGCGCGCAGCCAGCCGGCGAACGACTCGACGTCGCCGCCCTCGCCCAGCCGCGCGCGCAGCGCGTCGACCTGTTCGGGCCGGGCCTCGATCGCAAGCTCCTGCAACTGGTAGATGCGCCGCCTGGCGAACAGCGCCGGGTGCTCTTCGTAGTAGCGGCGCACCTCGTCGGCGTCCGGCGCGACGGCGGCGGCGCCGACGTGCTCGAGGTAGGCGCGCGCGAGCACCTCGCGCCGCGCCATCTCGAGCTGCAGCTGCACCTTCGGGTCGCGGTCGAGGTCGAGCTGCCGCGCGCGCTGCACCGCCAGCGCCTGGTGGATCAGCCGCTCGAGCACGACCGTGGCCGCCGCGTCGGCCTGCTCGCCCTGCACCCCGCGCTGCTGCAGCACCTGCTGGATCTGCGGCAACGTGATCGTCTCGCCGTTGACGCGCGCCGCGGCCTGCGTCGCACGGTCGCGCTTGCCCGGGTCGCCGCAGCCGGCCAGCGACAGCACGAGCAGCGCCGCCGCCGCGGTGCAGCACGTCGATGCGGCGGGCCTCGGGGTCATGCGGCACGCGTCACCCGGTGCCGCGACACCGCCGCGGACCCGGATCAGCACTTGATGCCGACGTGCAGCGCGACGACGCCGCCGGTCAGGTTGTGCACGTCGACGTGGCCGAAGCCGGCGGACTTCATCATCGCCTTCAGCGTCGCCTGGTCGGGGTGCATGCGGATCGACTCGGCGAGGTAGCGGTAGCTGTCGGCGTCGCCGGCCACCCAGCGGCCCAGTCGCGGCAGCACGTTGAACGAGTACCAGTCGTAGGCCTTCTCCATCGGCTTGGCGACCTTCGAGAACTCGAGCACCAGCAGCCGCCCGCCCGGCCGGAGCACGCGCGCCATCTCGGCCAGCGCCTGCTCCTTGTGCGTCATGTTGCGCAGCCCGAAGGCGACGCTGACGAGGTCGAAGCGGCCGTCGCGAAACGGCAGCCGCTCGGCGTCGCACGCGACGGTGGGCAGCGCCAGCCCCTCGTCGAGCAGGCGGTCGCGACCGGTGCTCAGCATCGCCCGGTTGATGTCGGTGTGCACGACGCAGCCGTCCCGTCCCGCCTTGCGCGCGAAGGCGCGCGCCAGGTCGCCGGTGCCTGCGGCGATGTCGAGCACCTGCTGCCCCGGGCGCACGTCGGCCACCGCGACCGCGTACGCCTTCCACGCGCGGTGCAGGCCGAGCGACATCAGGTCGTTCATCAGGTCGTACTTCGGCGCCACCGAGTCGAACACGCCGCGCACGCGGCTCGCCTTCTCGCGCTCGTCGACCGTCTCGAAGCCGAAGTGGGTCTGGCTCATCGCGCCACGAGGCTCAGTGATGCCCGCAACCGCCGCCGGCCTTGCCGGCCATCGGCGCGTCGCGGTCGACGCCGGCGTCGGCCAGGCGCTGCTCGTAGCGCCGCCACAGCTCGCCCTGACTGGCGCCGAGGTGGTAGAGGTACTCCCACGAGAAGATGCCCGACGAGTGGCCGTCGGAGAACGTCGGCTGGATCGCGTAGTGCCCGACCGCCTCGACGCCGACGATCTCGACGTCGCGTTTGCCGGTCTGCAGCACCTCCTGCCCGGGGCCGTGGCCCTGCACCTCGGCCGACGGCGAGTACACGCGCATCAGCTCGAACGGGATGCGGAACCGCGCGCCGTCTTCGAACGCGATCTCGAGCGCGCGCGACTGCTGGTGCACGGTGACCTCGGTCGGTTTCGGGGTGTTGCGGTCAAGGCCTGCCATGATGGGTGTCCTGCTGCGGGGTCGGAGTCGAATCAAGCATAGCGCAGCCGCTCGGCGAGGCGCTGGTCGAGCTCGGGCAGCGCGGCGGCCACGCGTGCCAGTGCCGCGGCGTCGGCCACGCGCTGCGCCGCGCCCCACACCGGCTGTGGGAAGTGGCTGTCCCACTCGAAGCGCGCGATCACGTGCCAGTGCAGGTGCGGCGTGACGTTGCCCAGCGACGCCAGGTTGATCTTCGTCGGCCGCAGCCGCTCGCGCAGCGTGCGCTCGACGGTGTCGACGAGCACGATGCAACGGTCGCGCCCGGCGGGGTCGAGGTCGCTGAACTCGCCGACGTGGGCGTTGCAGATCACGCGGTAGAACGCCGGGAACGCCGCGTCGTCGACGCCGACCACGCGCCAGTCGCCGTCGCGGTGGATCAGCCGACCGCCGTCGCCCTGGCACAGCTCGCAGCCGTCGACCTTCATCGGCTCACACCAGCACGCGTTCGATGCCGCCGGCGTTGGCGCGCGCGACGTAGTCGGGCAGCCAGTTCTCGCCGAGGATCTGGCGCGCCATCTCGACGACGATGTAGTCGGCCTCGAGCAGGCCGCTGTGCAGGTCGTCCTCGTAGCGCTTGAGGCCCTGCAGGCAGCTCGGGCACGAGGTGAGGATCTTCACGTCGCCCTGGTGGCCCTGCGCGCGCAGCGCCGCCTCGCCGCGACGGATCTCCTGCTCCTTGCGGAAGCGCACCTGCGTGGCGATGTCGGGCCGGGTGACGCCGAGCGTGCCGCTCTCGCCGCAGCAGCGCTCGCTCCTGAGGACCTGGTCGCCGACCAGCGCGCGCACGGTGGCCATCGGGTCGCCGAGCTTCATCGGGTTGTGGCAGGGCTCGTGGTACAGGAAGGCGCCGGGGCGCGGCAGCACGATGCCCTTCTCGAGCAGGAACTCGTGGATGTCGACGATGCGGCAACCGGGAAAGATGTCCTCGAACTGGTAGCCCTGCAGCTGGTCGTGGCAGGTGCCACAGCTGACCAGCACCGTCTTGATGTCGAGGTAGTTCAGCGTGTTGGCCACGCGGTGGAACAGCACCCGGTTGTCGGTGATGATCTTCTCGGCCTTGTCGAACTGGCCGCTGCCGCGCTGCGGATAGCCGCAGCACAGGTAGCCCGGCGGCAGCACCGTCTGCACGCCGGCGTGCCACAGCATCGCCTGCGTGGCCAGCCCGACCTGGCTGAACAGCCGTTCCGAGCCGCAGCCGGGAAAGTAGAAGACGGTCTCGGAGTCGACGCTGGTGCGCTGCGGGTCGCGGATCACCGGCACGTAGTGCTTGTCCTCGATGTCGAGCAGCGCGCGCGCCGTCTTCTTGGGCAGGCCCCCGGGCATCTTCTTGTTGACGAAGTGGATCACCTGCTCGCGCAGCGGCGCCGCGCCGACGGTGGCCGGCGGCGCCGCGGTCTGGCGGCGCGCGAGCTTCTTCAGCAGGTCGTTGGCCACGCGCTGGGCACGGAAACCCGCGTCGACCATCGCGCTGCGCATGAGCTTGATCGTGCCCGGGTTCGTCGCGTTGAGGAAGAACATCGCCGCCGCGTTGCCGGGACGCCAGCTCTTGCGCCCCATCTTGCGCAGGAGGTTCCTCATGTTCATCGACACGTCGCCGAAGTCGATGTTCACCGGGCAGGGCTGGAGGCACTTGTGGCACACGGTGCAGTGGTCGGCCACGTCCTCGAACTCGGTCCAGTGCGCGACGCTGATGCCGCGGCGCGTCTGCTCCTCGTAGAGGAACGCCTCGACCAGCAGCGACGTGGCGAGGATCTTGTTGCGCGGGCTGTACAGCAGGTTGGCGCGCGGCACGTGCGTGGCGCACACCGGCTTGCACTTGCCGCAGC
>CAZUBF010000219.1:0-4047 GCA_964618555.1 uncultured Azohydromonas sp.
ATGCAGCACGACCTGTTCCACGTCTACACGGTGGACCAGCACATCCTGATGGTGGTGCGCAACATGCGCCGCTTCTTCATCCCGGAGCACGCGCACGAGTACCCGTTCTGCTCGCAGCTCGCGCTGCAGTGGGACAAGCCGTGGCTGCTGTACGTCGCCGCGCTGTTCCATGATGTGGCCAAGGGCCGCGGCGGCGACCACTCCGAGCTCGGCGCGCGCGAGGTGCGGCGCTTCTGCCGCGACCACGGCATCGGCGACGACGACGCGCGGCTGGTCGAGTTCCTGGTGCGCCATCACCTGACGATGTCGCGCATCGCGCAGAAGGAGGACCTGTCGGACCCCGAGGTGATCGCCGCGTTCGCACGCTCGGTGGGCGACCAGCGCGCGCTGACGGCGCTGTACCTGCTGACGGTGGCCGACATCCGCGGCACCAGCCCGAAGGTGTGGAACGCCTGGAAGGGCAAGCTGCTCGAGGACCTGTACCGCCTCGCCCTGCGTGCGCTCGGCGGCGCACGACCCAACCTGGACGCCGAGATCGAGTCGCGCAAGGCCGAGGCGCGCTCGATGCTGGCGCTGGCGTCGCAGCTGCCCGACACCGAGGAGCGGCTGTGGCGCACGCTCGAGGTCAGCTACTTCGCACGCCACGACGCGCCCGACATCGCGTGGCACGCGCGCGTGCTGTGGCGCCACGTCGACACCGACAAGCCGGTGGTGCGCGCGCGCCCGTCGTCGGTCGGCGAAGGGCTGCAGGTGCTGGTCTACGCACCCGACCGCCGCGACCTGTTCGCGCGCATCTGCGGTTACTTCGACGGCGCCGGGTTCAACATCCAGGACGCGAAGATCCACACCACGCGCACCGGCTACGCGCTCGACACGTTCCAGGTCGTGCACCCGCGCATGGAGCCCGGCGACGGCGGCAGCTACCGCGACCTGACGGCGCTCGTCGAGACGCAACTCGAGCGAGCGTTGTCCAGCGACGCGCCGCTGCCCGAGCCCAGCCGCGGCCGCGTGTCGCGCCGGGTGCGCTCGTTTCCGGTCACGCCGCGCGTGTCGCTGCGCCCCGACGAACGCGCGCAGCGCTGGCTGCTGTCGATCAGCACCAGCGACCGCTCCGGGCTGCTGTACGGCATCGCACGCGTGCTGGCACGCCACCATGTCAACCTGCAGCTGGCCAAGGTGACGACGCTGGGCGAACGCGTCGAGGACACCTTTCTCGTCGACGGTCCCGAGTTGCAGCAGCCCAAGGCGCAGCTGCAGATCGAGAGCGAACTGCTCGACGCCGTCGCGCCGGTGGGCTGAAGTGGCGGTCACGCAGACCCCGGCGCGCACGGTGGCCGACGACCCGGCATGCTGCGACACGCTGATCGACGTGCGGTCGCCGGCCGAGTTTGCCGCCGACCACCTGCCCGGTGCCGTCAACTGGCCGGTGCTCGACGATCGCGAGCGCCGGGTCGTCGGCACGCTGTACCAGCAGATCTCGGCGCACGAGGCGCGCAAGGTCGGTGCGGCGCTGGTGGCCCGCAACATCGCCGGGCACCTCGAACGCTGGGTCGCGGCACGACCGCGCGAGTGGCGGCCCCTCGTCTACTGCTGGCGCGGCGGACAGCGCTCGGGCTCGCTGGCGTGGTTCCTCGGGCAGATCGGCTTTCGCACTCAGCAGCTCGGCGGCGGCTACAAGGCCTTCCGGGGTGTCGTGCGCGACGAACTGGACAGGCTGCCGCAACGGCTCGACCTGCATGTGCTCACCGGCCGCACCGGCAGTGGCAAGACGCGGCTGCTGCAGGCGCTGGCCGGTGCCGGTGCGCAGGTGCTCGACCTCGAGGCGCTGGCGCGTCATCGTGGCTCGGTGCTCGGCGCCCTGCCCGGCCAGGCGCAACCGTCGCAGAAGGGCTTCGACACGGCGTTGTGGCAGGCGCTGCGCACGCTCGATCCGGCGCTGCCGGTGTTCGTCGAGAGCGAGAGCCGCAAGATCGGTGCGCTGCAGCTGCCCGATGCGCTGGTCGCGCGCATGCGAGACCATGGCCGCTGCGTCGAGGTGGCGATGGACGACACGCAGCGTGTCGCGCTGCTGCTCGAGGACTACGCGTTTTTCGCCCGCGACGTCGAACACTTCTGCCGCCGACTCGACGCGCTGGTCCCGCTGCGCGGTCGCGAGCGCGTGCGCGCCTGGCAGCAGCTGGCACGCGCCGGCCTCTGGTCCGACGTGTTCGCCGCGCTGATGCGCGAGCACTACGACCCGCTGTACGACCGCTCGACGCAGCGACATTTCGCCCAACGCGCCCACGCGATGCCGCTGCACCTGCGCGACGGCGCCGCGCACACGCTGGCCGCTGCCGCGACGGATCTGCACGCCGCGTCGCTGCGCGTGCGCTGACCCGCCCGGCCCCGCCGGGCGGCGGCGCGTGCGCGCGCATGGCAACATCGCCGTCGGATGACGCCGACTCCGCCTTCTCACTCTGCAGCGCTGCCGGTGCGTGCGGCCACGCTGACCTCGCCCGGGCGCTGGCTGGCCGCAGGCTGGCGCGACTTCGCGCGCAACCCCGGGCCGGGGTTGATCCACGGCGCCGCGCTCGCGCTGTTCGGCGCGGCGTTGTTGGCGGTCGCGCACGACCGCTTCTGGCTGCTTGCCGGCGCGTTCAGCGGGTTCCTGCTGCTCGCGCCGATCCTGGCCACCGGGCTGTACGCGATCAGCCGCGGCTTCGAGCGCGGCGAGCGCGTCGACATGCGCACGGCGCTGGCCGCGTGGCGGCCGCACAACCGGCAGCTCGTGACGTTCGGCATCTTGCTCGCCGCTGCCGGCACCGGCTGGGTGCTGGTCTCGGCGGCGCTGATCACGCTGTTCGCCGAGTCCCCGGTGCGCAACCCGCAGGACTTCCTGCACGTCGTCGTGCTGTCGCGCGACTCGCTGCTGTTCGAGCTCTGGCTGGCGCTCGGCGGCGCGCTGGCCGCGCCGGTGTTTGCCTCGAGCGTGGTCTCGATCCCGCTGTTGCTCGACCGCGAAGTCACGCTGTGGCGTGCCGTGCTGACGAGCTGGCGCGTGGTCGTCGAGCACCCCGGGCCGATGGCCTTGTGGGCGGCGATCCTGATGATCGCGTCGGCGGCGGCGATCGCGGCCGGGATGCTCGGCCTGCTCGTCGTCGTCCCGTGGTTTGCGCACGCCAGCTGGCACGCCTACCGCGACCTCGTCGACGCGTCGTCGCTGCCCGAGGCCCGCTGACCGCGGCGCGTGCGATGTTCGGCTACTCCGAGGAACAGATCGCGTGGTTCGGCCTGACCTTCGGCGTCTCGGCCTTCATGCTGTACATGGTGTTCATCATCGTGCAGCTGGCGCGCGAGTCGAAAGCCGGCCGCTTCGGCACCTTCGTGCTGCTGCTGGTGCTGGGTTTCGGCATGCTCGGGTTCGCCGCCAAGGGCTTCATCAAGTACTTCATCGGCGGGGAATAGCCCCCCCCGAAGCGCCTTCGGCGCCTCCCCCCAGGGGGCACCGCCAGCGGACCGGCACAGCCGGATCCGCGGCGGCTGCTTGATGCCGTGCAGTCGACGGGCCCGCTGCCCCTCACGACGCGCGGTCCTGCCGCGCCGCAAAGGGCACCGTGGCCACTCATCCCATATGCAGTCCGCCGTTGCAGCTGAAGTCGGCGCCGGTGGTGAACCCGCTGTCGGGGCCGGCGAGCCAGGCGACGATGGAGCCGATCTCCTCCGGCGTGCCCAGTCGCTTGACCGGGATCGTCGCGACGATCTTCTCCAGGATCTCGGGCTTGATCGCCTTGACCATGTCGGTGCCGATGTAGCCGGGGCTGACGGTGTTCACCGTCACGCCCTTGCCCGCCAGTTCTTGCGCGAGGGCCATCGTGAAGCCGTGCATGCCGGCCTTGGCCGCCGAGTAGTTGGTCTGACCCGCCTGGCCCTTCTCGCCGTTGACCGAGCTGATCTGGATGATGCGCCCCCAGCCGCGTTCGGCCATGTCGGCGACCACCTGCTTGGTCACGTTGAACATGCTGTTCAGGTTGGTGTCGATCACCGCGTCCCAGTCGTCGCGGGTCATCT
>CAZUBF010000220.1:0-4041 GCA_964618555.1 uncultured Azohydromonas sp.
CCGCTGACCTCTTGCATGCCATGCAAGCGCTCTCCCAGCTGAGCTATACCCCCGGCGCTGTTCAAGCAAGACGCGCATTATAGGCTGAACTTCAGACGTGCTGCAAACGCGCGAGGACCTCGTCGCGCCGGAACAGCGCGAGCACGGCGTCGATGGCTGGCGTCTGCGCGCGCCCGCACACCAGCACGCGCAACGGGATCGCCAGCTGCGGCATCTTCAGCCCGGAATCGGCGAGCGTGCCCTTGATCGCGGCGCCGATGCCGGCGCTCGTCCAGTCGACCTCGGCAAGCCGGTCGCGCAGCGCGCGCAGTGCCGCGCGCGCCGCATCGGTCACGTGCTGTTCGAGCTGCGCGGCCGAAGGCGTCGGGTGCGCGAAGTACATGCCCAGCCACTCGGCGATCTCCACCGTGGTCGCGCAGCGGTCCTTGAACAACGCGACCGCGCGCGGCAGGTCGAGCCCCGACACGTCGTCGTACCCCAGCCGCGCGAGTTGTTCGGCCACCCTCGGCGCGAGCACGTCGTCCGCCGTCATCTTGATGTGCTGCGCGTTGACCCAGCGCAGCTTGGCCTCGTCGAACTGACCTGCGCTCTTGCCGAGGTGGTCGAGATCGAACCAGGCGACCAGCTGCTCGCGCGTGAAGATCTCGTCGTCGCCGTGGCTCCAGCCCAGCCGCGCGAGGTAGTTGACGACGGCGTCGGCCAGGTAGCCCTCGTCGCGGTAATGCGTCACCGGCTTGGCGCCGTGGCGCTTGCTCATCTTCTCGCCGAGCTCGTTGAGCACGGTGGGCAGGTGCGCGTACACCGGCGGCTCGTGGCCAAGCGCGCGGAACACGTGGATCTGCCGCGGCGTGTTGTTGACGTGGTCGTCGCCGCGGATCACGTGCGTGATGCGCATGTCGATGTCGTCGACGACGACGCAGAAGTTGTAGGTCGGCGCGCCGATCGCGTCGGGCGCGCTGCCCTCGGGTGCGGGGCGGGCGATGACGAGGTCGTCGAGCTCGTCGTTGTGGAAGGTGACGCGGCCCTTGACCTTGTCGTCCCACGACACGATGCCGCCCGCCGGCGTCCTGAAGCGCACCACCGGCTGCACGCCCGACGGCACCGGTGGCAGCGTCTTCCCGGGCTCGGGGCGCCACGTGCCGTCGTAGCGCGGCTTGAGCTTGGCCGCCATCTGGCGCTCGCGCAGCGCGTCGAGCTCGGCGGGCGTCATGTAGCAGCGGTACGCGTGGCCGCTGGCGAGCAGCTGCGCGACCACGTCGCGGTAGCGGTCCATGCGCTGCATCTGGTAGTGCGGGCCCTCGTCGGGGTCGAGGCCCAGCCAGCGCATGCTCTCGAGGATGACGTCGACCGCCTCCTGGGTCGAACGCTCGACGTCGGTGTCCTCGATGCGCAGGATGAAGGCGCCGCCGCGGGCCCGCGCGAAGGCCCAGGGGTACAGCGCCGAGCGGATGTTGCCGAGGTGGATGAAGCCGGTGGGGCTCGGCGCGAAGCGGGTGCGCACGGACGGGGCTGGGACGGTGTTCATGCGGCGATCGTGGCCAGGCCGCGTTCGAGGTCGGCCTTCAAGTCGTCGACGTGCTCGAGGCCCACCGCGACGCGGATCAGCCCCTGCCCGATGCCGGCGGCCTGGCGCTGTGCCTCGGTGAGCCGTCCGTGCGAGGTGCTCGCCGGGTGCGTGATCGTCGTCTTGGTGTCGCCGAGGTTGGCGGTGATCGAACAGATGCGCGTCGCGTCGATCACGGCGAACGCGTGGCGGCGCGCCGCCTCGGCGTCGTCGCCGCGCACGACGAACGACAGCACCGGGCCGCCGACGCCGCCTTGCTGCGCCATCGCCAGCGCGTGCTGCGGGTGCGACGGCATCCCCGGCTGGTAGACGCGTTCGACCTGCGGCTGCACCTGCAGCCACTGCGCCAGTTCGAGCGCGCGCGCGCTCTGCGCCTGCATGCGGATGGCGAGCGTCTCCAGGCCCTTCAACACGACCCACGCGTTGAACGGGCTCAGGCTCATCCCGGCACTGCGCATCGCCGGCACGAACTTGCCGTCGACGAGCGCCGCGTCGGCGCAGACCGCGCCGGCGACGACGCGCCCCTGCCCGTCGAGGTACTTGGTGCCGCTGTGCACGATCAGGTCGGCGCCGAGCTCGCGCGGGCGCTGCAGCGCAGGCGTGCAGAAGCAGTTGTCGACGGCCAGCAGCGCGCCGTTCGAGTGCGCGATGTCGGCCAGCGCGCGGATGTCGCAGACCTCGGTCAGCGGGTTGCTCGGCGTCTCGGCGAACAGCAGCTTGGTGTGCGGCCTCATCGCGGCGCGCCAGGCGGCCGCGTCGGTCTGCGACACGAACGTCGTCTCGACGCCGAACTTGCCGAAGTCCTGCAGCAGGCGGATCGTCGAGCCGAACACGCTGTGCGAGCACACCACGTGGTCGCCGCTCTTGAGCAGGCCCATCACCAGCAGCAGGATCGCCGCCATGCCGCTGGCAGTGCCGATGCAGGCCTCGGTGCCTTCGAGCGCCGCGAGGCGCCGCTCCATCATCGCCACCGTCGGGTTGCCGAAGCGGCTGTAGACGAAGGCCTCCTCCTCGTTGGCGAAACGCGCCGCCGCGGTGGCGGCGTCGGGGTGCACGAACGAACTGGTGAGGAACAGCGCCTCGCTGTTCTCGCCCCACGGCGTGCGCGGCAGGCCCTCGCGCACCGCCAGCGTGTCGCGGTGCGCGCCGGCCGGCAGGTCGACGCGCGGAATGCCGCCCTTGCGCGTCATGCGCCCGACTCCACGCCGTTCTGCAGCGCCAGCCTCGAGCGCTCGGCGCCTTCGTCGTCATCGCCCTGCGCCATCCGCTGCTCGCGCATCGCCGCGAAGTCCGAGGCGCTGACGTCACCGGTGACGTAGTGGCCGTCGAAGCAGGAAGCCTCGAACCCGGCCAGGCGCGGGTTCAGCGCTCGCACCACGCGCTGCATCGGCTCGAGATCCTGGTAGACCAGCGCGTCGGCGCCGATGAACGCCCGGATCTCCTCGACGCTGCGGCCGTGGGCGATGAGTTCCTCGGCAGTGGGCATGTCGATGCCGTAGACGTTCGGGTAGCGCACCGGCGGCGCGGCGGAAGCGAGGAACACCTTCTTCGCGCCGGCCTCGCGCGCCATCTGCACGATCTCCTGGCTCGTCGTGCCGCGCACGATCGAGTCGTCGACGAGCAGCACGTTGCGCCCCTTGAACTCCATGCCGATCGCGTTGAGCTTCTGGCGCACGCTGCGCTTGCGCACCGCCTGCCCGGGCATGATGAAGGTGCGTCCGACGTAGCGGTTCTTCACGAAACCCTCGCGGTACGGCTTGCCGATCTTCTGCGCCAGCTGCATGGCGCTCGGGCGGCTCGACTCGGGCACCGGAATCACCACGTCGATCGCCGACGGCGGCATCGTCGAGATCACGCGCTGCGCCAGCGTCTCGCCCATGTTCAGCCGCGCGTGGTAGACGGAGATGCCGTCGAGCACCGAGTCGGGGCGCGCGAGGTAGACGAACTCGAACAGGCAGGGGTACAGCTGCGGGTGGTCGGCGCACTGGCGCGCGTGCACGCGCCCGTCGAGGTCGACGAAGATCGCCTCGCCCGGGGCGACGTCGCGCACGAAGCGGTGCCCGGTGCCCTCGATCGCCACCGACTCGCTGGCCACCATCACCTCGCGCCCGCCCGCCGACTCGCCCTCACCGAAGGCCAGCGGGCGGATGCCGTACGGGTCGCGGAACGCCAGCAGCCCGTGGCCGGCGATCAGCGCGATCACCGCGTACGACCCCTTGATGCGGCGGTGCACCGCAGCCACCGCGTCGAACACGATCTCGGGCGTCAGCGGCAGGTCGCGGGCCGAGCGTTCGAGCTCGTGCGCGACGACGTTGATCAGCACCTCGGTGTCGCTCTCGGTGTTGATGTGCCGCCGGTCGACCGCGAACAGCTCGCGCTTGAGCGCCGCGGCGTTGGTCAGGTTGCCGTTGTGCACCAGCACGATGCCGAAAGGCGCGTTGACGTAGAACGGCTGCGCCTCCTCCTCGCTGTAGGCG
>CAZUBF010000221.1:0-4009 GCA_964618555.1 uncultured Azohydromonas sp.
TGCGGATCTCGAAGATGCCGGCCTGCTTGGCTTCGATCAGGAACAGCGTCTTGTCCTTGACCTTGGTGGTGACCGTCGCGGTGACGCAGACCTCGAAGATGCCGTCGGCGACCGGCTCGGCCGACACGCCGAGGTTGATGTCGACCTGCGGCTGCGCCTGCTCCAGCAGGATCTGCGGCGAGTTGGGCTGCTCCAGCGACAGGTCCTTCAGGTACATGCGCTGGATCTGGAACACGGGTTGGGCGTCTTGCTCGGCCATGGCGTCTCTCTGTGAACAAAGCCCGCGAGGCTGCGGGCTGTAGCTTGGATTATCGCCGAGCGATGCCGCGCGGCCGGCGCGCGCGCCGGCTCTCGCGTCGTGGCTCGCGCCGCCTCAGGCGCCTTGCAGCAGCGGCACGAGGCCGCCGCGGCGGTCGAGGGCATACAGGTCGTCGCAGCCGCCGACGTGCGTGTCGCCGATGAAGATCTGCGGCACCGTGCGCTGGCCGGTGCGCTCGACCATCAGCGCGCGCTCGTGCGGACTCAGATCCACGCGCACTTCGTCGATCTGCTCGACCCCGCGCTCGCGCAGCAGTCGCTTGGCGCGGTCGCAGTACGGGCAGTACTGCGTCGAATACATCTTCACCGGTCTCATCGGCACTCGCTCGGTTCGGCACCCCGCCATCGTGCGGAGAACGCATTGTCGCCGGGGCGCGATAACCCCGCGCGGTATCGGAGCACGCTCAGGCCGACTTCTCGACCGGCATGTTGGCCTCGCGCCAGGCGCGCATGCCGCCCGACAGCACGCGCGCGTTCGCGTAGCCGAGCTTGCGCAGCGTGCCGGCCGCGCGCGACGCGCGCGCGCCGCTCTGGCAGACCACGACCACCGGCACCGACTTGTTCGACGGCAGCGCCTTGCTCGACTCGAGCGCGCCCAGCGGCACGCTGCGCGCGCCGGCGGCGTGACCGGCCGCGAACTCGGCCGGCTCGCACACGTCGATCAGCACCGCCTTCTCGCGGTTGATCAACTGCACCGCCTCGCCGACGCTGACCGCCCCCGGGCCGCCGCCGCCGAACATCGGCCACAGCAGCATGCCGCCCGAGACGACAGCGACGAGGATCAGCAACCAGTTCTGCAGCAGGAAGTCCACGGGCAGGGGCCTCGGTTCGACAAAGTCGAGCATTCTAGAATCGCCGGCTTCGCCGCACCGCCTGCCCCGCCATGTACAAGCTCGTGATGATCCGCCACGGCGAGTCGACCTGGAACCGCGACAACCGCTTCACCGGCTGGACCGACGTGCCGCTGACCGACACCGGGGTCGCGCAGGCGCGCGAGTCGGGGCGGTTGCTGCGCGAGGCAGGCTACGACTTCGACGTGGCCTACACCTCGGTGCTCAAGCGCGCGATCTGGACGCTGTGGCACGCGCTCGACGAACTCGACCGCACCTGGCTGCCGATCGTCAACGACTGGCGCCTGAACGAGCGCCACTACGGCGCACTGCAGGGACTGAACAAGGCCGAGACCGCGCGTCAGTACGGCGACGAGCAGGTGCTCGTCTGGCGCCGCAGCTACGACGTGCCGCCGCCGCCGCTGGCCGCCGGTGATCCGCGCAGCCAGCACGACGACCCGCGCTACGCGAAGCTGGCGCCCGGGCAGATTCCGCCGACCGAGTGCCTGAAGGACACCGTCGCACGCGTGATTCCTTGCTGGAACGAGCGGCTGGCGCCGGCGATCAGATCGGGCCAGCGCGTGCTGATCGCCGCACACGGCAACAGCATGCGCGCGCTGGTCAAGTACCTCGACGGGATCGGCGACGCCGAGATCGTCGCACTCAACATCCCCAACGGCATTCCGCTGGTCTACGAGCTCGACGCCGACCTGAAGCCGCTGCGCAGCTACTACCTCGGCGACCCCGAGGCGGCCGCGAAGGCGGCGGCCGCGGTGGCCGCGCAGGGCAAGGCCTGAAGCCCCCCCCCCCCCCCCGCTGCAGCGCCTCTTCCTCCGGGCCGAGCAGGGGCCCTGTCGCCCCCCCCTGGGCGCGCCGCCTGGCGCGACGCGGCGACAGCCCGCCTGCAGATCAAGGCTCCGCGCCGATGCCGGTGGCTTCGGGGCAACCGCGCGCCCCGTCGCGAGCGTCCGGCCGCGACGCTCAGGCCGCGGATGCCAGCGCCGTCGCGATCAGCGGCGCGACCGACACCACGTTGCTCGCGTGCGGCACCGCGTCGGTGCTCCAGACGTGGCGCACGCCGGCGGCGCGCAACGACGCCAGCGCATCGCCGACGAACAGCGCATGCGTGACGGCGACGTCGACGCTGGCCGCCCCGCGTGCATAGGCCTCGCGCGCCGCGACCGCCAGCGTGCGGCCGGTGCTTGCGACGTCGTCGAGCAGCACGACGGCGCGGCCGGCCACGTCGATCGACGGCCACTCGACGACCACGTCGCGGTCGCCGCGCCGCAGCTTGCGTCCGACGCCACTGGCGAGACCTTGCGCGCGTGCGGCGGCCTGCACCCATTGCGCCGCCTCCTCGTCGGGCCCGATCAGCACCGGTTGCGCCAACTGCGACGCGACCCAGTCGCCGAGCAGCGGCGCAGCCGACAGCGCGACGGCGCGCCGCCCCGGCACCACCTCGTCCATCGTCGCGACGCGGTGCAGGTGCGGATCGACGGTGACGACGGCGTCGAACGCCGCGGCGAGCAACGCACCGAGGTGACGCTGGCTGACCACCTCGCCGGGCCGGAACGCCACGTCCTGCCGCATGTAGGCCAGGTACGGCGCGACCAGCGTCAGGTGACGCGCGCCCAGTTCGCGTGCGCCCAGCGCGGCGAGCAGCAGTTCGGTGAGCTTGTCGTTGGGTTGCTGCAGCCCGCGCAGCACGACGACGCGCGCCGGCAGCGTCGGCGGCAGCGTCAGCCGCGTTTCGCCGTCGGGGAAGCGGTGGCGTTCGACCGTGCGAGGCTCGACGCCCAGTGCCGCACCCACCATCGACGCGAGCACGGACTCGTCGTCGAAGGCCAGCAGCATCGTCGGCCCCGCCGTCACGGCGTCACCCCGCCGGCGGCGAACTCTCGCGGCAGTTCGGCCGCCTCGCCGACGCGGTAGCCACCGTCGCGCGACGCCAGCCCGCGTGCGAACGTGTGGTCCGCGTCGAAGCGCGCGTGGATGCGGTACAGCACGTCACCGCGCGCCACGGGGTCGCCGAGCTTCTTCAGCAGGTCGATGCCCGCGTCGGCCACCTGCGGCGCGCCGGCCAGTCGGGCGATGCGCGCGATGCGAAGGTTGTCGATCGCGGTGACCACGCCGTCGCGCTCGGCACAGACCTCGTGCGTCAGCGGCGCCGGCGGCGGCAGGGGGCCGGGACGCCGACCCTGCGCGTCGATGATCGCGTTCATGCGCGCCAGCGCGCGCCCCGAGTCGAGGATGTCGCGAGCGATGCGAAACCCGTCGCCGCCGCGCACGTCGGGGTCGAACTCGATCACCCGCCCGGCCAGCCGCAGCGCCTTCTGCCGCAGGTCCGACGGCGCGTCGGGGTGGTTCTCGAGCACGCGCATCACGTCGCGCGCCTCGAGCACCGGGCCGACGCCGCGCCCGATCGGTTGGCGCCCGTCGGTGATCACCGCGTCCAGATGCAGCCCGAGCCTCGAAGCGACATACTCGAACAGCTTCTTCAGCCGCTGCGCCTCGGGCATCGAGCGCACCTTGGCGCTCGGGCCGACCGGGATGTCGAGCACCAGGTGGGACGACCCGGCAGCGATCTTCTTGCTCAGGATCGACGCCACCATCTGGCCCGGCGAGTCGATCGCCAGCGGCCGCTCGACCGAGATCAGGATGTCGTCGGCCGGGCTCAGTTCGGCGGTGCCGCCCCAGGCCAGGCAGCCGCGCGTCTCGCGCACGATGGCCACCAGCCGCTCGAACGGCAGCGCCACCTCGGCCAGCACGTCCATCGTGTCTGCGGTGCCGGCCGGCGACGTGATCGCGCGCGACGAGGTCTTCGGACACAGCATGCCGTGCGCGGCGACGATGGGCACGAC
>CAZUBF010000222.1:0-4005 GCA_964618555.1 uncultured Azohydromonas sp.
GGCCCCGCGCATGACCATGACCACGACCACGCGCACGGCGAGCATTGCGACCACCCGCACCACCACCATCACGACGACGACGTCAAGTCGTTCGTGTTCCGTGCCGAAAAGGCCTTCAACCCGGCCAAGCTCGAGGACTTCCTCGGCGCCATCGTGCAGGTCTACGGGCCGAAGATGCTGCGCTACAAGGGGGTTCTGCACATGAAGGGCAGCGACCGCAAGGTGATCTTCCAGGGCGTGCACCAGCTCATGGGCAGCGATCTGGGGCCGAAGTGGACGCCGGGTGAGAAGAAGGAGAGCAAGATGGTGTTCATCGGCATCGACCTGCCGCGTGACATCCTGCAACAGGGGCTCGAGCAATGCCTGGTCTGACCGGCGGTCGGGCACGGGGGGCGTCGCTACAATCCGCGCGCCCTAGAGCCGACCGCGCCGCCGGCCGGACGGCCCGCAGCGCAGCAACGAAGGTCGCCGCGAGGAGAGCGAAGTGAGCAAGACCAGCAGCCCGTCGAAGTCGACTGCGTCCAAGTCGGCCGAGGTCAAAGCGGGCGCGGGCAAGCCGGCGGCGCGCGCCAAGGCCGGCGTCGCCACCGCGGCCACCGAGGCGGCCAGCCGCTTCACCGACCGCTTCGCGCCGGCGAAGAGTCCGGCGGTGCGCACTTTCGACGACTCGACGATGGACGCCGTCAAGCCCGCTGCCAAGGCGGATCCGAAGCTCGCCAACGCTTGGAAGACCAAGACGGGGCGCGATCTGTCCGAGGCCGAGCTGCTGGCGATGCCCGAGTCGGAATACATGAACGAGAAGCAGCTCGATTTCTTCCGCGCGCGATTGGTGGCGCTGAAGGACGACCTGCTGTCCAACGCTGGCGAGACCACCGAACACCTGCGTGAGGACACGAGCATCGTGCCCGACCCGGCCGACCGCGCGACGATCGAGGAGGAGCACGCGCTCGAGTTGCGCACCCGCGATCGCGAGCGCAAGCTGCTGAAGAAGATCTCGCAGTCGCTGGCGCGCATCGAAGCCGGCGAATACGGCTACTGCGACGAGACCGGCGAGCCGATCGGGCTGCGCCGCCTGCTCGCGCGGCCGACCGCGACGCTGTCGCTCGAGGCGCAGCAGCGCCGCGAGATGAAGCAGAAGATGTTCGGTGATTGAGATGGTCCACCCCGAAGCGCCTGCGGCACCTCGCCCGGCTCCCGAGGGACCCTGCGGGCCCGCCGGGAGCACCGCCGGCGGACCCGCGGCGGCCGCGGGGGTGGTGCAGCCGCACCGGCGGCGGGTGGCGAGGCGTGCGGACGAGCCACTGACATGACACCACAGCGCCAGGTCGTGAACCGGCGACGACGGCGCGGCCGCACCGTGCTGCGCGCCTGAGCCTGCCCTCACGCCGACATGCCCGAACCGAAAGACGGCGAGAGCTTCCTGCGCAAGGTCGTGCGCTTCGTCGCCAACCCGACGACGGACTGGGCCGACCTCAACTCGCGACACGACGCGACGGGCGCCGGCGAGATCGAGAAGTCCGAGCTCAAGGCGATGGTCGAGCGCAAGCGGCGCAACGACTTCGTGCGCAAGCGCGAGTTCGACATGCTGCGCCGCGTGCGCCGCGAGGGCCTGACCCCCGAGCAGCTCGCGGCGCTCGGCGGCACGGTGTCGCGGCTGGACTCCGAGGCCAAGCTGTCGGACAACGCGTCGCGCGGCGACGGCGGCGTGAAGGCCAAGATCGACGAGATCGAGCAGCAGATGGTCGGCAGTGCGCCGCCACCGGCGGCACCGTCGCGCCCGGCCGGCTTCTTCGACGCACCGACCGAACCCGCCGCGTTCCGCGGCGCGGCGCCCCCCACAGGAGGCTTGTCGGCCACCGACGGCGACATGCTGCCCGCGCTGCCCCCGCTGCCCGACCCGGACCGCCCGCCGCTGCCTCCCGCGCCGGTGGTGATGGGTGGCGGTCTGCCACCTCTGGCCGGCGTCGAGCCGGGGCTCCCGGCGGCGGCCGACGACCTCGGTTTCGCCTACGCGGCCGGCGCGAAGCCGCCTCCGGTCGAGTTCACCGAGGTCCAGCACGACCCCGAACTCGACGAAGCCGTGATCGCGTTCGCGAACGCCGACTTCGACCAGTGCGAGCGTTCGCTCGACGCGCTGACCGCGGTCCACGGCCCGCGTGCGCAGCATGGCGAGACCTGGCTGGTGCGCTTCGACCTGTACCGCGCCACCGGCCAGCAGGACAAGTTCGAGGCACTGGCGCTCGACTACGCGCAACGCTTCGGCTGGTCGGCGCCGCAGTGGTTCTCGCTGCCGCGCCTGGTCGCCGACGCGGTGGCCGAACAGCGCCCGACGAACAGGCGCAGCGAGCCTGGCGACTCGGTCGGCTGGGTGTGCCCCGAAGTGCTCGACGCCGACGCGGTCGCACGCCTGCGCTCGCAGACGCTGCAGATGCCGCTGCCGTGGGTGTTCGACTGGTCGCAGCTGGCCGCGGTCGAAGTCGAGGGGGCGGTGCAGTTCGCCGAGCTGATGCGTCACTGGGCGACGCAGCCGCTGGACATGCGCTGGCACTCCGGCGACCGCTTGCTCGCCGCGCTGGCCGAGCAGGCGCCGACCGGCCTGCGCGACGCCGATCCGGCTTTCTGGGTGGCGCGGCTGGAGGCGCTGCGGCTGGCGAACCGGCCCGACCAGTTCGACGAGGCCGCCATCGACTACTGCGTCACCTACGAGGTGTCTCCGCCGTCGTGGGAGCGCGCGAAGTGCAAGCTTCGCATCAGCGGCCCCGGCCGGCACACGCACGCGCCAGCGCTGTCGCAGGTCAGCGGGGTGTCCACGACCTTCTTCGAGTCGTCGCTGCTCGACGAAGCCGGCGTGCCGGCGACGACCGAGGTCAAGTTGGCCAGCGTCGAGCTGTCGGGACAGTTGGTCGGCGGCATCGACGACACGCTCAAGCGGCTCGACGCCGAGCTGGGCGACGCGACGCTGATCAACGTGTCGTGCGCACGGCTGATCCGAGTCGACTTCCTCGCCGCCGGCGACCTGCTGAACTGGGTGCTGGCCAAGCGCGGCGAGGGCCGCCAGGTCAGCTTCGGCGATGCGCACCGCCTCGTCGCGCTGTTCTTCGGCGCGATGGGCATCAACGAACACGCCAGGGTGCGCGTGCGCCACGTCTGACACGCGCGCGGCGCCACCGGCGCGCACCGCCAACATCACTCATGGAAAGCTACCACGGCACCACCATCGTCAGCGTGCGGCGCGGCCCGCGCGTCGCGCTCGGCGGCGACGGCCAGGTCACGCTGGGCAACATCGTCGTCAAGGCCAGCGCACGCAAGGTGCGCAAGCTGCACCGCGACCAGGTGCTGGCCGGCTTCGCCGGCGCCACCGCCGACGCGTTCACGCTGTTCGAGCGCTTCGAGGCCAAGCTCGAGAAGCACCAGGGGCACCTGGTGCGCGCGGCGATCGAGCTCACGCGCGACTGGCGCACCGACCGCGTGCTGCGCCGGCTGGAGGCCATGCTCGCCGTGGCCGACCGCGAGGCGTCGCTGATCATCACCGGCAACGGCGACGTGCTCGAGCCCGAGCACGGCATCATCGCCATCGGCTCGGGCGGCGCCTACGCGCAGGCCGCGGCGCGCGCGCTGCTCGGCCACACCGAGCTGGCGCCGGGCGAGATCGTCAAGAAGTCGCTCGAGATCGCCGGCGATCTGTGCATCTACACCAACCAGCATCACACGATCGAGCTGCTGGAGTGACGCGACGAGCACCGTCGCCCGGCCGCCCCAGGGCGGCGTCGGCCCTCCCCCCGGGGAGGTGGTCGCGCAGCGGCTGGAAGGCAGTCCCATGAGCATGACCCCGCAGGAGATCGTCTCCGAACTCGACCGCCACATCGTCGGCCAGGCGCACGCCAAGCGCGCGGTGGCCATCGCGCTGCGCAACCGCTGGCGCCGACAGCAGGTCGACGACAAGCTGCGCGGCGAGATCACGCCGAAGAACATCCTGATGATCGGCCCGACCGGCGTCGGCAAGAC
>CAZUBF010000223.1:0-3848 GCA_964618555.1 uncultured Azohydromonas sp.
ACAGCTTCTGGAACACGCTGGTCGGCATCGGCGCCGGCGGCAAGGACCCGTTCGCGATCCAGCTGCAGAGCCAGCTCGACGCCCGCTACAAGCAGCCGATGCACATCTGCGAGCTGACCTGGGACCTGATCCAGCGCGGCGCGCTGAAGTTCGACAAAGAGAAGAACGACGACCGCATCGTCACCTTCCACGACTCGTGCAACGTCGCGCGCGCCTCGCGCATGGGCGACATGCCCGGCGGCCAGTTCCTGATCCCGCGCGAGATCATCAAGTCGGTCGCCAACCGCTTCCACGACATGGCGCCGGGCACCATCGGCGAGGCCACGTTCTGCTGCGGCGGCGGCGGTGGGCTGCTGACCGACGACCTGGTCGAGCTGCGCGTCAAGGGCGCGCTGCCGCGCATGGAGGCGCTGAAGCACGTCGCCGACCGGCACGGCGTCAACTTCATGGCCACCATCTGCGCGATCTGCAAGGCGCAGTTCACCAAGGTGCTGCCCTACTACGGCTTCGACATGAGCATGGTCGGCGGCGTGCACCAGCTGGTCAGCAAGGCGATTCGCCTCGGCGAACCGCACTGACAAGGAGACGGCCATGGCCCACATCGTCATCATGGGTGCCGGCCTCGGCGGCATGCCGGCCGCCTACGAGATGCGCGCCGCGCTCGGCAAGGAGCACAGGGTCACCGTCGTCAACGCGGTCGACTTCTTCCAGTTCGTGCCGTCGAACCCGTGGGTCGCGGTGGGCTGGCGCAAGCGCCCCGAGGTCACGCTGGCGATCGCGCCGCTGCTGCAGCGCAAGGGCATCGACTTCGTCGCCAAGCCGGTGACGCAGATCGACGCCGTGGCCAACCGACTCGTGCTCGAAGGGGGCGACGTCCTGGCCTACGACTACCTCGTGATCACGACCGGCCCGAAGCTGTCGTTCGACGAAGTCCCCGGCGCCGGCCCGCACGGCGGTCACACGCACTCGGTGTGCACCGTCGGCCACGCCGAGATGTTCTTCCAGGACTACGAGAAGTTCCTGCAGGATCCCGGCCCGGTGGTGATCGGCGCGATGCCCGGCGCGAGCTGCTTCGGGCCGGCCTACGAGTTCGCCTTCATCCTCGACGCCGACCTGCGCAAGCGCAAGCTGCGCCACAAGGTGCCGATCACGTTCGTCACCAGCGAGCCGTACATCGGTCACCTCGGGCTGGGCGGGGTCGGCGACAGCAAGTCGATGCTCGAGAGCGAGCTGCGCGGCCACGACATGAAGTGGATCACCAACGCCAGGACGACGAAGGTCGAGGCGGGCAAGCTGTTCGCGACCCAGCTCGACGAGCAGGGCAACGTGCTCAAGGACCACGAAGTGCCCTTCAAGATGGCCATGATGCTGCCGGCGTTCAAGGGCGTGGACGCGGTGGCGTCGGTCGAGGGGCTGTGCAACCCGCGCGGCTTCGTGCTGATCGACGAGCACCAGCGCAGCCGCAAGTACCGCAACATCTTCTCGGCCGGCGTGTGCGTCGCGATTCCTCCGGTCGAGGCCACGCCGGTGCCCACCGGCGCGCCGAAGACCGGCTACATGATCGAGACGATGGTCAGTGCCATCGTGCGCAACATCGCCGACGAGCTGGCCGGTCGGCCCGCCACCGCCCAGGGCACCTGGAACGCGATCTGCCTGGCCGACATGGGCGACACCGGCGCCGCGTTCGTCGCGCTGCCGCAGATCCCGCCACGCAACGTCAACTGGTTCAAGAAGGGCAAGTGGGTCCATCTGGCCAAGATCGCGTTCGAGAAGTACTTCATGCGCAAGATGAGGACCGGCAACTCCGAGCCGATCTACGAGAGGTACGTGCTCAAGGCGCTGGGCATCGTGCGCCTGGCCGAGTAGCCGCCCACGCCGCCCCCCCATCCGACGAGGAGACCCCGCAATGTCCTCCGCACCGACGACCACCGACGCCCGGCCGCTGACCTTCCGACGCTACAAGGACGGCGACCACGCGCCGCGCGCCTGGCAGGAAGAGATCTTCGACGCCGACCACTCGCACAAGTGCCCGACCTACATCCAGAGCACGCCGCCCTGCCAGGCCTCGTGCCCGTCGGGCGAGGACATCCGTGGCTACCTGAACATCGTGCGCGGCATCGAGAAGCCGCCCGCCGGCGTGCCGTGGCAGGAATACGCCTGGCGGCGACTGACCGAGGCCAACCCGCTGCCCAGCGTCATGGGCCGCGTGTGCCCGGCGCCGTGCGAGTCGGGCTGCAACCGCAACGAGGTCGAGGACTTCGTCGGCATCAACTCGGTCGAGCACTTCCTCGGCGAGTACGCGATTGCGAACAACCTGCAGTTCCCGAAGCCCGAGAAGCCCAGCGGCAAGAAGGTCGCGGTGATCGGCGGCGGCCCGGCGGGCCTGTCGGCGGCGTACCAGCTCGCGCGCAAGGGTCACGCGGTGACGATCTTCGACGAGCGCGCCGAGCTCGGCGGCATGATGCGCTACGGCATCCCGGGCTTCCGCACGCCGCGTGCGGTGCTCGACGCCGAGATCCGGCGCATCCTCGACCTGGGGGTGCAGGCGCGCATGAACACGCGCATCGGCACCGACGTCACGCTCGACCAGATCAAGGCCGACTTCGACGCCGTGTTCCTCGGCATGGGTGCGCAGAGCGGCCGGCCGCTGCCGGTCGAGGGTTCGGACGCGCCGAACTGCGTCACCGCCACGGCGTTCCTGAAGGCCTTCAACGACGGGCGGCTGCGCCACGTCGGCAAGCGCGTCGTGGTGGTCGGTGGTGGCGACACCTCGATCGACGTGGCCACCGTCGCGCGGCGCCTGGGCCACATCGAGACCGTGCACGCGAGCGACCGCCCCGAGATGGCGATCGCCGGTCACGCGGCGCACGATGCCGCGGCGATCTCGGCGCGCCAGGGGGCCGACGTCACGCTGACCTCGATCTTCGCGGTCGAAAAGATGCAGGCCAGCCGGCACGAGGTCGAGCACGCGCTCGCCGAGGGCATCGCGATCCGCGGCGGGCTGGCGCCGGTGGCCGTGGTGCGCGGCCCCGACGGCCGCGCCACCGCGCTGCGCGTGGCCCGCTGCGAGGTCACGGTCAAGGGCGGCAAGCTCGAGATCAAGATGATCGAGGGCAGCGAGGAAGACATCGAGGCCGACCTGATCGTCTCGGCGATCGGCCAGGCGGTCGACTTCACCGGCCTCGAGACGCTGAACAACGGCAAGGGCGGGATCACGGCCGACAAGAACTACCAGGTCAAGGATCAGGCGGGCATGTTCGTCGGCGGCGACGTGGTGCGCCCCCACCTGCTGACCACCGCGATCGGTCACGGCGCGATCGCCGCCGACGGCATCGACCGCTTCCTCGCCGGCGAGCCGCTGGACAAGCGGCCGAAGATCGACGTGCACACCTGGGACATCAACCGCAAGCTGGTCGAGAAGGGCATGGCGGTGTCGGAGGTGCACGAGCCGATCCGCGGCACCGACGCGAGCAACGTCGCGATCCACAACTTCGACAACCGCTCGGACCGCTACGTGATCCCGCACGAGGAGCTGTTCCTCGGCCACTTCCCGTACGCGGCGCGGCACAAGCGCAAGGTCGTCACGCTCGACGCCGAGCAGGCGCTGAACAACTTCGAGGAACGCGTGCTGGCGCTGACCGAGAAGGAGGCCATCGCCGAGGCCAAGCGCTGCATGAGCTGCGGGCTGTGCTTCGAGTGCGACAACTGCGTCGTCTACTGCCCGCAGACCGCGGTGTTCAAGGTGAAGAAGTCGCAGTCGACGACCGGGCGCTACGTGGACACCGACTACACCAAGTGCATCGGCTGCCACATCTGCCACGACGTCTGCCCGACCGGCTACATCCAGA
>CAZUBF010000224.1:0-3803 GCA_964618555.1 uncultured Azohydromonas sp.
GATGCCGAACTCGGCCGCCTGCTTGATCGAGTTGATGGTGTCGCCGCCGGCGTTGGCCAGGCCGATGATCTTCGCCTTCGACGCCTGCGCCTGCAGCAGGAACGACGAGAAGTCGGTGGCGGGGAACGGCGTGCGCACCTTGCCGAGCACCTTGCCGCCGTTCTTCAGCACGACCGCCTCGGTGTCGCGCTCGAGCGCGTGGCCGAAGGCGTAGTCGGCCGTGAGGAAGAACCAGGTGTCGCCGCCCGTCTTGACGATCGCGCTGCCGGTGCCGTTGGCGAGCATCCAGGTGTCGTACAGCCAGTGCACGGTGTTCGGGCTGCAGGCGCTGCCGCTCAGGTCGGAGGTGGCCGCGCCGGTGTTGACGTGCGCCTTGCCCTTCTCCCGGGTGATCTGGCTGACCGCCAGCGCCACCGACGAGGTCGGCACGTCGACGATCATGTCGACCTTGTCGACGTCGTACCAGGTGCGCGCGATCGTCGAGCCGACGTCGGGCTTGTTCTGGTGGTCGGCGGAGACGACCTCGACCTTCAGGCCCTTGGCGGCGGCGCCGAAGTCCTCGACCGCCATGCGCGCGGCGAGCACCGAGCCCGGCCCGCCGATGTCGGCGTAGACGCCCGACATGTCGTTCATCACGCCGATCTTGATGACGCCGTCGGAGATCTGCGCCTGGGCGGCGCCGGCGAAGCCGAAGGCCGCGGCCACGAGCGTCGACAGGAGTTTGCGTTTCATCGATTCGTCCTCTTCACTTGCATCACCGAACCGGCCGGGTGGCCGGAGCTTCAAACGCCGAGCACCTCGTGCAGCATGTCCTTCTTCGACTCCAGCTCGCTGGCGGCGAAGGTCTCGATCACGCGGCCGTGCTCGATCACGTAAAACCGGTCCGCCAGCGGAGCGGCGAAGCGGAAGTTCTGCTCGACCATCACGATCGTCAGTCCCTTGGCGCGCAGCGTGCGGATGGCCTGGGCCAGCGCCTGCACGATCACCGGCGCGAGGCCCTCGGAGATCTCGTCGAGCAGCAGCAGCTTCGCGCCGGTGCGCAGGATGCGCGCCACCGACAGCATCTGCTGCTCGCCGCCCGACAGGCGCCCGCCCGGGCTCGCGCGACGTTCCTTCAGGTTGGGGAACATCGCGTAGATCTCGTCGACGCTCATGCCGCCGCTGGCCACCGGTGGCGGCAGCAGCAGGTTCTCCTCGCAGGTCAGGCTCGCGAAGATGCCCCGTTCCTCGGGGCAGTAGCCGATGCCCAGGTGCGCGATGCGGTGCGCCGGCAGCGCCACGGCCTCGGTGCCGTTGACCATGATCGAGCCGCTGCGCCGCCCGACCAGCCCGAGGATGGCCTTCAGCGTGGTCGTGCGCCCGGCGCCGTTGCGCCCGAGCAGCGTGACGACCTCGCCGCGGTTCACGGTCAGGTCGATGCCGTGCAGGATGTGCGACTCGCCGTACCAGGCGTGCACGTCGGACAACCGCAGCAGCTCGACGCCGGGGGACTTGTGATCAGCCATGCGCGCCCTGCAGTTCGACGTCCTCGCTGCCCATGTACGCCTGCAGCACCTGCGGGTTGCGCGACACCGCCTCGTACGGCCCTTCGGCGATCACGCTGCCGCGCGCGAGCACGGTGAGGGTGTCGGCGATGCTCGACACCACGTTCATGTTGTGCTCGACCATGAGCACGGTGCGGTTGGCCGACACCTTCTTGATCAGCTGCGTCACCAGTTCGACGTCCTCGTGGCCCATGCCCTGCGTCGGCTCGTCGAGCAGCATCATCTTCGGGTTCATCGCCAGCGTGGTAGCGATCTCCAGTGCGCGCTTGCGGCCGTACGGCAGCTCGACGGTGACCACCTCGGCGAAGTCACGCAGCCCGACGGTGTCGAGCAGCTCGAGCGCGCGGCCGTGCAGCCGGTCGAGCGTGCGCTCGGAGCGCCAGAAGTGGAACGAGGTGCCGAGCTCGCGCTGCAGCGCGACGCGCACGTTCTCGAGCACCGTCAGGTGCGGGAAGGTGGCCGAGATCTGGAACGAGCGGATCACGCCGCGGCGGGCGATCTGCGCGGGCTTCTCGCGCGTGATGTCCTGCCCCTCGAACAGGATCTGCCCGCGCGTGGGGATCAAGAACTTGGTCAGCAGGTTGAAGCAGGTCGTCTTGCCGGCGCCGTTCGGGCCGATCAGCGCGTGGATGTGGCCGCGCCGGACCTTCAGGTCGACGCCGTCGACGGCGACGAAGCCCTTGAACTCCTTGACCAACCCGCGCGTCTCGAGGATGACGTCGGCAGACATCGTGGATCGTGGCGGCGGACCGCGGCTCCTGTGATTGACGGGGCCCTCGCGGCTGGTCAGCCGCCGCCACCGCCGCGGGTGGCCGGGGCGCGGGCCGCGTCGACGCCCCCCGAAAGCGCTCGCATTATTCGGTGTCCGGCGTGCCGCGAGCTATCGGGTTTGTGCTTAACGCACTTTGCGTAACCGCCGCGAGGCGGCGAAGGCGGCGCCGCAGTCGCGGCCACGCCCCACCACCGACCCGCTGCCGACCCACTACCATATGCGGCACCGTCCACCCGGCGGCCGGCCCGGGCCGCCCGAACGCGATGAGCAGCATCTACGAGCAGCACCTCGATCGCAACGCCGCCAACTTCGCCGCGCTGACGCCGGTGGCCTTCGTCGAACGCAGCGCCGAGGTGTTCGGCGACCTGGCGGCCGTGATCCACGGCGCGCGGCGCTACACCTGGGCACAGTGCCGCGAACGCTCGGCGCGGCTGGCCGCGGCGCTGCGCGCGCTCGGCGTGGGCCGGCTCGACACCGTCAGCGCGATGCTCACGAACACGCCGGAGATGGTCGAGGCGCATTACGCGGTGCCGGCGATCAACGCCGTGCTGAACACGCTGAACACGCGGCTCGACGCGGCGCTGATCGCCTGGCAGCTCGCGCACTGCGAGGCCAAGGTGCTGCTCACCGACCGCGAGTTCGCGCCGGTGGTGCGCGAGGCGCTGAGGCTGCTGCGCGAGCAGCACCAGCGCGAGGTGATCGTCGTCGACGTCTGCGACAGCGAGTACGGTGGCGACGGCGAGCGCCTCGGGGCACTGGAATACGAGGCGCTGCTCGCCGCGCACGCGCCGCTGCCGCGCTTGCAGGGCGCCGCCGACGAGTGGGACGCGATCGCCGTCAGCTACACCAGCGGCACCACCGGCGACCCGAAGGGCGTCGTCACGCACCATCGCGGCGCCTACCTGAATGCGGTGGGCAACGCCGTGACCTGGACTTTGCCGCAGTTCCCGCGCTACCTGTGGACGCTGCCGATGTTCCACTGCAACGGCTGGTGCTTCCCCTGGACGGTGGCGCTGCAGGCCGGCGTGCACGTGTGCCTGCGCCGCGTCGAGGCGCGGGCGATCCTGGAGGCGATGCGCGAGCACGGCGTGACGCACTACTGCGCCGCGCCGATCGTGCACAACCTGATCGTCAACGCACCGCCCGAGTGGCGCGAGGGCGTCGGTGCCGTCAAGGGCATGGTCGCCGGTGCGGCGCCGCCGGCGGCGATGATCGAGGGCATGGCCAGGATCGGCTTCGACGTCACCCACGTCTACGGCCTGACCGAGGTCTACGGGCCGGCGTCGGTGGCCGCCAAGCGCGACGGCTGGGCCGGCGAGAGCCTGGCCGAGCGCACGCGGCTGAACGGCCGCCAGGGCGTGCGCTACGCATTGCAGGACGGCATGACGGTGATGGACCCGGCGACGATGACCGAGGTGCCGGCCGACGCACAGACGATGGGCGAGATCATGTTCCGCGGCAACATCGTGATGAAGGGCTACCTGAAG
>CAZUBF010000225.1:0-3792 GCA_964618555.1 uncultured Azohydromonas sp.
CCATCAGGATGTGCTGGTCCACCGTGTAGACGTGGAACAGGTCGTGCTGCATCTGTCCGACGATGCGCCGGAACACCCACAGGTAGCGCCCGAGCACCGAGGTCTGGTTCATCAGCCGCAGCACGTGGGTCTGGCCCTGGTCCTGCTGCAGCATCTGCAGGAAGATCGCGCGGTTGACCGGGTCGTGGCGGAACGACGCGTCCATGCGGTCGCGCGCGTTGTACAGCGCGCGCAGCGTGCGCGCCGACAGGCCCTGGATGCCGGGGCTGCGCTGGAACGCGAGGAAGGTCTGCAGGATCGCGTGGGGGTCGCGCTCGTAGAGGTCGTCGCTGGCGACCTCGAGCATGCCGGCGCGGTCGAGGAAGCGCGGGTCGTCGAGCGGGCGCATGGGTGCGGCCTCGGACCGGTTGACGCGCTCCTCGATGTTGAGCATCAGGATCTGGTTGAGCTGCGCCACCGCCTTCGCCGCCCAGTAGTAGCGGCGCATCAGCACCTCGCCGGCGCGTTGCGTGCGCGTCGCGGCGAGGCCGAAGCTCGCGGCCACCGCGGTCTGCAGGTCGAACACCAGACGGTCCTCGCGTCGGCCGGCCACCAGATGCAACCGCGCGCGGATCAGCTTGAGCAGGCCCTCGTTGCGCCGCAGCTGCTTGGCTTCGAACGGCGTGACCAGTCCGTTGGCCGCGAGCTCGCTCCAGCTGCGGCCCAGGCCGGCGGCGCGCGCGACCCAGATCACGACCTGCAGGTCGCGCAACCCGCCGGGACTCTCCTTGCAGTTGGGTTCGAGCGAATAGGGCGTGTCCTCGTACTTCACGTGGCGCTGCCGCATCTCGAGCGTCTTGGCACGCAGGAACGCACGGGCGTCGATCGATGCGTCGTGCGCGCGGCGGAACGCCGCGACCACCCGCCGCGAGCCGCACACGCGGCGCGACTCGAGCAGCGCGGTGCACACGGTGACGTCGCGCGCGCTCTCGGCCAGGCACTCGGCGACCGTGCGCACCGACGAACCGATCTCCAGCCCGATGTCCCAGCACGCGGTGATGAAGGCCTCGATCGCGGCGCGCTCGGCGTCGGCGGCGCCGTCGCCGTCGAGCAGCACCAGCACGTCGACGTCGGAGTGCGGGTACAGCTCTCCGCGCCCGTAGCCGCCGGCGGCGACCAGCGCCGCGCCGGCGGGCATGCCGCAGCGCTGCCACAGCGCGGTCAGCGTCGCGTCGACGTGGCGCGCCAGTGCACGCAGCAGCGCGCTGGCGGCAGGCGCGTTCGCACGCGCGGTGCGGAAGTGCTCGAGCAGCGCGGCCTTGCCATCCCGGAACTGCTGCCTCAGGGCGCCGACGCCGGGCGCGTCGGACGGCGACGCCATCGCCCTCAGGCCGCCAACGACGCCGGCGACGGCACGAAGTCCGGCGGCGGCGGGCTGCCGGCAGACAGCGTCAGCACCTCCCAGCCGGTGTCGGTGACGAGCACGGTGTGCTCCCACTGCGCCGACAGCGAGCGGTCCTTGGTGACGATGGTCCAGCCGTCGCCGAGTTCGCGGATCTCGCGTCGCCCGGCGTTGATCATCGGCTCGATCGTGAAGATCATGCCCGGCCTCAGCTCGTCGAGCGTGCCCGGGCGGCCGTAGTGCAGCACCTGCGGCTCTTCGTGGAACTTGCGCCCGACACCGTGGCCGCAGAACTCGCGCACCACCGAGTAACCGGCCGCCTCGGCGTGGGTCTGGATCGCGTGGCCGATGTCGCCCAGGCGCGCGCCGGGACGCACCTTGACGATGCCCTTCCACATCGCCTCGTAGGTCACCTGGCACAAGCGCTTCGCCGCGATCGAGCCTTCGCCGACGATGTACATGCGACTGTTGTCGCCGTGCCAGCCGTCCTTGATGACGGTGACGTCGATGTTGACGATGTCGCCGTTCTTCAGCGGGCGGTCGTTCGGGATGCCGTGGCACACCTGATGGTTGATCGACGTGCACAGCGACGCCGGGTACGGCGGATAGCCCGGCGGCTGGTAGCCCAGCGTGGCCGGCACGCCGCCTTGCACGTGCACCATGTGGTCGTGCGCGATGCGATCGAGTTCGAGCGTCGTCACGCCCGGCTTGACGTGCGCCGCGAGCAGGTCCAGCACCTCCGACGCCAGGCGGCAGGCCAGCCGCATGGCGTCGACGTCGGTGCCGGTCTTGATGGGGATCGACATGGCCGGGATTATCCCATCGCCCTCGTAGAATCGCGGCCTTCCCTCCCGGCCCACCCTGCACGCGGGCAGGCCGTTGTTGCAGCCGCCGCCCGACGGGTTCCATGCCGACCGCCTCCTCGCACCTCATGCATTTCGAGGGCAGCCGCGCGCTGTCCGACTTCCGTGCTCGCGCGCTGCTCGACCGCCTGACGGCCGCGGTGCCGCGGGTGGCGGGCGTCGCGGCGCGCCACGTGCACTGGGTGGCCAGCGACGCGCCGCTGACGCGCGAGCAGCGCGACCGCCTCGAGGCGCTGCTGGCCTACGGCGAACCGTCCGCGTCGACCGACCCGCGTCCCGGCGACGCGCGGTTCGTCGTGATGCCGCGCCCGGGCACCGTGTCGCCGTGGGCGAGCAAGGCCACCGACATCGCCCACAACTGCGGCCTGCCGGTGCATCGCATCGAGCGGGTCACCGAGTTCACCGTCGCGATCAGGGCCGGCCTGCTCGGCGTGAGCAAGCCGTTGAACGACGCCGAGCGCCAAGCCGTGGCCGCGCTGCTGCACGACCGCATGACCGAAGCCGTGGCCTTCGAACGCGACGCCGCGCGCCGGCTGTTCGACCTGCAGCCGGCGCCGCCGCTGGTGCACGTCGACGTGCTCGGGCAAGGACGCGACGCGCTGGTGCGTGCGAACGGCCAGTTCGGACTGGCGCTGTCCGACGACGAGATCGACTACCTCGTCGACGCGTTCGGGCGGCTGGGCCGCAACCCGAGCGACGTCGAGCTGATGATGTTCGCGCAGGCCAACAGCGAGCACTGCCGGCACAAGATCTTCAACGCCGACTTCACGATCGACGGCCAGCGCCAGGCGCACAGCCTGTTCGCGATGATCCGCCACACCGAGAAGACCAGTCCGCAGCGCACCGTCGTGGCCTACAGCGACAACGCCGCGATCATGGAAGGCGGGCCCGTCGTGCGCTGGCAGCCCGGGGGCTTCACGAACGCGCCCAAGTACGGTGCGCGCGAGGCCACCGCGCACGTGCTGATGAAGGTCGAGACGCACAACCACCCGACCGCGATCAGCCCGTTCCCCGGTGCGGCCACCGGCGCCGGCGGCGAGATCCGCGACGAGGGCGCCACCGGCCGCGGCGCGCGGCCGAAGGCGGGGCTGACGGGCTTCTCGGTGTCGAACCTGCACCTGCCCGGCACCGAAGAGCCGTGGGAGCGCGACCCCGTCGGCAAGCCCGAGCACATCGCCAGCGCCTTGCAGATCATGATCGACGCTCCGCTGGGTGGCGCCGCGTTCAACAACGAGTTCGGCCGGCCCAACCTGGCCGGGTACTTCCGCGTCTACGAGCAGACCGTGGCCGGCGTCCTGCGCGGCTACCACAAGCCGATCATGATCGCCGGCGGCGTCGGCAGCGTCGACGCGACGCAGACGCACAAGGTGGCGTTCCCCGCCGGCACGCTGCTCGTGCAGCTCGGCGGCCCGGGCATGCGCATCGGCATGGGCGGCGGCGCCGCCAGCTCGATGGCCGCAGGCACCAACACTGCCGCGCTCGATTTCGACAGCGTGCAGCGCGGCAACCCCGAGATCCAGCGCCGCGCGCAGGAGGTCATCAACCACT
>CAZUBF010000226.1:0-3727 GCA_964618555.1 uncultured Azohydromonas sp.
CCCCGAGACCGATTCCCGCCAGGCCTGGTTCCGGCTGTGGGTCAGCCTCGCGCTGTCGACGATCGGCGGCTGCGGAATGTACGTCGTCGTCGTCGTGCTGCCCGCGGTGCAGGCCGACTTCGGCGTCGCCCGCGGCGGCGCGTCGCTGCCGTACATGGCGACGCTGATCGGCTTCGGCCTGGGCGGCATCCTGATGGGGCGGCTCACCGATCGCTTCGGCGTCGCAGTGCCGGTGACGGTCGGGGCCGTGTCGCTGGCGCTCGGCTGCTTCGCCGTGGCGTCCGCGCAGAGCCTGACTGCGTTCGCGATCGCGCACGGCGTCCTGATCGGCATGCTCGGCAGTTCCGCGACGTTCAGCCCGCTGGTCGCCGACATTTCGTTCTGGTTCGTGCGCCGGCGCGGCATCGCGGTGGCGATCTGCGCCAGCGGCAACTACCTGGCCGGGTCGATCTGGCCACCGATCGTTCAGCACTTCATCGACAGCGTCGGCTGGCGGCCGACCTACATCGGTCTCGGACTGTTCAGCGCCGCGACGCTGCCGCTGCTGGCACTGGCGATGCGCGCGCGCCCGCCGGCGGCGGTGGCGCCGCCGCCTCGCGCCGGCGGCCCGGTGCCCTCGACACGCCCGTTCGGCATGTCGCCCGGTCAGGCGCAGGCGCTGCTGTGCGTGGCCGGCGTGGCCTGCTGCGTCGCGATGTCGATGCCGCAGGTGCACATCGTCGCCTACTGCACCGACCTCGGCTACGGCGCGGCGCGCGGCGCGCAGATGCTGTCGCTGATGCTCGCCTTCGGCATCGCCAGCCGGCTGATCTCGGGCGCGATCTGCGACCGCATCGGCGGGCTGCGCACCCTGCTGCTGGGCTCGGCGCTGCAGGGGCTGGCGCTGCTGCTGTTCCTGCCGTTCGACTCGCTCGCCTCGCTGTTCGTGATCTCGGCGCTGTTCGGGCTGTTCCAGGGTGGCATCGTGCCGGCCTACGCGATCATCGTGCGCGAGCACTTCCCGCCGCGCGAGGCCGGCGCGCGCGTCGGCGCGGTGCTCACCGCGACGCTGCTGGGCATGGCGTTGGGCGGCTGGATGTCGGGCAAGGTGTTCGACCTGACCGGCAGCTACGATGCCGCGTTCGTCAACGGCATCGTCTGGAACGCGCTGAACCTGGCCATCGTGCTGTGGCTGCTGTGGCGCGTGCGCCCGCGCCGACCCGACGCCGCGAGCCGACTCGGCCTGCCCGGCGCGGCTTCGGCAGCGGGCTGAGCCCCGGCGCGGGCTGCGGCGCGCGCCGGCACAATGCGCGCAATGCGCGAACCCGGCGTCCACCTCGAGTACAGCTTCGAGTCCCGCGGCCAGCAAGGCGCCGAGATCGACAACCCGCTGTTCGACCTGCTTGCCGCGGTGCAGGAGCACGGGTCGATCCGCCATGCGGCCAGCGCCACCGGTGCGTCGTACCGCCACGTGTGGGGCGCGCTCAAGCACTGGGAGCAGGTGCTCGGCCAGCCGCTGGTGCTGTGGGCCAAGGGCCAGCGCGCGCGGCTGACGCCTTACGCGCTGCGGCTGCTGTGGGCCGAGCGCCAGGCCCGCGTGCGCATGACGCCGCACATCGAGGCGCTGCGCGCCGAGCTCGAGCACGTGCGCGCGCTGGCGATGGACGAGCGCCGCCAGGTGCTCGAGGTGTTCGCCAGCCACGACCTGGCGCTGCCGCGACTGCGCGACCTCGCCGCGACGCAGGGGCTGCACCTGGGGCTGCGTTTCGCCGGCAGCGTCGACGCCCTGCGCGCGCTGGCCGCCGGGCGCTGCACGGTCGCGGGTTTCCACGTGCCTGCGCTGCCCGCCGGATCGGCGGTATTCGCCGCCGCGCTCAAGCCGCTGCTCAAGCCGGGACGCCACAAGCTGATCGGCGGCCTGCAGCGCACGCAGGGACTGATGCTGCGTCCGGGTCTCGCTCCAAGGCCGGCGTCGCTGGCCGACGTCGCGGCGCAGGGCTGGCGCTTCCTCAACCGGCAGCCCGGTTCGGGCACGCGGCTGCTGATGGACCACCTGCTGGCCGAGGCGGGTCTCGATGCGTCGGCGATCGTCGGCTACACCGCGCGCCACGAGGACACGCACGTCGCGGTGGCCGCGGCGGTCGCGCACGGCGAGGCCGACGTCGGTCCCGGCGTCGAGGCGGCCGCGCGCGACGCCGGCGTCGACTTCGTGCCGCTGGCCGACGAGGCCTATTACCTGGTGTGCCTGGCCGACAGTCTCGACACGCCGGCGGTGCAGGCGCTGCGCACGCTGCTCGCCTCGCCGCACTGGACGCAGGCGCTGGCCGGCCTGAGCGGCTATGCCCCGTCGCCGCGCGCCGGACAGGTGCTGTCGCTGACGCGCGCGCTGCCGTGGTGGCACTTCCGCACGGTGAAGCCGGCGAAGCCGCCGACGGCGCCCGGTCGGCCTTGACCGCCGGGGCGCCCGCGCCACGCGGTGGCGCGGCGGCTCAGGGGGCGCTGAACCCGTACCCGCGCAAGATCTCCTGCCCCTTCGCACCGAGCACGAAGTCGACGAAGGCGCGCGCCGACGCGGTCGACGGACGCACGCTGGCGATGCCGTAGGTCGCCGACACGTTGATCGCGTCGGGCACTGTCAGCACCTGCAGCGCGGCCACCTCGTGGCGCGCCTGGGTCGCGTTGGTGCAGTAGGTGACGAACACGTCGGCCTGCCCCTCGGCGACGAGCATGCCGTACACGTTGCGTCCCGCCGGCGGCGGCGGCGAGTTCGGCCCGCCGGTGAGCTGCAGCGCCTTGGCCTTCAGCGCCGCGGCCGAACCCGCCGCGGCGGCGCCGGTCGACTCGATGCGCTCGAACATCTGGAACGCGTAGTCGCCCGACGGATCGGCGCGCGGCGTCGACGTGCCCACGCGCACGTCGGCGTCGAGCAGCCGCTGCGCCAGCGGCTTGCCCTGCAGCGAGAAGCCGGGCCGCGCCAGCAGGCACAGCGCGTTGCGCGTGAACGCCACGACCGCATCGGCCTTGCCGGCCGTGCGCAGCGCCTCGGGGTGCGTCATGTTGGCCGACGCGAACACCTGCGCCGGTTCGCCGGCTTCGATGCGGTCCTTCAGCAGCCCGGAGGCGCCGAAGGTCAGCCGCACCGGCGCCCCGCCCTGCTGCTCGAAGGCGCGAGCCAGGTCCGTCATCGCCGCGCGCAGACTGCCGGCGGCGTAGACCGACAGCGGCGCAGGCGCCTGCGCCGTGCCCGCACAGCCCGCAACCATCGACATCGCCAACGCCGATGCCAGCGTGCGCAGCCTGTTCATTGGTTGGCGTTCGCGAAGAACAGCTGCTCGCCGCCGATCTTGTAGCCGGCGATCGCCGTCTGCCCGGCCGGCGAGACGACCCAGTCCGCGAAGGCCTGCGCGAGGTCCCTCTTCACGTGCGGGTGCCTGGCCGGGTTGACGACGATGACGCCGTACTGGTTGAACAGGCGCTTGTCGCCTTCGACGAGCACCGCCAGGTCGGCGCGGTTCTTGAAGCTCAGCCACGTGCCGCGGTCGGCCAGCACGTAGGCGTTGCTCGACGCGGCGATGTTCAGCGCCGGGCCCATGCCGCAGCCGCACTCCTTGTAGCCCGCGGGCTTCGCCGCGGCCACGTCGACGCCGGCGGCCTTCCAGTAGCGCAGCTCGGCGGCGTGCGTGCCGCTCTTGTCGCCGCGCGACACGAACGCGGCCTTGCCGGCGGCGAGCTTCTTCAGCGCCTCGAC
>CAZUBF010000227.1:0-2612 GCA_964618555.1 uncultured Azohydromonas sp.
CCCTTGGCGCAGATCACGCCCTGGTTCAGCGGGTGCTCGGGGTTGCCGTCGATGTAGCGCAGCTTGCCGTCCTCGAGGTGGACGCGGATGCCGCAGCGGCAGGCGCACATGTAGCAGGTGGTGTTCCGGATCTCCTTGTGGGCGCCGGGGCGCGGCGAGGCGATCGGGTCGTGCAGCGGCGCGGAGGAAAAGATCTTCATGGGCTGACCTGGCTAGCGATGAAACTCGGCAGCCCGCGTCCCGGGAGACGGAGGCAGGGCCAGGAGGCCGCTCGGCAGGCGGTGCGGGAGGATCTTCATGTCGAAACGGCGATGGAATCGGATCATGTTCGTCACGGGTCGGCGGGGTGGATGCTAGCTTCGCGATGCTGATCGCAAAAGCACATAATTTCGTTCATCATGAACGCTAAAACCAATCAGCGACTGCAGCTGACGCTGCGCCAGCTCGAGGTCTTCACGGCCACCGCGCGCGCCGGTTCGACGCGTGCCGCGGCCGAGCATGTCGCGCGCTCGCAGTCGGCGGCGAGTACGGCGCTCGCCGAACTCGAGGCGGTGCTCGGCGTGCAACTGTTCGACCGCGTCGGCCGCCGCCTGGTGCTCAACGAGAACGGCAGCGCACTGCTGCCGCGCGCTGCAGCGATCGTCGAGCAGGCGGCCGAGACCGAGGCGCTGTTCTCGGCAGCGCACGCGGCGCCGCTGCGGCTGGCGTCGAGCTTCACGATCGGCGAATACCTGCTGCCACCGCTGATCTCGCAATGGAAGGCGGCGCATCCGCACGGACAGGTACGGCTGGCGATCGCCAATACGCGCGACGTGCTGCAGGCGGTCGCCGACTTCGACGTCGATCTCGGCTTCATCGAGGGTGCCCGCACCGCCCCCGAATTCGTCGTGCGGCGCTGGCTCAGCGACGAGCTGATCGTCGTCGCTGCGCCGGGGCATCCGCTGGCCGGGCGGCGTGTCAGGCCGAAGCAGCTCGAGGCCGCCACCTGGATCGTGCGCGAGCAGGGCTCGGGCACGCGCGAGGCGTCGGACCGCTGGCTCACCGCCGAGCTCGGGCGCTTCGAGGTCGAGCTCGAGCTCGGCAGCAACGAGGCGGTCAAGCGCGCCGTTGCCTCGGGGCTCGGCATCGGCTGCCTGTCGCGCCATGCGGTGACCCATGCGCTGCGCGAGGGCTGGCTGGTCGAGTTGGACACGACGCTGCCGCCGCTGCGGCGGTCGCTGGCGATCGTGCTGCACCGGACGAAGCAGCTCGGGGCGGCCGCGCAAGGCTTCATGGCGCATTGCCTGGACTTCGATCCGGCGCGCGCATGAGATCGTGGCGGGTATACGGTGCGGGCCGCCGCGGCTACGGCGCCGCCAGCACCGCCAGCGCCACCGATGCCAGCCGCGCCTGCAGCGAGTCGGCCCGCGACGTCAGCACGATCGGCAGCTTCGCGCCGAGCACCAGGCCGGCGCAATCGCCGCCGCCGACGTAGACGAAGCTCTTGTAGAGCATGTTGCCGGCGTTGAGGTCGGGCAGCACGAGCAGATCGGCATCGCCGGCGATTTGCGACTCGATCTTCTTGACGCGCGCCGCCTCGGCGGAAAACGCGTTGTCGAAGCCGAACGGGCCTTCGACCGTCGTGTCGCGCCAAGTGCCGGCGCGTGCCATCTCGACCAGCGCCTGTGCGTCCAGCGTCGCCTGGATCTGCGGGTTGACCGTTTCGACCGCGGCGACGATGCCGACCTTCGGCCGCTCGATGCGCAGCGCGCGCTGCAGCAGTTCGACTGCATTGCCGACGATGTCGCGTTTGGTGGCCAGGTTCGGCGCGATGTTGACCACGCAGTCGGCCAGCGCGAGCAGCTTGTGGTAGCGCGGCAGGTCGAAGACGAAGGCATGGCTGATGCGGCGTGGTCCGCGCAGCCCGGTGTCGCGCGCGACCACTGCCGACATCAGCTCGTCGGTGTGCAGCGAGCCTTTCATCAGCGCGGCCAGTGCGCCGTCGCGCGCCAGCGCGACCGCGTGCTGCGCCGCTTCGGGCGCGGACGGGCCGGTGGCGGCGATCTCGAAGTCGCGCGCGTCGACCTGCGCCGCGTCGCCGGCCGCGAGGATCGCGTCCTTCGGGCCGACGAGCAGCGGCCGGGCGATGCCGGCCGCAGCGATGCGCTGCGCCGCCTCGAGCGCGAGCGCGTCGCACGGGTAGGCGAGCCCGAGCACCGGCGGGCCCGACGCCGCCCGCTCGCGGGCCGACGCGACGAGCGCGTCGAGCCGCGAATGGGTGGCGGCGCCGGCCGGTGCCTTGGGGGAGTCCGTCGGATTCATCGGGTTCCCCTGGCGCCGCGCCTCAGACGTAGTCCTTGTACTTGTCGAGGAAGCGCACCGGCTTGGACAACGCGTCGCGGCGGAACGGGTCGCCCAGCTCGCGGGTGCACATGATCTCGACGACGCAGGTCTTGTGCTCGTTCATCTGCATGTCCACGGCCTTCTTCAGCGCCGGGCCGACGTCCTCGAGCTTGTCGACGACGATGCCCTCGGCGCCCATCGACCTGGCGATCTCGGCGAAGCTCGGATTGTCGAGCTCGCCGGCGACGAAGCGGCGGTTGTAGAAGTCGACCTGGTTCTTCTTCTCGGCG
>CAZUBF010000227.1:2773-3711 GCA_964618555.1 uncultured Azohydromonas sp.
CTCCTCGAAGCGCAGGTAGCTGTTGGCCACCGAGTTGATGTTGCCGATGTCGGTCGACACCATCACGTGCGCCGGCATCGCCTTCTCGAGCTCGCGCAGCACCTGGCGCGGATGCAGCCACTTGCCGCCCTCGCGCTTGGCCTCCTCGATCATCTCGAGGCTGAACGGGTCGCGCTCGTGTGTCCACTCGGACAGCTCCTTCTCCCAGGCCGCCTTCTCGTCGGCGACCTGCTTCGCGCGCTCGGCCTTGTTCGCGTCGCAGGCGAGCGTCTTGCCTGCCAGCCGCTGCACCAGCGCCGCGGCGGCGGCCTTCGCGTCGCCGCAGATGCCGACCGAGATCTTCTTCACCAGGCCGAGCATCTTGTGATCGGCGTCGATCTGGATGATCTTCGCGTCCTTCGGCCAGTAGTCCATCCCGTGCTGCGGCAGCGTGCCGAAGGGCCCGAGCCGCGAGCCGAGCGCCACCACCACGTCGGCGCGCGACATCAGCTTCATCGCCGCCTTCGAGCCCTGGTAGCCCAGCGGGCCGCACCACAGCGGGTGGCTGGCCGGGAACGAATCGTTGTGCAGGTAGCTGTTGACCACGGGGGCGCCGAGCCGCTCGGCCAGCGCCTTGCACTGCTCGACGCCGTCGGCCATCACCACGCCGCCGCCCGAGATGATGACCGGGAATTTCGCCTTCGCCAGCAGCTCGGCCGCCTCGTTCAGGCTCTGCTCGCCACCGGGTCCGCGATCGAGGCGCTGCGGCTTCGGGATCTCGCACTGGATCTCGCCGTAGAAGTAGTCGCGCGGGATGTTCAGCTGCGTCGGGCCGATCTCGGACATCGCGCGGTCGAAGCAGCGGGCCGTGTATTCGGCCATCCGCTTCGGGTTGTTCACGTGACCCTGGTACTTGGTGAACTCCTGGAACATCGGCAGCTGGTTGCACTCCTGGAAGC
>CAZUBF010000228.1:0-3622 GCA_964618555.1 uncultured Azohydromonas sp.
CGAGGAAGATGTTGTCGCCCATGCCGATCTCGTCGCCGTAGTACAGCACCGGCGTGCCCGGCATCGACAGCAGCAGGCTGTTCATCAGCTCGATGCGGGGGCGGTCGTTCTCGAGCAGCGGCGCGAGGCGCCGGCGGATGCCCAGGTTGATGCGCGCGCGCGGGTCGGCGGCGTACATGCGCCACATGTAGTCGCGCTCGCTGCTGGTCACCATCTCGAGCGTCAGCTCGTCGTGGTTGCGCAGGAAGATTGCCCACTGGCAGTTCGGCGGGATCTCCGGCGTCTGCGCGAGGATCTCGTAGATCGGGTGGCGCTCCTCCTGCGCGATCGCCATGTACATGCGCGGCATCAGCGGGAAGTGGTACGCCATGTGGCACTCGTCGCCGTCGCCGAAGTACTCGCGCACGTCCTCGGGCCACATGTTGGCCTCGGCCAGCAGCAGCCGGCCCGGGTACTTCGCGTCGACGCGGCGGCGGATCTCCTTGATCACCTCGTGCGTCTCGCGCAGGTTCTCGTTGCCGGTGCCGTCGCGCTCGATCAGGTAGGGAATCGCGTCGAGGCGGAACCCGTCGATGCCCATCTCGAGCCAGAACTCCATCGTGCGCAGCACGGCGTCGCGCACCGCCGGGTTGTCGAAGTTCAGATCGGGCTGGTGGCTGAAGAAGCGGTGCCAGTAATACTGCTGCGCGACCTCGTCCCAGGCCCAGTTGGACTTCTCGGTGTCGGTGAAGATGATGCGCGTGCCGGCGTAGCGTTTCGGGTCGTCGCTCCACACGTAGAACTCGCGCTCGGGCGTGCCCTTCGGCGCACGGCGCGCGCGCTGGAACCACGGGTGCTGGTCGGAGGTGTGGTTGACGACCAGTTCGGTGATCACGCGCAGCGCGCGACGGTGCGCCTCGTCGACGAAGCGGCGCACGTCGTCGAGGCTGCCGTAGGACGGGTGCACGTTCTCGTAGTCGGCGACGTCGTAGCCGTCGTCGCGCAGCGGCGACGGGTAGAACGGCAGCAGCCAGATCGTGTTCACGCCCAGCGACTGCACGTGGTCGAGGTGCTGCGTCAGCCCGGCGAAGTCACCGATGCCGTCGCCGTTGGCGTCGGCGTAGGCCTTCACGTGCAGTTCGTAGATGACCGCGTCCTTGAACCACAGCGGGTCCAGCGCCGCCTCGGCGCCCAGGGGCAGGGTGTCGGCTTTCACAGGGCGCGACCCTACCTCAATCGCGCGCGCCCGCGCGGCGGCGCGCGGACGCCACCGACACCGCCCCGCGAAACGAAAAGGCCACCGCTGCGGGTGGCCTCGTCCGTGTCATCGACGGTGTCTTGGTGGTGGCGGGTGGTTGCCCGGTGCAAAAACCACCCGTTCAGCTGACGAGTCATGCCGCGGGCTGCTGCGGGTCAAGCGCCCAGAAGCCTGCGCGACAGCACGGACTGCATGTCACGCCGGCCATCGACGATCAGGTAGATCACGACCCGGCTGCCGAGGGCGCGATAGATCACCCGGAAGGGCTTGAACGCCGTCTGTCGGTACGCCTTGATACCCAGGGGCGACGAGTTCCTTGGGGTAGCTGCCGCGCTCGGGGAACCGGGCCAGACCGTCCACGACTTCCTTCAACCGATCGAGCACGTGGTTCGCATGGGCCACGCTGTCGAACTCGGCGATGTGGTCGTGGATCGACTCCAGGTCCTGCTCGGCACCTTGCGTGAGCAAAACCTCGTAACGCCTGGGCTTGCCGATCATCAGGTCGTGGCTCGATGCGCGCGCAGGCGCGCCACCACCTCGGCGGCCGGCTTGATCCGGCCTTCCTCGACATCCTGCTGGCCGAGAGCCAGGATCTTCAGCAGGGCCAAGGTCTCCTGCGTCTCCTCGAACGAGGCCACGTCCTGCAGCACGGCCTTGGCTTCGCCGTTCTGCGTGATGACCAATGCACTCAGGCGGGTTCGGGCCAGGCCACGCCCAGGCGTGCAGCCAGCGAAGCCAGTCTCTTGTCCAGCGTCCACAGGCGGGCGCCAGGGGTCAGGCGCGCGGCGGCCAGCAGGCTCACGTCCACCAGCCCGCAGCCCTGGCCGTACAGGGCCTCGCGTTCGATGAAGTCCAGCAGTTCGGCGGGGCTGGCCTGGCGCGCAACGCGCAGGCGCCCCAGGTCCGCCAGCGTGCGCGCTCGCGGCGCCGGCGGGGTGCCGCAGGCCAGTTCCAGCAGCACATGCGGATGCATCAGCACTGCATCGCGCGCGAGCAGCTCGGTCAGTCGGTCCCGGCCATGGCGGAAATGGTCGATCCAGACGCTGGTGCCCACCAGAACGTCGGCGGGCGGCGTCATGCCGCCGTGGGCTGTGCGCGCGGGCCGCGGCGGCGCGGCACGTCCGGCATGTCGGGTGCCTGCCCGCCCAGCGCCGCCAGCCGCTTGCCGGCCTGCACGCGCACGAACGTTCGCAGCGCCTCGCGGAACAGCTCGGCCTTGTCCATGCCCGGGTCGGCCACTTCCAGCGCCTGCTGGTAGAACACGTCTTCGATGGTGACGGTGGTGCGCATGGTGGCTCCTGCGGCATCAAGGAAGATGCCATTTTGTATCAATCGTGATGCGAAGGCGATCAGTCGACCGTGTCGTGCGGTTCGAACACCTGGGCGAGCAGGCGTTGGGGCAGGCGCTCCAGTTCGGCGCGCTGCGCCCGATTGGCGGCGACATGCGTCTGTAACTCGCGCAGCGCGGAAATGAAGCTCGCGGCTACGGCTTCGGCCTGCTCCTGGTCGCGGAGCTCCTGCGCGTCGAGGATGCGCAGGAACAGGATCCAGGTCAGATTCTTCGACCTGTCGTGCATTGGCCAGCCACCGGTCGACTGGAGAAAAGGGGGGCTGGGCGAGTAGAACGGGCGGGGAAAGCCACCCGCTGGCCCGCGGCCGGGCACCGCATCAACCCGCGAACCCGCGCCAGTACCGGCGACCCGGGCAAGAAAAAAGCCAGGCCGTCATCTACATGACGGCCTGGCTTCCATACCGGTGGTGGAGACGAGGAGGATCGAACTCCCGACCTTCGCATTGCGAACGCGACGCTCTCCCAGCTGAGCTACGTCCCCAAGAGCCCGCGAGTATAGCAACTTCCATCGGAGCGGCGCACTTTGCGCGGTGCCGCCGAGTCGATCAGGCGATCATCGATTCCCGGGGTGTCGCCGGAATTGAGAGCAGTTTGCATTTCGGCGAGAATAGGCGGGCACTATGCTCTGCATAGCGTCTATGTATTGGAACTGCCCTCGACGCTGCGCTAAGGTCCGCCGCGCGCTGCACGGCGCGCGCCGCGTGCAGCCGTCCGCGTTACCCCCACCAAGGAGACCGACATGGGACTGAAGGGATCGAAGACCGAGCAGAACCTGAAGGACGCGTTCGCCGGTGAATCGATGGCGAACCGCCGCTACCTGTACTTCGCCAGCAAGGCCGACGTCGAGGGTCAGAACGACGTTGCGGCGCTGTTCCGCTCGACCGCCGAGGGCGAGACGGGCCATGCGCACGGCCACCTCGAGTTCCTCGAGGCCGTCGGTGACCCGGCCACCGGGCTGCCGATCGGCGCCACGCGCGACAACCTGAAGGCCGCCGTCGCCGGCGAGACGCACGAGTACACCGACATGTACCCGG
>CAZUBF010000229.1:0-3548 GCA_964618555.1 uncultured Azohydromonas sp.
CTTCCAGGAGAACGACGAGGCCGCCAACCCGAACGCCGACAAGCTGGTGCCCGAAGGCATCGAGGGGCGTGTGCCGTACAAGGGTTCGGTGGTGAGCATCATCTTCCAGATGGCCGGCGGGCTGCGCGCCGCGATGGGCTACTGCGGTTGCGCGAGCATCGAGCAGATGCACCAGCGTGCCGAGTTCGTGCAGATCACGTCGGCCGGCATCCGCGAGAGCCACGTGCACGACGTGCAGATCACGAAGGAAGCGCCGAACTACCGGCTCGAGTGAGGACCGCGCTGGCTCCGTGCACCACCGGCGGCCGCCACGCCGCGCGTCGGACCCGGCGACGATGAGCCGCGAACCGCGCGCGGCCGCGCTGCCGTTCATCCTCGTCGTCGTGCTGATCGACATGCTGTCGGTCGGGCTGATGATCCCGGTGCTGCCGGCGCTGATCGGCACCTTCACCGGCGACCGCGGCGACCAGGCGTTCTGGTACGGGGCGGTGGCCTTCGTGTTCGGCATCGCCAGCTTCCTGGGTGCGCCGGTGCTCGGCGGGTTGTCGGACCGCTTCGGGCGCCGCCCGGTGCTGCTGCTCGGGTTCGCCGCGCTGGCGCTGAACTTCTACGCGACCGCGCTGGCCACGGCGCTGTGGGTGCTGCTCGCGGTGCGCGCGTTCAGCGGCGCGATGCAGGCCAACGTGGCGGTGGCGCAGGCCTACGTGGCCGACATCTCGCCGCCGGCGCTGCGCGCACGCCGCTTCGGGCTGGTCGGCGCGATGCTGGGCGTCGGCTACACGCTGGGCCCGGTGATGGGCGGCGTGCTCGGCGACATCGACCTGCGGCTGCCTTTTTTCGTGGCCGGCACGTTGGCGCTGGTCAACGCGGCGTATGGCGTGTTCGTGCTGCCCGAGTCGCTGCCGCGCGAGCGGCGCGAGCCCTTCCGCTGGTCGCGCTCGAACCCGGTGGCCGCGCTGCGCGCGCTGGGTACGCTGCGCGGCGCCGGCCCGCTGGTGTGGGTGATCGCGCTGGCGGCGCTGGCGCAGTTCACGTTGCACATGAGCTGGGTGCTGTACACGACCTTCAAGTTCGGCTGGGGGCCGAAGGAGAACGGCTGGTCGCTGTTCGCCGTCGGCGTGATGGCCGCGCTGGTGCAGGGTGCGCTGATCAGACCGCTGCTGCAGCGCTTCACGCCGCAGCGGCTGGCGCTGTTCGGGCTGGGATCGTCGACGGTGTGTTACCTGCTGTTCGGGCTGGCCAGCGCCCCGTGGATGATGTTCGTCGTGATCGGCCTGAACCTGTTCGGCTTCGCGACCACCGTGGTGCTGCAGAGCCTGGTCTCGTCGGCCGCCGGCGAACACGAGCAGGGCCGCACGATGGGTTCGCTGGCGTCGCTGAACAGCCTGATGGGCGTGGTCGCGCCGGTCGTCGCGGCGTTCCTGCTCGGCACCGTGTCGCACCGCCCGCCGGGCGACGTGTGGATCGGGTTGCCGTTCTTCTTCTGCGCCACGCTGCAGGCGCTGGCCTGGCTGCTGGCCCTGCGACACTTCCAGCGGCACCGCGCCGGCGCCGCCGCCGCGGTGGCGGCCCCCTGAACGCCCCAAGACCATGCACGACAAGATCCTGATCCTCGACTTCGGCTCGCAGGTCACGCAGCTGATCGCGCGGCGCGTGCGCGAGGCGCACGTGTACTGCGAGATCCATCCCAACGACGTGTCCGACGACTTCGTGCGCGCGTTCGCGCCCAGGGGCATCGTCCTGTCGGGCAGCCACGGCAGCACCTACGACGACCACCGGCTGCGCGCGCCACAGGCGGTGTGGGAGCTCGGCGTGCCGGTGCTGGGCATCTGCTACGGCATGCAGACGATGGCCGCGCAGCTCGGCGGCGCGGTGCAGTGGAGCGACCAGCGCGAGTTCGGCTACGCCGAGGTGCGCGCGCGCGGCCACACGAAACTGCTCGACGGCCTCGAGGACTTCCGCACCGCCGAGGGCCACGGCATGCTCCGGGTGTGGATGAGCCACGGCGACAAGGTCACCGGGCTGCCGCCCGGGTTCAAGCTGATGGCCAGCACGCCGAGCTGCCCGATCGCCGGCATGGCCGACGAGGCGCGCGGCTACTACGGCGTGCAGTTCCACCCCGAGGTCACGCACACGGCGCAGGGGCGCGCGCTGCTCGAGCGCTTCGTGCTGGGCATCTGCGCGGCGAAACCCGACTGGGTCATGCGCGACCACGTCGCCGAGGCGGTGGCGGCGATCCGCGCGCAGGTCGGCGACGAGGAGGTGATCCTGGGCCTGTCGGGCGGCGTCGACTCCAGCGTCGCCGCGGCGCTGATCCACCGCGCGATCGGCGATCGGCTGACCTGCGTCTTCGTCGACCACGGGCTGCTGCGGCTGAACGAGGCGCAGGCGGTGATGGACATGTTCGTCGGCCGCCTGCACGCGAAAGTGGTGCACGTCGACGCCAGCGAGCAGTTCCTCGGCAGGCTCGCCGGCGTCGCCGACCCCGAGGCCAAGCGCAAGATCATCGGCGCCGAGTTCGTCGAGGTGTTCCAGCGCGAAGCGCGCAAGCTGGCCAACGCGAAGTGGCTCGCGCAGGGCACGATCTACCCCGACGTCATCGAGAGCGGCGGCGCGAAGACGAAGAAGGCCACCACGATCAAGAGCCACCACAACGTCGGTGGCCTGCCCGAGACGCTGGGACTGAAGCTGCTCGAGCCGCTGCGCGACCTGTTCAAGGACGAGGTGCGCGAGCTCGGCGTGGCGCTCGGCCTGCCTCCCGAGATGGTGTACCGCCACCCCTTCCCCGGGCCGGGGCTGGGCGTGCGCATCCTCGGCGAGGTGCGGCGCGAGTACGCCGACCTGCTGCGCCGCGCCGACGCGATCTTCATCGACGAACTGCGCGCCACCGTCGACCCCGCCGACGGCAGGAGCTGGTACGACAAGACCAGCCAGGCCTTCGCGGTGTTCCTGCCGGTGAAGAGCGTGGGCGTGATGGGCGACGGCCGCACCTACGACCACGTCGTTGCGCTGCGCGCGGTGCACACCAGCGACTTCATGACCGCCGACTGGGCGGAGCTGCCGTACGCGCTGCTGAAGAAGGTCTCCAGCCGCATCATCAACGAGGTGCGCGGCATCAACCGCGTGACCTACGACATCTCCAGCAAGCCGCCGGCGACGATCGAGTGGGAATGATTCGGCGTCTTTCAGGGTCTATCGAGGCCTGTCGGAAAGTTCATCTAAGTCGTTGTCCTACATAAGAAATGTCTGTCGAGATCTATCGGCATCTATCGGTGGGATGCCTTTCGATCTGACGGTAAATCTGACGGTAGAAATCTTCGACCGGATGCCTCCAAAGTTTTTACCGTCAGGCCAAAACGAAGGTTGACGGTAAAAATAGTTGCAAGAAATCGCGATCAATCAAGCACTTAGGTAAGTTGTAGCCAACGTTTTTGCGTGACGGTAAAATTCCTCCGAGAGGAGGGACTGCCGATGCTGTCCGATGGCACGCTCAGGTGTTGACGCCGACCGAAAATTGACCAGCAAAGCCAGGTGATGCCGACCGAAAA
>CAZUBF010000230.1:0-3539 GCA_964618555.1 uncultured Azohydromonas sp.
CGATCATCTTGTAGTACAGGTCGTGCGACAGCGCGTTGGCGATCGTCAGCAGCAGCCCGTCGGCGGTCGACAGCGCCGCCGCCAGACCCCCCGCGGCGACCATGCCCGAGATCACGAACGGCAGCCCACCGATCGCCGGCGTGGCCAGCACGATGATGTCGCCGCCGATCCTCATCTCGCCGAGCTGGAAGATGCCGTCGCCGTTGATGTCGGCCACCGACAGCAGCGCCGGGTCGACCCGGTTCCACGCCGCGATCCAGGCCGGCAACTTGTCGAACGGCGTGCCCACCAGCGTGGAGAACACCTCGTACTTCACGAGCACCGCCAGGGCCGGCGCGGTGAAGTACAGCAGGAAGATGAAGAACAGGCTCCACGTCACCGACTTGCGAGCCTCGCGCACCGACGGCGTGGTGTAGTAGCGCATCAGGATGTGCGGCAGCGCGGCCGTGCCGACCATCAGGCAGAAGATCAGCGCGAGGAAGTTGCGCCGCGAGACGTCGAACGCCTTCTTCTCGGCGTCGGTGCCGTTCGGATCGCCGGCGAACACCTGCGCGTGGCGCGGCATGCCGGCCAGCGGCCTGGCGCGCGCCTCGTTGGCGGTCTTGTCGGCCGTCCACTTGGCCTTCGCGGCCGCCTCGTCGGCGGGCAGCGCGGCCAGCGCGCGCTCGGCGGCCTGGATGTCGGCCTGCGCCGCGTTGGTGTTGCGCAGTTCGTCGAGCTTGGCCTGCGCCGCGGTGCGGTCGGCGGCCAGCGCGGCGGCCGGATCCTTCAGCTTCTCGCCCAGCGCGTCGGCGCGCTGCTTGAAGATCGCGATGACCTCCTTCTCCTTCGGGTCGTCGATCAGCTTCTTCTCGAGCTCGGTGACCTTCTGCAGTTGGAAGCCGTAGATCGCCTGCGGCACCGGCACGCCGGTCTGCTTGACGCTCAGCCAGACCACCGGGATCAGGTACGCGATGATGAGGATGATGTACTGCGCGACCTGCGTCCAGGTGACCGCGCGCATGCCGCCGAGGAACGAGCACACCAGGATGCCGCCGAGGCCGACGAACACGCCGATCTCGAACGCCAGGCCGGTCAGTCGCGCCGTGATCACGCCCACGCCGAGGATCTGCGCCACCACGTAGGTGAACGAGCACAGGATCGCGGCGATGATGCCGAGCAGGCGCGGCAGGTTGCCCTCGTAGCGCGCGCCGAGGAAGTCGGGGATCGTGAACTGCCCGAACTTGCGCAGGTACGGCGCCAGGAACAGCGCGACCAGGCAGTAGCCGCCGGTCCAGCCCATGATGAAGGCCAGGCCGCCGTAGCCGGTCAGGTACAGCGTGCCGGCCATGCCGATGAACGACGCCGCGCTCATCCAGTCGGCGCCCACCGCCATGCCGTTGTACACCGCGGGCACGCGGCGTCCGGCGACGTAGTACTCCGCCGCGTCGGTGGTGCGGCTCATGATGCCGATGCCGGCGTACAGCGCGACCGTGGCGAGCAGGAAGATCAGGCCGATCCACGACTGCGGCAGGCCCATCTGCTCGAGCACCGCGAGCACGATGATGAAGGCCAGGAAGCCGCCGGTGTAGAAGGCGTAGACCTTGTTCAGCTGCTTCTGGAACGATTTCTGGGAGCCGGCGCTGAACATGCCGCCGCCTCCGGTGTTGGGGGTCATGCCGGCCATGTCAGTCCTCCTCAGCCTCGGCCACGCCGTACTCGCGGTCGAGGTTGTTCATGTAGCGCGCGTACGTGCCGATGATGATCAAGTAGACCACCAGCGCCCCCTGGGCACCCACCCAGAAGCTGAACGGCCACCCGAAGAACGTGAAGTTCAGGTCGCGGGCAAAGTACCCGATGACGAACGTCACCACGAACCAGATGGCCAGAAGAATCGCCGTGATGCGCAGATTCTTCGACCAGTACTGGCGGTGCTTCTCAGTCAATTGCTGCATCGCATGCCTCCTGCTACTCACATCTCCGGAAGGTCCGGAGCCCCTTTCACACCCTTGATCGTCGTCCTCAGGGCGCCAGCCCCGTCTCGCGTTCGAGCTGCGCCGCCACCTTCGGCTCGAAGTCCTTCAGGCGGCGGATGATCTTTCGCGCCTCCTCGGGCTGCTGGCGGTCGACCTGCACCCGCGCGAGCTGGTACCAGCCGTACGGGCTCATCGGCTGCAGCTCGGTGTTGCGCTTGAGCGCGTCGACGGCTTCGTCGAGGCGGCCCTGGCGGATCAGCACCAGGCCCAGTCCGTACCAGGCGCGGTCGAGCTTGGCGTCGAGCGCCAGCGCGCGACGGAACGCCGGTTCGGCTTCGTCGTAGCGCCCGGCCTGCTCGAGCAGGAACGCGAGGTTGAACCAGTCGGCGGCGCTGCGCGCCGGCTGCAGCGCGGTCAGGCGCTGCGCGTCGGCGATCGCGTCGTCGCGGCGGCCGAGTTCGGCCAGCAGGTGCGAGCGGCTGGCCAGCGCGTAGGCGTCGTCGGGGCGGCGACGCAGCATCTCGTCGAAGGTCGCTCGCGCCGCCTCGCGCCGGCCGATCAGCAGCCAGCCGATGGCGCGCCAGCGCAGCACCTTCTGCTCGAGGTCGAAGCCGCTCATCGCCGGCACTGCTCCACGCCCATCTCGACGCACAGCGCGATGAGCTCGAAGGTGACCACCGCGTAGGCGATGACCACGAGGAAGAAGGTCACCACCGGCACGTGCTCGTCGGCCACCTGCGCCGGCGTGATCTTGCGCACGACGAAGGTGAACGGGCGCGAGATCAGGCGCAGCGTGGTGTAGAAGAAGTTCGTCTCGCGTTTGGCGCCGGCCAGCACGAACAGCACGCCCTGCCCGACGAGCGCGAGCAGGGGGATGTACAGCAGCATCTGCAGGAACTCCAGCAACTGCAGCATCGAAGGAGGTCGAACGCACCCGTGGCGTGCACGCCGACACGCCGCGCACGGGACTGCGCACGACGCCGGTCGTCATGGGGGCGAATGGTGTTCCCGGGCGCCTTACCGGTTTCTGACAAACCGGGGCGATGCGCTCGCTTCCCCCCTCCGGGCTTACCCGCACCGCCGGCCGCCGCGCGCCGGCGTGGGCGTGCAAGAATCGCCGCCCACACCCACCCGCCCACCGACGATGGACAACGAACAGATCAACGCGATCGGCACGCTGCTGGCCGACCTGAGCGCGCGCACCGAGCAGCTTCGGGGGTATCTTTGACTACGATCGCAAGGCGCTGCGGCTGAACGAGGTCAACGCCGCGCTCGAGAACCCGGCGATCTGGAACGAGCCCAAGCGCGCGCAGGAGCTGGGCCGGGAGAAGAAGACGCTCGAGACGGTGGTCGAGACGATCGCCCACCTGACGCGCAACCTCGCCGACAGCGGCGAGTTGTACGAGATGAGCAAGGACGAGGGCGACGTCGATGCACTGGCGTCGATCGCCGCCGACGCCGACCGGCTGCGCGAGCAGATCGAGGCGCTCGAGTTCCGCCGCATGTTCGCCAACCCGGCGGACCCCGGCAACTGCTTCATCGACATCCAGGCCGGCGCCGGCGGCACCGAGGCGATGGACTGGG
>CAZUBF010000231.1:0-2015 GCA_964618555.1 uncultured Azohydromonas sp.
AGCGTGACGGCCACCGGGTCGCCTTCAACGCCGCGTTCGCCGAACACGGCCTCGACTGGCACTGGGACGAGGCGCTGTACGGCGAACTGCTGCAGGTCGCCGGCGGCGTCGAGCGCATGGCGCACTACGCGCGCGCGCGCCGCGCCCCGGCGCTCGATGACGCCACGTTGGCGACGCTGCTCGCACGGCTGCACGCGACGAAGACCCGGCACTACGTGCAGCGGGTGGCCGGTGGCGCGGTGCCACTGCGCCCGGGCGTCGAGCGCCTGATCCGCGAGGCGCGGCATCAGGGCCTGCGCCTCGCGATCGCGACGACGACGACGCGCGGCAACGTCATCGCGCTGCTCGAGGCCACGCTCGGCGCCGGCGCGCCGGGCTGGTTCGAGGTGACGGGCTCCGCGCAGGACGTCGCCTCGAAGAAGCCCGACCCGGCGGTCTACCGCTGGGTGCTCGAGCGACTGCGACTCGACGCCGACGCGGCCATCGCGTTCGAGGACTCGGGCCACGGCGTGACCGCGGCGACGTCGGCCGGGCTGCGTTGCATCGTCACGCCGACCGACTACAGCGTGGCCGACGACCTCGCTGCCGCCTGCGTGCGGCTCGCCGATCTCGACCACCACCCCGACGACGCGGCGCGACCGGTCACGCTCGACGATGTGCGGCGCTGGCATGCGCAGCCGCGTCGGCGCCCCGCGCCAGCGTCGGCCGCCCGGGCCGATGCGGCTTGACATCGGCGGCACACCGCCGCACGCTTGCGCCGTCGTCTTGCACAGACCCGAGGACCATGCGCCTTTCGCTCACCGTGGCTGCCGGCCTGCTCGCGGGCTTCATCGCCCTGCCCACCGCCGCCAACCCCTTCCCCGACGCCGACCTCGCCAACGGCCGCAAGATCCACTACGAGGCGAAGTGCGCGTCGTGCCACACCGAGAAGACCGGGCGCGCGGAAGGTTTCATCTACCTGCGCGACGAGCGCAAGGTGAAGTCGGTGTTCGATCTCAAGCGCTACGTCAGCCTGTGCAACACCGAGTTGCGGCTCGAGCTGTTCCCCGAGGACGAACGCGACGTCGCCGCGTTCGTCAACCAACAGTGGTACAAGTTCAAGCAGTGAGCGGCCGCGGCGTTCAGCGGTTCAGGCTCTCGCGCTCCATCTCGAGGTAGACCGACCGCGCATTGAGCCGGTGCGCCGGCTCGAATGCCGGCAGCGCCTGCCAGCGCGACCAGTCGGCGCGGTCGAACGCCTCGTCGAAGTCGGACATCTCCTCGGCGGCACGTCCCATGACGTCGCGCAGGTGACGCAGGTAGTCGCGCGTCAGCGCCAGGTCGCGCTGCACCTGCAGCGAGGCCTCGCCGTGGCCCGGCACCGCTGCGCGCGGCGCCACCGCCGCCACCCGTTCCAGCGCCGCCAGCCACGCGCGCGTGTTCGCGCCGACGACGTAGGGGATCCGGCCGGTGAAGTACAGGTCCCCGGCGAACAGCACGCCGTCGTCGTCGACGTGCATCATGATGTCCTGCGGCGAGTGTGCGCCGCTGACGTCGAGCAGGCGCAAGCGCACGCCACCGAGCTCGACGGCGATCTCGCCGCGCCCGCCGAAGGTCAGCCAGCGGTCCGGCTCGACCGGTTGAGTGCGTCCGTCGACCCAGGGCGACAGGTCCTGGCGGCGCTGCGCCAGCCGTGCCGTCGCCTCGTCGCTGGCGATCACGCCGCGCGCCGCCTCGTGGGCCCAGATCTCGGCGCCGGCGGCCCTGAAGGCCTGCGCACCGTAGTAGTGATCGGCGTGGTAGTGACTGACGACGACGCGGCGGATCGGCTGCGCCGTCACGCGGCGGATCGCGGCGATCAGCGCCTCGCCCAGCGCCGGCGTGCCGAGCGTGTCGAACACGACGACGCCGTCGGGCGTGACGACGAAGCCCGCGTTCGAGTTGAAGCCGCGGTTGGCCGCGGTGGCCATGCCGGAGTCGCCGATGACGGCCCAGCTGTGCGCACCGACGCGCACGGGCTGCAGCACGAGGTCCTG
>CAZUBF010000231.1:2025-3531 GCA_964618555.1 uncultured Azohydromonas sp.
CCCCGCCAGCGACGCCAGCGCCCGCGCGGCCGCGGCGCGCCACGCGCCGGGGATCGTGACGATCGACTTCATCGCGCTCACCCGTGAAAACACTGTTTGATCACTTGCGCAAGCAGTTCATCATCGATGCATCGTACCCCCGGGCGCACGAACCCGGCCCTCGCCCGCTCACGGAGCCCGACGATGAACCCGTTCACCCGCCAACTCCTGCCACTGATCTTCGCACTCGGCGCCGGCGCCAACGCCTTCGCCCAGGACGCGATCAAGGTCGTCTACCACCTCAACGAGGGCGTGCAGCAGGCCAGCCGGGCGATCGGCAACATCCGCAACCACCTCAACGCCGACCCGTCGACGAAGGTCATCGTCGTCACGCACGGCCCCGGCATCGACTTCCTGCTCGAGGGCGCGAAGAACATGTCCGACCAGCCGTTCGCCGGCGCGATCGGGGAACTCGCCGGCCGTGGCGTCGAGTTTCGCGTGTGCAACAACACGCTGGTCAGCCGCAAGATCGAGCCGACGACGGTGGTGATGGAAGCCAAGGTCGTGCCTTCGGGTGTCGCCGAGGTCGCCCGGCTGCAGGCCAAGGAAGGGTACGTCTACCTGCGGCCCTGAGGGCCGGCGAGCGGGCGCGCGGCTCGGCCGCATCGGCGTGACGGGTGCGGCTCGGCCGCGTCGCAATCAGCAGGCGCGCGGCTCAGCCACCCGCGTTGCGCAAGCGCGTGCGCGCCTGCGCCAGCGCGTCGTCGAGGTAGGCGCCGTAGAAATCCTCGCTGTAGCCGGCCAGCCGCGGTGCGATCTCGGCGCCGCCGGGACCGAGGAACAGCAGCGTCGGGGCGACGCGGACGCCCCAGGCGCGTGCGAGCTCGGCCTCGCGCGCCGACGCACCGGTCGGCCCGCGCAGCAGCGAGCGCCCGCGCAGGTCGATCTGGCGCACGACTTCGCCCTGCGCGCGCAGCGGCAGCAGGTAGCTGCGACGCACGATGTCGCAGAACGCGCAGCCGTCCAGCGACACCAGCATCAGCAGCGGCTGCGCGCGTGCCACCGCGGCGGCGATGTCGCGCGCCAGGTCCTGCGTGCCGTCCAGCGGTTGCGCACGCAGCGCCGCCGGCGCGAGCCAGGCCCCGGCGAGCGCACCCGCGAGCGCACCGGTCGCACGGCGGCGCGTGAGGCCAGGGGTGCGGTCCTGCGTCACAGCGCGGCGATGCCCGGATTGCCGTCCATGCCGATGACGCGCGGCGTGTTCAGCCGTCGCGGCGTGACCACCTTCTTGTCGCGCAGCCACGCGGCCACGTCGTCCCACACCATGCGCCCTGCCGACGTCTGCTTCGCGCCCTCGGCCACCGGCGCCCAGCCCGCGACCTTGTAGGTCTTGCCGGCCTCGATGGGCTGACCCTTCAGGCGCATGTCGCTGATGCGCGAACCGGCCGCGGCGTTCGGGTCGATCGCGTAGGTCAGCCCGCCGACGCGCACCATGTCGCCGCCCTGCTGGTAGTACGGGTCGGGATT
>CAZUBF010000232.1:0-3528 GCA_964618555.1 uncultured Azohydromonas sp.
GCCGCCGCCCTGCATCTGGCGCATGAAGTAGATCCACACGCCGATCAGCAGCAGCATCGGGCCCCAGCTGAGCAGGATGCTCATCAGGATCGACGGCTCCTCGCGCGGGCGCACGTCGAAGCGCACGTTGGCGGCGATCAGGTCGCCGACCAGCCCGCGGTCGAGGTACGTGGCATTGCTGCGGATGCGCTTCTCGTCGTTGGTGATCGCGACGATCTCGGTGCCGCTGGCGCTCTCCTGCAGCGTCACCTGCTTGATGCGCCCGGCGCGCACCTCCTCGAGGAAGTCCGAGTAGCCGATCGTCGAGCCCTGGGCCACGCCACGGTCGAACTGCTTGAAGACGGTGAACAACACGAGCGCGATCACCATCCACACGGCGACCTTGGACAACCATTGATTGTTCACCACGACTCCTCGAAGACCGCATGGATACCGTCCCCGCAGTTGATGCACGGACGTACCCGGAATTGGGGACGATTCTATTTCAGTCAATATGCCCGCAACGGGGGCCGGCACTTCACGCCAATGCCCGCGCAAACGCCGCAAATTGGGCGTTTCAGGCGGATTTGCGCCCCGCCCCGCCGACCTGTTTCAGACCCCGCCCGACGAGAAAGGTTTCCGCCGAGCGATCGCGCGACGCCTTCGGCTTGATCGGCTTGACGACGCGGAACACGCGCTTGAACTGCTCGACCAGCTGGCTGTAGCCGCTGCCGTGGAACACCTTGCACACCAGCGCGCCGTCGGCCCTCAGGTGGCGCTGCGCAAAGTCGAGAGCCAGCTCGACCAGGTGCGCGATGCGCGCCGCGTCTGCGCTGGCGATGCCCGACAGGTTCGGCGCCATGTCCGACACCACCAGGTCGACGGCGCGCCCCGCCAGCGCGGCTTCCAGCGCAGCGCCCACCTCCTCGTCGCGGAAGTCGCCCAGCACGAAGTCGACGCCCTCGATCGGCTCCATCGGCAGCAGGTCGAGCGCGACGATCGTGCCCTGCAGCGCACCGGGCGCCGCACCGCCGCTGCCGGCCGCCTTCGGCGCGAAGCGCCGCCGCAGGTACTGGCTCCAGGCGCCCGGCGCACTGCCCAGGTCGACCACCACCTGGCCCGGGCGCACCAGCCCCAGCGCCTCGTCGATCTGCTCGATCTTGTAGGCGGCGCGCGAGCGGTAGCCCTCCTGCTGCGCCCGCTTCACGTAGGGGTCGTTGACGTGGTCGGCGAGCCACGCCTTGTCGACCTTCTTGCTCTTCGTCTTGACCTTCATCGCGCAACGATAATAGGCGCATGCCCGCCATCGTCCTGACCCCCGTCCAGCGCAAGCAGCACCGCAGCGCCGCGCATCACCTCGACCCCGTGGTGATGATCGGTGCCGACGGCCTGACCGACGCGGTGCTGCGCGAAGCCGACGCGGCGCTGAAGGCGCACGGGCTGATCAAGCTGCGCGTGTTCAGCGACGACCGCGACGCCCGTGCCGCGATGCTCGACACGCTGGCCGACCGCCTCGACGCCGCCGCGATCCAGCACATCGGCAAGCTGCTCGTGTTGTGGCGTCCTGTGCCACCCAAGGCGCAGGAAGTCGCGGACGGCCGCGCGGCGGGCCCGCGCGTCGTGAAGATCGTCAAGTTCAGCAAGAGCGGCAACCACCGCCCGCAGGTCAAGAAGGTGCGCGTGCTCGGCAACCAGCGGCTGACCGCCGGCGGCCTGGTGAAGAAGGCGCGCCGCCGCGCGACCAGCGTCAAGAAGACCGGCGCCACCTGACACGCGCGCCGCGCTCAGCGCGCCGCGGCGGTGCGCCAGGCCAGCAGCAGCACGAGCAGCGCCTTGACGCCGAAAAGCGCCGTCGACGCGGCGTGCAGCACGCCGAACGACCAGGGGCCCTGTCCGGCGCGCGCCGCGGCCAGCATCGGCTGCAGCGCGAAGTAGCCGAACACGGTGCAGAACAGCGCGCCGAGCACCAGCATCAGTTCGGCGGTCATCGCGCTGCGCCCTTCGCGCGCCAGCCGGCGTTCGACGAGGAACAGCAGCGCGGCCAGCGCCAGGCTCGCGTAGGCCTCGCTGGCGAGCACGCGCGCGACGACGCGACCGGCGTCGGCGGCGGCCAGCGCCGCAAACGGCGCCGGCGTGGCGATCAGCGCCACCGTGAGCAGCAGGCCCAGCCACAGCCCGGCCAGCAGCGTGCGAGCGCGGCGCATCGGCGCGCCCGCGCTCAGGGCAACGCCCGGTCGCCGCGACGGTCATCGACCTCCGCGGGGGGCGTGATGCACGCATCCGGGCCCCGGGCGCGATCAGACATAGCGCACCCGCAGGATCTCGTAGGTCTTGATGCCGCCGGGCGCGCGCACCTCGGCCACGTCGCCGGCCGACTTGCCGATCAGCGCACGGGCGATCGGGCTCGAGATCGAGATCAGCCCGAGCTTCAGGTCGGCCTCGTCGTCGCCGACGATCTGGTAGGTCACGGCCGCGCCCGACTCCTCGTCCTCGAGGTCCACCGTCGCGCCGAACACCACGCGCCCGCCGGCGTCGAGCGCGCCGGGGTCGATCACCTGGGCCGCGGCGAGCTTGCCCTCGAGTTCCTTGATGCGGCCCTCGATGAAGCCCTGCTTGTCCTTGGCGGCGTCGTACTCGGCGTTCTCCGACAGGTCGCCCTGCGCACGCGCCTCGGCGATGGCCCGGATCACGGCGTGCCGCTCGACGGTCTTCAGCCGCTGCAGTTCTTCCTTCAGTTTCTCGGCGCCGCGCCGGGTCAGGGGAATCGTCGTCATGGGGTCAGCGGTCACGCTTCGGTGGAACAAAAAGCAAGCGCCGCCAGTGTCCGCGAGGACGCCGGCGGCGACAGGGCCCGACGCTGCGAGTTTAGTCCAGTTGCGCGTGCAGTTCCTGCAGCGACACGACACTGAGGTCGTCGTCGTGCTTGAGCGCCTCGGTGGCCGCCTCGCAGCCGGCCATCGTCGTGTAATAGGTGACCCGGTGGGCCAGCGCCGCGGTGCGGATGTAGCGCGAGTCGGCGATCGCGGTGCGCGTCTCGTCGACGGTGGTGAACACCAGCTGGATCTCGCCGGCCTTGACCATGTCGGCGATGTGCGGTCGCCCGTCCTTGACCTTGTTGACCACGCGCACCGGCACGTCGGCGGCGGCGATCGCCGCCGCGGTGCCCTTGGTGGCGACCACCGCGTAGCCCATCGCGTGCAGGTCGCGCGCGACCTGCACCGCACGCGACTTGTCGGCATCCTTCACGGTGATCACCACCGTGCCGGCATCGGGCAGCCTCGAGCCGGCACCGAGCTGGCTCTTGAGCATCGCCTCGGCGAACGTCTTGCCCACGCCCATCACCTCGCCGGTCGAGCGCATCTCTGGGCCGAGCACCGGGTCGACGCCGGGGAACTTGTTGAAGGGAAACACCGCCTCCTTGACGCTGAAGTACGGCGGCACCACCTCGCCGCGCACCCCCTGCGCCTTCAGGTCGCGCCCGGCCATGCAGCGCGCGGCGATCTTCGCCAGCGGCTGCCCGGTGGCCTTGCTGACGAAGGGCACGGTGCG
>CAZUBF010000233.1:0-3516 GCA_964618555.1 uncultured Azohydromonas sp.
ACGCCGGGCACGTTGTCGACCGCGTCGCCGACCAGCGTCAGGTAGTCGACGATGCGCTCGGGCGGCACGCCGAACTTGGCCGTGACGCCCTCGACGTCGAGCGTCTCGTTGCTCATCGTGTTGATCAGCGTGACCTGCGGCGAGACGAGCTGCGCGAGGTCCTTGTCGCCGGTCGAGATCACCACGCGGTGGCCCGTCTCGGCGGCGCGCCGCGCCAGCGTGCCGATCGCGTCGTCGGCCTCGATGCCGGGCACCTCGAGCACCGGCCAGCCGAGCAGGCGCACCACCTCGTGGATCGACGCGATCTGCTGCGCCAGCGGCTCGGGCATCGGCGGGCGGTGGGCCTTGTAGTCCGGGTACCAGGCGTCGCGGAACGTCGGCCCCTTGGCGTCGAACACGCAGGCCGCGTGCCCCGCCGGCACCTGCTCGCGCAGGCGCTTCATCATCGCGATGAAGCCGTGGATCGCGCCGGTGGGGAATCCGTCGGGCGCGGTCAGGTTCGGCATCGCGTGGTAGGCGCGGTACAGGTAGCTCGACCCGTCGACGAGCAGCAGCGTGTCTTGCGTCATGGCGGCATGGTACGGCCCGGGCGTGGGCCACGGCCGCACGCAGCCCGGCCCTGGGGGGCGCTCGGTAGAATCCCGCACATGCCGTCGACGCCTGTCCGCCTGCTGACCCTCGCCTGCGCGCTGTTCGCCACGGCGGCGGGAGCGCAGGCGGTGGCCGACGTGCCCCCCCCGTCGACACCCGAGCCGCGCGTGCGGCGCACCGTCGTCGAGGACGACGGCGTGCGCGTCGAGGAACTGCGCGTGCGCGGCGAGGTGCGGCGCATCGTCGTGCAGACCAAGGGTGAACGCGGGTCGCGCTACGAAGTGCTGCCCGCCGACGGCGCGCGCAACCTCGCGCCGGGCCCCGGATCCACGCGCGGCGCCGCCGGCCAGCGCGTGTGGAACGTGCTGAGCTTCTGACGGCACTCATGGCGGTGTTCACCGAGGTCTCGTTCGACGAGGCCGGCGACCTCGTCGACCGGCTCGACGTTGGCCGCCTCGTCGCGCTGCACGGCATCCGCGCCGGCATCGAGAACACCAACTACCTCGTCGTCACCGACCGCGGCGAGTGGGTGCTGACGCTGTTCGAGCGCCTGGGCTTCGACCAGCTGCCGTTCTACCTGCACCTGATGAGACACCTGGCGCGCCGAGGCCTGCCGGTGCCCGAGCCGCGCGCCGACGCCGCCGGCGAGATCCTGCACACGCTGCGCGGCAAGCCGGCGGCGCTGGTCGACAAGCTGCCCGGCGCGCACCAGATGGCGCCCGACGCGCACCACTGCGCACAGGTCGGCGAGGTGCTGGCGCGCATGCATCTGGCCGCGGCCGACTACCCGCGCCGCCAGCCGAACCTGCGCGGTCTCGACTGGTGGGCGCGCGCGGTGCCCGAGGTGCTGCCGCACGTCGAGGCGCCGCAGCGCGAGCTGCTGTGCGCCGAACTCGCGTTCCAGCAGGAGCTCGCGGCGTCGCCGGCGCACGCGGCGCTGCCGCGCGGGCCGATCCACGCCGACCTGTTCCGCGACAACGCGATGTTCGACGGCCTGCCCGGGCGCGAACGGCTCACCGGCGTGCTCGACTTCTACTTCGCCGGGGTCGACGTCTTCGTGTTCGATCTCGCGGTGTGCCTGAACGACTGGTGCGTCGACCTCGACAGCGGGCGCGGCGTCGACGATCGCGCTGCGGTGCTGGTCGGCGCCTACGAGGCGGTGCGCCCGCTGACCGGCGGCGAGCGCCGCCTGCTGCCGGCGCTGCTGCGCGCCGCGGCGCTGCGCTTCTGGCTGTCGCGGCTGCACGACCGGCACCTGCCACGCGACGCGCAGTTGCTCGAGCCGAAGGACCCGGCACCGTTCGAGCGCGTGCTGCGCGAGCGCATCGCCACGCCGTGGCATCCACCGCCTCCGGCCGACTGACCCCGATGGCACTGCACCTGCGCCCCGTCGAGCCTCGCCAGGGGCTGGCGTGGCTGAAGTCGGCGTTTCGCACCTTCTTCCGCCGTCCGCTGGCCTTCGCGCTGCTGTTCGTCGTCTTCCTGCTCGGCGCGCTGGTCGCGATGGCGCTGCCGTACCTGGGCGGCATCGTCGTCATGATGGCGCTGCCGCTGCTGTCGCTGGGTTACATGGTGGCGACGCGATCGGCACTGGCCGGCGGGCCGGTGCACCCCGGGCAGCTGTTCGAGCCGCTGCGCGGCGACGACCGACGGCGCCGCGCGCTGCTGCAGCTGTGCGCCTACTACGCGCTGGCGACGCTGCTGGTGATGGTGGTGTCCGACGCACTCGACGGCGGGCGCTTCGAGCGCGTGCAGGTGCTGCTGGCCACGCCCGAGCGCAGCGGCGCCGAGGCCGCCGAGCTCGACGCGCTGTTCGACGACGACCGCCTGCTCTGGGGCGTCGTCACCCGCTTCGGCCTGACCGCCTTGCTGGCGATCCCGTTCTGGCATGCGCCGCCGCTGGTGCTGTGGGGCGGCCAGGGCGCGCTGCAGGCGCTGTTCTCGAGCACGCTGGCGGTGTGGCGCACGCGCGCGGCGATGCTGCTGTACGTCGGCGGCTGGCTGGCGATGATCGCGCTGGTCAGCGTCGCCTTCGGGCTGCTGTTCGGCCTGCTCGGCGTGGGCCAGCTCGCCGGGCTGGTGGCGATGCCGGCGGCGCTGGTGTTCACCTGCGTGTTCTACGTGTCGCTGTACTTCACCTTCACCGACACCTTCGGCGAGCGCGCCGTCCCCGACGGCGACGACGCGGTGGCCGCCGCCTGAGCGGCGCGCGGCGCCCGGTCGGCGAGCCACCGGCCGATCGGCGGCGCCGATCAATTTATCCCGTTGCCCCCGTTTGCCGATCGGCGCGTCGGTGACACGATGATCGTGCTCCACCCGTGAGGACCACGATGATCATCGACACCAGCTGCTACCCCACCGACCAGGTCGATCTCGCCTGGTGGCACGACGGCGACCCGTACACGATGGAGCGCCTGCTCCAAACGATGGACGGCCCGTACTTCGTCAACGGCAAGCCCCGGCGCATCGACAAGGCGTTCATCCAGCCGCCGCAAGGCAACACGATCTACACCTGGACCGACGGCGAACTGTCCGGCCCCGAAAGCATCGACCGCTACCACGCCTACGTGCTCGAAGCCACGAAGCGGCACCCCGACCGCTTCATCGGCTGCTACGTCTACAACCCGCGCTGCGGCGTCAAGGCCGCCGTCGAGGGGCTCGAGCGCTACGTCAAGCAGCACGGCTTCAAGATGGTGCAGATGCAGGCCAACATGCACGCCTACCGGCCCGACCGTGCGCTCGACTGGGTGCGCCCGGCGTTCGAGAAGTGCGCCGAGCTCGGCGTGCTGGTCAAGCTGCACACCGGCGACGGGCCGTACAGCATCCCCACCGAGTGGGTGCCGATGATCAAGGAGTTCCCCACGGTGAACTTCATCATGGCGCACTTCGGCGTGCAGACCGGCGGCGTGTACTGCTTCGAGCCGT
>CAZUBF010000234.1:0-3446 GCA_964618555.1 uncultured Azohydromonas sp.
CGCGCGACGAGGTCTTCGGACACAGCATGCCGTGCGCGGCGACGATGGGCACGACCAGCATCGACGTGCGGTTGCCGGGGATGCCCCCGATGCAGTGCTTGTCGACCACCGGCCCGCCGCCGACCTCGTGGTGCCAGTCGAGCCGCCGGCCGGCGGCGATCATCGCCTCGGTCAGGTGCAGCACCTCGTCGCGGTCGAGCTCGAACTGGTTGGTGGCGACGACGAAGGCGGCGAGCTCGACCTTCGAGTAGCGCGCCTGCGCGATGTCGGCGATGATCGCCTGGAGGTCCTCGCGCCCGAGGCGCTCGCCGTTGATCTTGCGGTGCAGCGCGGCGATCGAACGCGGTGGCTCGGCGTGCGCGATCGACGCTTCGTGTCCGTCGGCCACGCCGATGCGCGCGAACGCCTCCTCGCTCAGCCCCAGCTCGCACACCTCGACCAGCCGTGCGTCGTCGACGACGTTGAGCACCGCGAGGATGCTGCGGCCGTTGGCCTGCACCTGCACCTTCGACAGCGCCTGGAACCCGGCGGCGCGCACCACCGGGCAGTCGCGGTGCAGGTAGGCGACGTTTTCGCGGAAGGTGTCGATGCCCACGCGGCGCAGGCGCAAGGTGGCGACGGTCATCGTGTCGGTGCGTCGGGCAGGGTGTCGAGGGCGTCGGCGATCGACTGTCGCACAGTCTCGGCCAGCGCCCGGCGGTCGGCGTGCGCCGTGCCCATCGCCTGGAGCACGCGCACGCGCACCGTCAGGCCGTCGCCGCACGCCAGCCGCCACAGGCTGAGCGCCAGCGTGGTGTCGCCGGTGAACTCGGCCGCCGCGCTGACCGGCTGCGTCGCGTCGGCGTAGCGCAGCGCGACCGGCTGCACCGGCGTCGATGTCGCGATCGCCGCCTGCAACAGGTTGGCGTGGAACGGCAGCAGGCGGCGGCCGTCGCTCGTCGTGCCCTCCGGGAACACGGCCACCGTCTGCCCGGCGGCGAGCGCCTCGGCCATCTGGTGCACCACGCGCAACGCGTCGCGGCGCTTCTCGCGCTCGAGGTACAGCGTGCCCGCGGCGTCGACCAGCCGGCTGACCAGCGGCCAGTGCCGCACGTCGGCCTTCGAGACGAAGCGCGCCTGCGGGCACACGGCGTGGATGGCCATGATGTCCAGCCACGAAACGTGGTTCGCGACGACCAGCTTGGCCGCCGGCCTGAACGTGCCCTGCGCGTCGAGCTGCAGGCCCAGCGCCTGCAGCATGCCGCGCGCCCACCACGCGATGCGCGCGTGGCGCCCGGCGGCGTCGAGGGACGGAAAGCGCAGCAGCACGACGGCCAGCCCGTGCAGCCCGTGGACCACCGCCCGCACGAGGCGCCACACGGCGCGCAGCCGCCGGCCCGGCATCATCGTCCACCCACCGCGCGCGGCCGACGCCGGCGCCTCATCGCACCAGCGCGGCGTGCGCCTGGGTCTCGAACGCCACCGTGCCGGCGACCAGCGTCGCCACGACGACGCCGGTCAGCGCCGCGCCGGTCGACGCGAACGCGAACGGCGTGTGCTTGCCCTGGCTGGCCAGCGCCTGCGGCGACACGGCCCAGGTCGCGTCGGGGTCGAACACGCACACGTCGGCGACGCCGCCGTCGACGAGGCGCCCGGCGCTCGAAGCCAGCGAGCCGAGCGCATCGCCGAGCACGCGCACCGGGTGGCTGGTCACGCGCGCCAGCGTGTCGGCCAGCGACAGACCGGTGTCGGCGCCCCACTTCAGCGCCAGTCCGAGCAGCAGTTCGAGGCCGGTGGCGCCCGGCTCGGCCTCGCCGAACGGCAGCGTCTTCAGGTCGCCCTCGACCGGCGTGTGGTCCGACACGAGCGCGTCGATCGTGCCGTCGGCCAGCGCGGCGCGCAGCGCGTCCCGGTCGGCCTGTTGGCGCAGCGGCGGCACCAGTCGCATCGCCGGATTGAAGAAGCCGATGTCGACATCGGTCAGGTGCAGCGAGTTGATGCTGACGTCGGCCGTCACCGGCAGGCCCTCGGCCTTGGCCGCGCGCACCAGCGCGAGGCCGGCGGCGCTCGACAGGCGGCACAGGTGCACGCGACAGCCGGTGGCGCGCACCAGTTCGAAGATCGTGTGCAGCGCCACCGTCTCGGCGGCCACCGGCACGCCCGACAGGCCCAGCCGGGTGGCCACCGCACCGCTGGCGGCCACGCCCTTGCCGAGCCACGCGTCCTGCGGGCGCAGCCACACCGTGTAGCCGAAGGTGGCCGCGTATTGCAGCGCGCGCAGCAGCACCTGCGTGTCGCGCACCGGCGCATCGGCCTGCGAGAAGCCGACGCAGCCCGACTCGGTCAGTTCGGCCATCTCGGTCAGCGCCTCGCCGGCCAGTCCGCGCGTCAGCGCGCCAAGCGGGAACAGCCGGCACCGGCTGAGCTTGCGGGCGCGGAACTTGAGCATGTCGACCAGCCCCGGCTCGTCGAGCGGCGGGTCGGTGTCGGGCGGGCACACCAGGCTGGTGACGCCGCCGGCGGCGGCGTTGAGCTCGCTCTCGAGCATGCCTTCGTGCTCGTGGCCCGGCTCGCGCAACCGCGCCGCGAGGTCCACCAGCCCCGGCGCGACGACGAGGCCGGTGGCGTCGATCACGCGCTGCGCGTCGAAGTCGTTCGGCACGCTGCCGATCGCGGTGATGCGACCGGCGGCGATGGCGACGTCGGCGACCTCGTCGCGGCGGGAGGCCGGGTCGATCACGCGGCCGTTGCGGATCAGGATCTTCATGCCTCGTTCCCCGCGATGATCGACATCACCGCCATGCGCACGGCGATGCCGAACGTCACCTGCGGCAGGATCACGCTGTGGCTGCCGTCGGCCACCGACGACGCGATCTCGACGCCGCGGTTGATCGGCCCGGGGTGCATCACGATGCAGTCGGGCCTGGCCAGCGCGAGCTTGTCGGGCGTCAGACCGTAGTGCTTGAAGAACTCGCCGGCGCTGGGCAGCATCGCGCCGCTCATGCGCTCGTTCTGCAACCGCAGCATGATGACGACGTCGGCGTCGCGCACGCCCTCGGCCATGTCGTGGCACACGCGCACGCCCATCGCGCGCAGGTCGGCGGGCACCAGCGTCTTCGGGCCCACCGCGCGGATCTCCGGCACGCCCAGCGTGGTCAGCGCGTGGATGTCGCTGCGCGCCACGCGCGAGTGCACGATGTCGCCGACGACCGCCACCGTCAGGTTCGCGAAGTCGCGCTTGAAGTGGCGGATCGTGTACATGTCGAGCAGGCCCTGCGTCGGGTGCGCGTGACGCCCGTCGCCGGCGTTGATCACGTGCACGTGGGGCGCGCAATGCTCGGCGATCAGGTACGGCGCGCCACTCTCGGCGTGACGCACGACGAACATGTCGGCGTGCATCGCGGAGAGATTCGCGATGGTGTCGAGCAGGCTCTCGCCCTTGGCGGTGCTGCTGCGCGCGATGTCGA
>CAZUBF010000235.1:0-3434 GCA_964618555.1 uncultured Azohydromonas sp.
AGATGACGGTGCGGCAGCTCATGCTGGGCACGTAGTACTCGCGGCTGTGCGTGAGCTTCAGGCGCTGGATCGCCGCCGAGGCGGTCTTGCGGATGACGTACAGCTTGCGCTCGAGCGCGTCGGGCACGATGACGTCGGGGCCGCGGCCGATGAAGACCTGGCGGATCACCGGTTCCTTGGCGCGCACCGCCGGGCTCATCGGCATCTGGCGATCGACCGGCACGTCGCGCCAGCCGAGCAGCACCTGGCCCTCGGCCTTCACCGCGCGCTCGAGCTCCTGCACGCAGGCCAGCCGCGATGCATGTTCCTTCGGCAGGAAGATCATGCCCACGCCGTACTCGCCCGGCGGCGGCAGCTCGACGCCCTGCGCCGCCATCTCGGCGCGGTACAGCTCGTCGGGGATCTGGATCAGGATCCCGGCGCCGTCGCCCATCAGCTTGTCGGCGCCGACCGCGCCGCGATGGTCGAGGTTCTCGAGGATCTTCAGCCCCTGCTCGATGATCGGGTGCGAGCGCTCGCCCTTGATGTGCGCGACGAAGCCCACGCCGCAGGCGTCGTGTTCGTTCGCCGGGTCGTACAGGCCCTCGCGCGCCGGCGCGCATCGGGGTTCGTCGGGGTGAGCGGTTCGCGGGGCACGGGCCCCGGCGGTCAGTCGGCGCATGGCGACCTCCGATCCGGACTGAGGAAGGTCGCGCAGCGTACTGCACCGCAGCATCGATCACAAGCAGAATTTAATAGGGTCGGAGTTATTTGTTTATCACACGAAAGTACTCTGTGATCAAATAGGGACACATTAGTTTCATCGAAGAGTTGCACCCTCCCCACCTCGTCGGCCGGACATGCACCGGGCCTCGCCGCGGGCGCCGTCCGATTTGATAGACGGGAAGGCCGCCTCGCGGCGCGCGGCGCAGGCGCCGATGGCGCTACGGATGGGGTGCGGATCCGCCGGGCTTGCGCGGGCGCCCGCGCGGGCGACGCTGCACCGGCCGCCCGGCCTGCGCCGCCACGGCGTCGACGAAACCAGGCGGCCCCAGCGCCCAGCCCTTCAGCGCGGCGTCGTCGATCGCCAGCCGCCGCGCCGCCGGCAGGCCGGCGTCGAGCCGCCGCCGCCAGGCCGTGTCGCGTTCGAACGGCGTGTTGCCCAGCGCCCACAGCTGCGGGGGATCGTCGAGCGCTGTCTCGCGTGCCAGCCCCAGGTGGTGCCGTGCGCTCGACCACGGCCAGTCGGCGGCCGACGGCGAGAGCCCGGCGTCGACCGGCTTGGTCTCGACGTGCACCAGCACGTCGACCAGTTGCGTCGGCGCGTCGAACACCGTGGCACGAAAGCGCCCGTCCCACAGCGTGCCTCGGCGCCCATGCCGGCGGTTGACCGCGGCGACGAAGCGCCGGCCCAGCGCCTGCATCGCGCGGCTGAGCGCCGGCGCCGTGGCCGGCTGCAGCACCAGCCAGACCTCGGTGTCGAGCAGCGCGTAGCCGTGCATCGCCACGCCGTGGGCCCGCAGCACCTCGCGAAGCGCGGCCAGGTAGGTCTGGCGGTCGGCGTCGTCGACGAACACAGGCTGCCGGTTGTGCCCCTGCTGCACGACCAGGTGCAGCGCGCGGTCGACGGCCAGCCGGGGAAGCCGCGCCACTTCAGCCACCCCACCGCGCCTTGCGCGAATCGCGACGCACGCGAGCGTGCCCACCTGGCCGCCGCGGTCGAACCTGCCGGGGCGTCGGCACCACGTCGTCGGCGCCATGCGAACCTTCGCCACGGCACCCGTGTCGCTCCAACGGGCCTCGCGCGACCGACGACGAACCAACGCGGGCCCGTCGGGCGGCCGCCGCGCAACCGATTGCGCCGATGTGCTGGCGGTGGTCAACGGGGGCCGCCACGACCCCGTCGTGGCCCGTGGGAACCGCCAGGGCCCCTCCGTGGCCCGAGCGGGAGACGCCGCAAGCGCTGCGAAGGCGGGTCATCTCACGCCTCGGAGAACACCGCGCGGCCGGTCAGCCGCTGGTGCTCGCGCAGCGCGAAGCGGTCGGTCATGCCGGCGATGTAGTCGGCCACCGCGCGCGCGCGATCGTCGGCGTCGGCGAAGTCGGCGGGCATCTCGGCGGGGGCGTCGCGATACGCGTCGAACAGCTCGCGCACCACGCGCCGCGCCGCGTCGGTCTTCGCGACGACCTGCGGGTGGCGGTACAGCGACTGGAACAGGAAGCGCTTGAGTTCGACGATCTGCGTGCGCATCGGCTCGCCGAAGCCGATCAGCGGCGGCGCGCGGCGCGCCGCATCGACGTCGGCCGGCGCCGCCTCGCGCAACCGGGCGCTGCTGTGGTCGATCAGGTCGTAGACCTGCTGCGACAGCATGCGGCGGATCGTCTCGAACAGCAGCCTGCGGCCGGCGAGCGCCGGGTGCGCGGCCTGCGCCCCGGCGCGGAAACGCGCCACCAGCGGCACCGCGGCGTCGAGTTGCTCGAGCGTCAGCAGGCCGGAGCGCACGCCGTCGTCGATGTCGTGCGCGCTGTAGGCGATCTCGTCGGCCAGGTTGACCAGCTGCGCCTCGAGCGACGGCTGCGTGCCGTCGACGAAGCGGCGTGCGACGCCGCCCGGCTCGCGCGCCTCGATCTCGTCGGCGTGGCGCCGCGAACAGTGCTTGAGGACGCCCTCGCGCGTCTCGAACGTCAGGTTCAGGCCGTCGAAGTCGGGGTAGCGCTGCTCGAGGCGGTCGACCACGCGCAGGCTCTGCAGGTTGTGCTCGAAGCCGCCGTGGGCACGCATGCACTCGGCCAAGGCGTCCTGGCCGGCGTGGCCGAACGGCGTGTGGCCCAGGTCGTGCGCCAGCGCGATCGCCTCGACGAGATCCTCGTTCAGGCGCAGCGTGCGCGCCGCCGAGCGCCCGAGCTGCGCCACCTCGAGCGAGTGCGTCAGCCGCGTGCGGAACAGGTCGCCTTCGTGGTTCACGAAGACCTGCGTCTTGTATTCGAGGCGGCGGAACGCCGTGGAATGCACGATGCGGTCGCGATCGCGCTGGAAATCCGTGCGGCCGCGCGCCGGCGGCTCGACGTGGCGCCGCCCGCGGCTGCGCTGCGGATCGGCCGCGTAGGGCGCGAGCGCGGCGTTGCTGCCGGCGACGTCAGGCATAGCCACCCGCGGCCAGCGTGGCACGCAGCGCCTCGTCGGGCACGGCGCGCTGCACCGCGCGGCCGATGCGCTCCAGCAGCACGAAGCGGATCGTGCCCGCCTCGGCCTTCTTGTCGCCGCGCATCGACGCCAGCGCCGCGTCGGCCGACAGGCCCTCGATGCGCGCCGGCAGGCCGGCACGTTGCACGGCGTCGGCCACGTCGGGCACCGCCGATGCCGGCAGCAGGCCGACGCGGCTCGACAGGTCCGCCGCCAGCACCATGCCGCAGCCCACCGCCTCGCCGTGCAGCCATTGCCGGTAGCCGGTCAG
>CAZUBF010000236.1:0-3429 GCA_964618555.1 uncultured Azohydromonas sp.
TGATGGGCATGATCATGCGCAACTCGGTGATCCTGATCGACCAGATCGAGCAGGATCGTGCGCGCGGCGTGCCGGCCTGGGACGCGATCGTCGAGTCGGCGGTGCGGCGCTTTCGCCCGATCGTGCTGACCGCCGCGGCGGCGGTGCTGGCGATGGTGCCGCTGTCGCGCAGCGTGTTCTGGGGACCGATGGCGGTGGCGATCATGGGTGGGCTGATCGTGGCCACCGCGCTGACGCTGCTCGCGCTGCCGGCGATGTACGCCGCCTGGTTCCGCGTGCGGCGCGAACCGGCGCGCTGACCGTCTGCCGGTCGTCGCGTTGCAGGCCGGTGGGAGGCGCGGCACCGAGGTGCCGCTAAAATCGCGCGTTTGCCGAATCGCCTCGCGGGGTCGCTGGCCAGTGCCACCGGCGGCCCCGTTGCACTTGAAGCCCTCGCGCGGGTGGCGAAATTGGTAGACGCACCAGGTTTAGGTCCTGACGCCAGCGATGGTGTGGGGGTTCGAGTCCCCCCCCGCGCACCAGACACGCAACGAAAGAGTTCGAGATCATGACGGTCACCGTGGAAACCCTGGACAAGCTCGAGCGTCGCATCACGCTGACGCTCGCCGCCGACGAGATCAACCGGGAGGTCGAGTCGCGGCTGAAGAAGCTCGCGCGCACCGTCAAGGCCGACGGCTTCCGCCCGGGCAAGGTGCCCCTGTCGGTGGTCGCGCAGCGCTACGGCTACTCGGTGCACTACGAGGTGATGAACGACAAGGTCGGCCAGGCCTTCGCCGAGGCCGCCAACGAGGCCAAGCTGCGCGTGGCCGGCGCGCCGCGCATCGCGCAGAAGGACGGCGCGCCGGACGGCCAGATCGCGTTCGACGCCACCTTCGAGGTGTACCCCGAGGTGCGCATCGGCGACCTGACGGGCGCCGAGATCGAGCGCGTGACCGCCGAGGTCACCGAGGCGGCGATCGACAAGACGGTCGAGATCCTGCGCAAGCAGCGCCGCACCTTCGCGCAGCGCCCGGCTGCCGAGGGCGCCGCCGAGGGCGACCGCGTGACGATCGACTTCGAGGGCAAGATCGACGGCGAGCCGTTCGCCGGCGGCAAGGCCGAGGGTTTCCAGTTCGTCATCGGCGAAGGCCAGATGCTCGAACAGTTCGACAAGGCCGTGCGCGGCATGAAGGTCGGCGAGAGCAAGACCTTCCCGCTGCAGTTCCCGGCCGACTACCACGGCCAGGACGTCGCGGGCAAGGAGGCCGACTTCCTGGTGTCGATGAGGAAGATCGAGGCCCAGCACCTGCCCGAGGTCGACGAGGACTTCGTCAAGTCGCTCGGCCTGGCCGACGGCACCGTCGCCGCGCTGCGCGACGACGTCAAGCGCAACCTCCAGCGCGAGGTGAAGTTCCGCGTGCAGGCGCGCAACAAGGCGGCGGTGATGGACGCGCTGGTCAAGGCGTCCGAGCTCGACGTGCCCAAGGCGCTGGTCGACGGCGAGGTCGAGCGCATGACCGCGGCCGCGCGCGAGGACCTGAAGAAGCGCGGCGTCAAGGACGCCGAGAAGGCGCCGATCCCGGCCGAGATCTTCCAGCCGCAGGCCGAGCGCCGCGTGCGCCTGGGGCTGGTCGTGGCCGAACTGGTGCGTGCCAACGCACTGCAGGCCAAGCCCGAACAGCTGCAGGCGCACATCGAGGAGGTCGCGCAGAGCTACGAGAAGCCGGCGGAAGTGATGCGCTGGTACCTCAGCGACCGCCAGCGCATGGCCGAGGTCGAGGCGGTGGTGATCGAGAACAACGTCACGCAGCACGTGCTCGGCCTGGCCCGGGTGGTCGACAAGGCGGTGCCGTTCGACGAGTTGATGAGCGCCTGAGCCGGCGCACGGCACCGTCGACGGGCGCCGTGCCGCGAGGCCGGCGCCCGTGGTGTCTTCAGGTCGGTTCCATAATCGCGTCACGAAACCGCTGCAAGCGAAGGATTGCGACACATGAGTGCGCTGGACACGAGCAACCTGGGCATGGTGCCCATCGTCATCGAGCAGTCGGGCCGCGGCGAGCGCGCTTACGACATTTACAGCCGCCTGCTGCGCGAGCGGGTGATCTTCCTCGTCGGGCCCGTCAACGACCAGACCGCCAACCTGGTCGTCGCGCAGCTGCTGTTCCTCGAGAGCGAGAACCCGGACAAGGACATCTCGCTGTACATCAACAGCCCCGGAGGCAGCGTCAGCGCCGGGCTGTCGATCTTCGACACGATGCAGTTCATCAAGCCGGATGTCTCGACGCTGTGCATCGGCATGGCCGCCAGCATGGGTGCCTTCCTGCTGGCCGCCGGTGCCAAGGGCAAGCGCTTCACGCTGCCGAACTCGAAGATCATGATCCACCAGCCCCTCGGGGGCGCGCAGGGGCAGGCCACCGACATCGAGATCCACGCGCGCGAGATCCTCAAGACGCGCGAGCAGCTCAACAAGATCCTCGCCGAGCGCACCGGCCAGACGCTGGAGAAGATCGCCGCCGACACCGAGCGCGACTATTTCATGGGCGCTGCCGAGGCCAGGGACTACGGCCTCGTCGACCAGGTGATCGAGCGCCGCGGCTGAGCCCGTCGCGGCCGCCGGCGCGCGTGCCAACGTGGCGATTGCGGGCTCTGCAGCGCCCGCAGGGCTGGCGTGCGCTTGGACTATCATTCACCGACGCCCACCCGCGCCGCCCGCGCACACCTTCCCATGGCCGACAAAAAAGGCGCCTCGAGCGAGAAAGTCCTCTACTGCTCCTTCTGCGGCAAGAGCCAGCACGAGGTCAAGAAGCTCATTGCCGGCCCGTCGGTGTTCATCTGCGACGAGTGCATCGAACTGTGCAACGACATCATCCGTGACGAGGTGCCGGCCGACGCCGGCGGCGGCAAGGCCGCGCGCTCGGACCTGCCCACCCCGGGGGAGATCAAGTCGCTGCTCGACCAGTACGTGATCGGGCAGGAACCCGCCAAGCGCATCCTGTCGGTAGCGGTCTACAACCACTACAAGCGGCTCAAGCACACGGCCGGCAAGGACGAGGTCGAGCTGACGAAGAGCAACATCCTGCTGATCGGGCCCACGGGCTCGGGCAAGACGCTGCTGGCGCAGACGCTGGCGCGCATGCTCAACGTGCCGTTCGTGATCGCCGACGCGACGACGCTGACCGAAGCCGGGTACGTGGGCGAGGACGTCGAGAACATCATCCAGAAGCTGCTGCAGAACTGCAATTACGACGTCGACCGTGCGCAGCGCGGCATCGTCTACATCGACGAGATCGACAAGATCAGCCGCAAGGCCGACAACCCGAGCATCACCCGCGACGTGTCGGGCGAGGGCGTGCAGCAGGCGCTGCTCAAGCTGGTCGAGGGCACGATGGCCAGCGTGCCGCCGCAGGGCGGGCGCAAGCACCCGAACCAGGACTTCCTGCAGATCGACAC
>CAZUBF010000237.1:0-3335 GCA_964618555.1 uncultured Azohydromonas sp.
GATGCCGAAAGGCGCGTTGACGTAGAACGGCTGCGCCTCCTCCTCGCTGTAGGCGCTGCCGGCGGTCGGATAGCGCACCTGGCCCAGGCCCACGCGTCCCGGCAGCGCGCGCATGTTGCGCGTGCGGAAGACGTCGCGCACCATGCCGCGCGCCTTGTGCATGAAGCACTTGGTGCCCTGCATCGTGACGATGCCCGCCGCGTCCTGGCCGCGGTGCTGCAGCAGCAGCAGCGCGTCGTAGATCAGCTGGTTGACGGGTGACTGCGCGATGACGCCGACGATGCCGCACATGGGAGAGGTCCTCGGTTGTACGCCGTGGCGTCACACACGCAGGTGGTCGGCCAGCTCGCGCGGGAGCATCGGCTTGATGTCCTGCAGCACCCCGGTCAGCCAGCGTGCGCCGTGCGACGCGGTCCACTCGGGTGCGGTGCGCGCCGGCGTCATCGTCACCACGGTGGTCAGCGCGATCAGGGCCAGCAGGGCGCGCAGCAGCCCGAAGCCGGCACCCAGCGTGCGGTCGGCGACGCTCAGCGGCGTGGCGTGCACGAGCAGCCGCACCACGCGCGACGCCAGCGACCACCCGACGAGCACCGCCAGGAACACGAGCACGAAGGCAGCGGCGCGGTTCAGGCCCGACCCCGGCGCGCCCAGCGGCAGGTGCGCCGCCACGTCGGCCGCCAGCCACTGCGCCGCGACGTAGGCGGCGATCCAGCCGACCACGGCGAGCACCTCGAACACCAGGCCACGCCACAGCCCGACGACCACCGACAGCAGCACCACCGCGAGCAGCGCCCAGTCGACCCAGCCGATCGCCAAGAGCGACTGCGCCATCACAGCGTCAGCACGGCGGCGGCGAGGCCGGCCGTCTTCAGTCGTGCCGCGGCCTTGTCGGCGTCGTCGCGGCTGGCGAACGGGCCGACGCGCACGCGGGTGCGCGGGCCGTCGTTCGTCTCGACGACCTGGGTGTAGGTCTTCAGCCCCAGACGTTCGACGCGTTCGCGGGTCTTCTGCGCCGCGCCACGGTCCGCAAAGGCCCCCACCTGGACCACGAAGCGCACACTCGCCGCGGCGTCGCGCAAGGCGGCCTCTGGGGCGGCGGCCACCGGGGTCGGCCGCGCCTCGAGCAGCGCGCGCGCGCGTTCGCCGTCGTCGTTCGCCGGCCGCTTCGCCGGTGCGGCCGGCGCCGCGGCCGCGGTCGGCGCCGGTTCGGACGGCTGCGCGACCGGCGTCGCAGCGGGTGAAGGCGCGACCGGCGGCGTCGCCGCCGCGGACGCCGGCGCTTCGGCGGTCCCGGCCGCCTCCGGCGCGCTGACTTGCCCGCTCGCGCGCGTGCGCGCCGGCGCCTGCGGGGCGCTGCCGGCCGCGGCCGGGGCGGCCAGCGGGGGCACGGCGTCCTTGCGCGGGATGTCGATCGCGACGTCGACCGGGATCGGCCGCGGCTGCGACTCGAACAGCAGCGGGAAGCCGACGATGCCCACGCCGAGCAGCACCACCGCACCGATCAGGCGCTGCCGCGCACGCGTGCGCGCACGCTGCACCTGCTCTGCCGGCGTGGCAGCGACCTCGGGCGTGTCGCGGCGCTTGGGGAACGGGAACCAGGCCATGCAGGGATGGTCCGCGAGGGGCTCACTGGCGTTGATGGGGCGACCGGGCGCGGCTATCGCGCTGTCGCGACCCAGTCCGCGCAAGGCGGCCTGGGACGGCTTCAACCGAGGTGCTTGGCGCCCAGCCGCGGCAGGCCGTCCTTCAGCACGCCCCCCACGGTGTAGAACGATCCAAACACCAAAATTCTATCAGCCGGGTCTGCGCCGGCGACGGCCGCGGCCAGCGCCGCGGCGGGGTCGGCATGCGCACGCACCGGCACGTCGCGGACGCCGCTGGCAGCGCGCACCGCTTGCGCCAGTTCGGTGGCGCGGGCGGCGCGCGCCGTGGGCAGGTCGGTGACGTGCCACGCGTCGACCAGCGGCGCGATGCGCGCCAGCAGCGCGGCGAGGTCCTTGTCGTGCATCGCGCCGAAGACCGCGTGGGTGCGCGAATAGAAGCCCATCTGGTCGAGGTTCACCGCCAACGTGGCCACCGACTGCGGGTTGTGCGCGACGTCGAGCACGAGCACCGGCTGACCGGGCACGATCTGGAAGCGCCCCGGCAGCTCGACGGTGGCCAGCCCCTGGCGCACCGCCTGCGCGCCGACCGGCAGCTGCGGGCGCAGCGCCTCGAACACCGCGAGCACACCGGCGGCGTTGATCAGTTGGTTGGCGCCGCGCAGCGCCGGGTACGCGAGCGCGTTGAAGCGCATGGAGCGACCGCGCCAGTTCCATTGCAGGCGGTCGCCGCCGTGCGCGAAGTCGCGGCCGACGAGCCACAGGTCGGCGTCGATCTCGCGCGCGTAGTCGACGACGCTGTGCGGCGGCAGCGGGTCGCTGACGACGGCCGGCCGCCCGGTGCGCATCACGTGCGCCTTCTCGCGTCCGATCGCCTCGCGGTCGGGACCGAGGTACTCGACGTGGTCGACGTCGATGCTGGTGATCAGCGCGCAGTCGGCGTCGAAGACGTTGACCGCGTCGAGCCGACCGCCGAGGCCGACCTCGAGGATCGCCAGGTCCAGCGGCGCGGCGGCGAGCGCGCGTGCGATGGCCAGCGTCGTGAACTCGAAGTAGGTCAACTCCACGCCCTGGCGCGCCGCCTCGACCGCCTCGAAGTGCGGCAGCAGCGCCTCGGCCGCCACCGGCGCGCCGTCGATGCGGCATCGTTCCTCGAAGCGCACCAGGTGCGGCTTGATGTACAGCCCGACGCGGTAGCCCGCGGCCAGCGCGATCGACTCGAGCATCGCGCACGACGAGCCCTTGCCGTTGGTGCCGGCGACGACGACCAGCGGCACGTCGAAGCGTAGTGCGAGCCGCTCGCGCACCGCCGCGACGCGCTCGAGCGTCATGTCGACCGTCTTCGGGTGCAGGCGCTCGCAGTGCGCGAGCCAGTGGTCCAGCGTCGAAGCCACGGTCGTCACCGGCACAGGCCGCCGCCAGGGCCCGACGCGGATGCGGCGACGCCGTTGCGCTGCCGCAGGCCCCCACGGGGGACTGACGAGCGACGGCGAGCGCGCGGGTCCGTCACACTACCGCGTCGACGCTCTGGCGCTGCAGCAGCGCCAGCAGCCGCGCGATGGTCGGGCGCAGCTGGCGGCGGTCGACGATCATGTCGAGCGCGCCCTTGCCCAGGAGAAACTCGCTGCGCTGGAACCCTTCGGGCAGCTTCTCGCGCACGGTGTTCTCGATCACGCGAGGGCCGGCGAAGCCGATCAGCGCCTTCGGCTCGGCGATCACCACGTCGCCGACGAA
>CAZUBF010000238.1:0-3292 GCA_964618555.1 uncultured Azohydromonas sp.
TTGAACGCGTCGCAGAAGCGCACGAAACGTGCCGCCTTGATGCTCGACTTGATGTCCAGGCAGCCCGCCAGCACCATCGGGTTGTTGGCGACGATGCCCACCGTGTGGCCTTCCATGCGGCCGAAGCCGACGACGATGTTCTTCGCGTGGTCGGGCTGCAGTTCGAAGAAGTCGCCGTCGTCGAGCACCTTGACGATCAGCTCCTTGATGTCGTAGGGCTTGTTCGGGTTGTCGGGCACCAGCGTGTCGAGGCTGAAGTCGAGCCGGTCGGCCGGGTCGCCGCTGGCGCGCACCGGCGGCTTCTCGCGGTTGTTCAGCGGCAGGTAGTTGAAGAAGCGCCGCAGCATGAGAATCGCCTCGACGTCGTTGTCGAACGCGAGGTCGGCCACGCCGCTTTTCGTCGTGTGCGTCGTCGCGCCGCCGAGCTCCTCGGCCGTGACCTCCTCGTGCGTCACCGTCTTCACCACCTCCGGGCCGGTGACGAACATGTAGCTGCTGTCCCTGACCATGAAGATGAAGTCGGTCATCGCCGGCGAGTACACCGCCCCCCCGGCGCACGGCCCCATGATCAGGCTGATCTGCGGGATCACGCCCGAGGCCATGACGTTGCGCTGGAACACGTCGGCGTAGCCGCCGAGCGACGCGACGCCTTCCTGGATGCGCGCGCCGCCGCTGTCGTTGAGCCCGATCACCGGCGCGCCGACCTTCATCGCCTGGTCCATCACCTTGCAGATCTTCTCCGCGTGCGCTTCGCTGAGGGCGCCGCCGAACACGGTGAAGTCCTGGCTGAAGACGAACACCAGCCGGCCGTTGATCATGCCGTAGCCGGTGACCACGCCGTCGCCGGGAACCTTGTTGTCGGCCATGCCGAAGTCCGCGCAGCGGTGCTCGACGAACATGTCCCACTCCTCGAACGTGCCCTCGTCGAGCAGCAGCGACAGGCGCTCGCGCGCCGTCAGCTTGCCCTTGACGTGCTGCGCGTCGATGCGCTTCTGGCCGCCGCCCAGGCGCGCGGCGGCGCGCTTGTTCTCCAGTTGTTCGATGATGTCGTGCATGGACGCGTCTCCGCTGGGGGATGTCGTGAGAAGTCAGTGGAACAGGTCGAGCAGGCGCCGCGCGGCCGCCGACGCGGCGATGCGCCCGGCGCGCACGTCGGCCGACGTCGCGGGCAACGCAGCCGCGACGGCGGGATGGTCGCGGAAGCGCTCCTTCAGCCCGGTGTCGATGCGCTCCCACAGCCAGGCCACGGTCTGGCGCACGCGCCGCTCGGCCAGGCGCCCGCTCGCGGCCTGCAGGTCGCGGAACTGCGTCACCGCGTCCCAGAAGTCGGCCAGGCCCTGGCCCTTGAGCGCACTGATCTGCAGCACGCGCGGGTGCCACACCGTCGCATCGTGAAGTGCAGGGTCCGTGCGACCGTGCAACCCGAAGAGGCGCAACGCCGACGTGATCTGAGCGCGCGCGCGCGTCGCCGCGGACTCGTCGAGGTCGGCCTTGTTGATGACCACCAGGTCGGCGAGCTCCATCACGCCCTTCTTGATCGCCTGCAGGTCGTCGCCGGCGTTGGGCAGCTGCAGCAGCACGAACATGTCGGTCATGCCCGCGACCGCGGTCTCGCTCTGGCCGACGCCGACGGTCTCGACGATCACGACGTCGTGGCCGGCGGCTTCGAGCACCAGCATCGCCTCGCGCGTCTTCTCGGCCACGCCGCCGAGGGTGCCGGCCGACGGGCTCGGGCGGATGAAGGCGCGGTCCTCGCGCGACAGCCGCTCCATGCGCGTCTTGTCGCCGAGGATCGAGCCGCCCGACACCGTCGACGAGGGGTCGACCGCCAGCACCGCGACGCGGTGGCCGCGCGCGACCAGAAACAGCCCGATCGCCTCGACGAAGGTGCTCTTGCCGACCCCGGGCACGCCCGAGACGCCCAGGCGCAGCGCGCCGCCGGCGCGCGGCAGCAGCGAGTTCAGCAGGGTGTCGGCACGCTCACGATGATCGGCGCGCGTCGACTCGAGCAGCGTGATCGCCTTGGCGATCGCGCGGCGCTGCGCGGGCCCGGTGCCGCCGACGATCGCGTCGACGAGTTGCTGGTCCGCCGCGGACAGCACGGGACGTTCGCCTGGCGAGGTCATGCGCCTCGAGGCGGGGAACCGGCGCGAAGCGCCGGTGACCGCGCGGCCATCAAGTGGCCGCCGGGGATCCGGCTGTGCCGGTCCGCAGGCGGCGCCCCCCTGGGGGGGAGGCGCCGAAGGCGCTTCGGGGGGGTCATTTCTGCGCGGCGCGGATCTGCTCGAGCACGTCCTTGGCGCTCACCGGGATCGGGGTTCCCGGGCCGTAGATGCCCTTGACGCCGGCGGCGTACAGGAAGTCGTAGTCCTGCTGCGGGATCACGCCGCCGACGAAGACGACGATGTCGTCGCCACCCTGCTTCCTCAGCTCGTCGACGATCGCCGGTACCAGGGTCTTGTGCCCGGCGGCGAGCGTCGACACGCCGATCGCGTGCACGTCGTTCTCGATCGCCTGGCGCGCGCACTCCTCGGGCGTCTGGAACAGCGCGCCGATGTCGACGTCGAAACCGAGGTCGGCAAAGGCGGTGGCGACCACCTTGGCGCCGCGGTCGTGGCCGTCCTGACCCAGCTTGGCGACCATCACGCGCGGCCGGCGGCCCTGCTCGCGCGCGAACTGCGCGATCTCGTCCGTGAGCCTGTCCCAGCCTTCGGCCGAGTCGTAGGCGGCGGCGTACACGCCGGTCACCTTCTGGATGTCGGCGCGGTGGCGGCCGAACACCTGTTCGAGGGCATCGCTGACTTCTCCCACGGTGGCGCGCGCTCGCACGGCCTGGATGCTGAGGTCGAGCAGATTGCCCTGCCCGCCGCGCGCACATTCGGTCAGCGCGGCGAGCGCCGCGTGCACCTTCGCACCGTCGCGCGTGGCCTTGACCTTCTGCAGACGCGCGATCTGCTGTTCGCGCACGCGGTGGTTGTCGACCTCGAGGATCTCGACCGGCTCCTCCTTCGGCAGGCGATACTTGTTGACGCCGACGATGACGTCGCGGCCGCTGTCGATGCGCGCCTGCTTCTCGGCGGCGCTGGCCTCGATCTTCAGCTTGGCCCAGCCGCTGTCGACGGCCTGGGTCATGCCGCCCAACGCGTCGACCTCCTCGATGATCGCCCACGCGGCGTCCGCCATCTGCTGCGTCAGCGTCTCCATCATGTAGCTGCCGGCCCAGGGGTCGATCACGTTCGTGATGTGCGTCTCCTCCTGGATGATCAGCTGCGTGTTGCGCGCGATGCGCGCG
>CAZUBF010000239.1:0-3271 GCA_964618555.1 uncultured Azohydromonas sp.
GCAACGACGTGCACTGCGTCAGCATCGAGCACAAGCTGGGCATCAAGGCCAGCCCCACGGCGGTGCTGCAGTACGGTGACGGCACGGCAGCGAGCGACGTCGACGGCACCGGACCCGGCGCCGTGGGCTACCTCGTCGGCCAGGAGAACCGCGGCCTCGAGTACATGTTCATCATGATGAACGCTGCGCGCTACGCGGTGGGCATGCAGGGCATCGCGCTGGCCGAGCGCGCGTATCAGAAGGCGGTGGCCTACGCGCGCGAGCGCGTGCAGTCGCGCCCGGTCGACGGGTCGCTGAACCGCGCCGCGCCGATCATCCACCACCCCGACGTGCGGCGCATGCTGATGACGATGCGTGCCTGCACCGAGGGTTGCCGCGCAATGGCGGCGGTGGCGGCCGCGGCCTACGACGCCGCGCACGCGCACCCCGACGCCGAGGTGCGCGCGCAGAACCAGGCTTTCTACGAGTTCATGGTGCCGCTGGTCAAGGGCTACAGCACCGAGATGAGCCTCGAGGTCGCGAGCCTGGGCGTGCAGGTGCACGGTGGCATGGGCTTCATCGAGGAGACCGGCGCGGCGCAGTACCTGCGCGACGCGAAGATCCTGACCATCTACGAAGGCACGACCGCGATCCAGGCCAACGACCTGGTGGGGCGCAAGACCGCGCGCGACGGCGGCGCCACCGCCCGGGCGCTCGCCGCGCGCATCGAGGCCACCGAGGGCGAACTGGCGGCGTCCGGCAGCGTGGCGGCGCGCGCGATGCTCAAGCACCTGCGCGCGGGGCGCCAGGCCTACCTCGATGTGGTCGACTTCGTCGTCGCGAACACGCGCGCCAACCCGAACGCGGCCTTCGCCGGCTCGGTGCCTTACCTGATGCTCGCCGGCAACCTGATGGCCGGCTGGCAGATGGCGCGCGCCCTGCTGGTCGCCGAACGCGCACTGTCCGCCGGCCAGGACACCGCCTTCATGCAGGCCAAGGTCGCGACCGCGCGCGTGTACGCCGAACACATCCTCACCAAGGCGCCCGGGCTGCGCGACAGCGTCGTCGACGGCGCCGAGAGCGTCGCGTCGATGGCGCTCGAGGCGTTCTGACCCCCGCGGCCACCGTGTCGCCCGCGCGACCGCGCGCGGGCGGCGCGATCGCGCACACTGCCGGCGCTCGTCACCAGGAGACCTTCGTGCCCTTGCCCCCCGTGTTCGACCGTCTGAGCCTGCCGGTGATCGGCGCGCCGCTGTTCATCGTCAGCAACCCGAAGCTGGTGGTCGCGCAGTGCACCGCCGGCGTCGTCGGCTCGATGCCGGCGCTCAACGCGCGGCCCGCGTCGCTGCTCGACGAATGGCTGGCCGAGATCACCGAGACGCTCGCCGCCTGGGATCGTGACCATCCCGACCGGCCCGCCGCGCCGTTCGCGATCAACCAGATCGTGCACAAGAGCAACGACCGGCTCGACCACGACATGCAGGTGTGCGCGAAGTACAAGGTGCCGATCGTCATCACGTCGCTGGGTGCTCGCACCGACGTCAACGACGCGGTCCACGGCTGGGGCGGCGTCGTGCTGCACGACGTGATCAACAACGCGTTTGCGCGCAAGGCCATCGACAAGGGTGCCGACGGGCTGATCGCGGTGGCGGCCGGCGCGGGCGGCCATGCCGGCGTCAAGAGCCCGTTCGTGCTGGTGCAGGAGATCCGCGCGTGGTTCGACGGGCCGCTGGCGTTGTCGGGTGCGATCGCCACCGGCGGCGGCGTGCTCGCCGCGCAGGCGATGGGCGCGGACTTCGCCTACATCGGCTCGGCGTTCATCGCCACCGACGAGGCGCGCGCCTCCGACGCCTACAAGCAGTGCATCGTCGACAGCTCCAGCGACGACATCGTCTACTCGAGCCTGTTCACCGGCGTGCACGGCAACTACCTGAAGCCGTCGATCCGCGCCGCCGGGCTGGACCCCGACCGCCTGCCCGACGGCGACGTCAGCACGATGAACTTCGCCGGCGGCGGCGCTGCCAAGGCCTGGAAGGACATCTGGGGCTGCGGCCAGGGCATCGGCGCCGTGCACGCCGTGGTGCCGGCGCGCGAGCTGGTGGCGCGCCTGCGGCACGAGTACGAGGCGGCACGTGGAAGGCTGTCGCTGCGTTGAACCGGCCGCGTGGATCTCAAGCGACGCGCGCCGCGGTTGTCAGCAAACCCGAAGGGTTGGCGGTGTCCAATCGCTGCGCGGTCGATGAAAACCGGAGTACAGTCGCGGCCGTGAAGTGAGGTCCTTCCCGTCCCCTTGCTGGTCCAGGCCCCGCGGTCTGGTGCGAGACGAACAGCAAGGCGGGTCGCAATCCGCCAACCGGTGAAGCCGGGTCGCGGAAGGTTATGACAACCCATCGACAGCCCTGGAAACCGGGGCGAAAGGTGAGCGAGCGATGATGCAGCAGTACCGGGGCAACTCGTACCTGTTCGGCGGTAACGCCCCCTACGTCGAGGAACTGTACGAGGCTTACCTCGACAACCCCGGCAGCGTGCCCGACAACTGGCGCGCCTACTTCGACAACCTGCAGCACGTGCCGGCCGTCGACGGCAGCGAAGCGCGTGACGTCGCGCATGCGCCGGTGGTCGAATCATTCGCGCAGCGAGCCAAGGCCAACGCGTTTGCAGTCAAGACCACCAGCGCCGACCTGGCGATCGCGCGCAAGCAGGTCCACGTCCAGAGCCTGATCGCGGCCTACCGGTTCCTCGGCAGCCGTTGGGCCGACCTCGATCCGCTCAAACGCCAGGAACGGCCGAAGATCCCCGAGCTGGAGCCGGCGTTCTACGACCTGACCGAGTCCGACATGGACTTGACGTTCAGCGCGTCGAACACCTACTTCACCAAGGCCGAGGACATGACCCTGCGCGATATCGTGCAGGCGTTGCGCGAGACCTACTGCGGCACCATCGGCGCCGAGTTCATGCACATCACCGACCCGGCCGAGAAGCGCTGGTGGCAGGAGCGGCTCGAGTCGATCCGCAGCAAGCCCAGCTTCACCGCCGAGCAGAAAAGGCACATCCTCGACCGGCTGACCGCCGCCGAGGGGCTCGAGCGCTACCTGCACACCAAGTACGTCGGCCAGAAGCGGTTTTCGCTCGAAGGCGGCGAGAGCTTCATCGCGTCGATGGACGAACTGGTGCGGCGCGCCGGTGCGCAGGGCGTGCAGGAAATCGTGATCGGCATGGCGCACCGCGGCCGGCTGAACGTGCTCGTCAACACGCTGGGCAAGATGCCCAAGGACCTGTTCGCCGAGTTCGA
>CAZUBF010000240.1:0-3264 GCA_964618555.1 uncultured Azohydromonas sp.
CCTTGTCCTCGCGGTAGTACATGACCTGGTCCTTGTCGACCGGCGTGTACTTCTGACCTTCCGGGTTGTAGATGCCGATCTGGCGGAACAGCCCCTCCATGCCGAAGGTGCGCGCCTCGTCGACGAGGATCGGCACCACGCGCGGGCCCAGCGCCTGGTCGCGCAGCAGCTGCGTGAGGAAGCGCACGTAGGCCTGCGTGGTCGAGATCTCGCGGCCTTCGGCGGTGGGCTCGAGCACCGCCTTGAAGGTTTCGAGCGCCGGCACGGTGAAGCTCTCCGAGCTGCGCTGACGCCGGCTGGGCAGGTAGCCGCCCAGCGCCTTGCGGCGCTCGTGCAGGTACGTCATCTCCGGCGTGTCGTCGGCCGGCCGGTAGAACGGGATCTTCGGCAGTTCGCCGTCGGGGATCGGGATGTTGAAGCGGTCGCGCATGTAGCGGATGTCGTCGTCCGACAGCTTCTTCGTCTGGTGCGCGGTGTTCTTGCCCTCGCCGGCCTTGCCCATGCCGTAGCCCTTGACCGTCTTGACCAGCAGCACCGTGGGCTGGCCGACGTGGCTGTTGGCGCGGTGGAACGCGGCGTAGACCTTGTTGGCGTCGTGACCGCCGCGGCGCAGCGCCCAGATGTCGTCGTCGCTCATCTTCGACACCAGCTCGAGCGCACGCGGGTCGCGGCCGAAGAAATTCTTGCGCACGAAGGCGCCGTCGTTGGCCTTGAAGGCCTGGTAGTCGCCGTCGAGCGTGTCCATCATGATCTTGCGCAGCGCACCGGTCTTGTCGCGCGCGAGCAGCGCGTCCCAGTTGCTGCCCCACAGCAGCTTGATGACGTTCCAGCCCGAACCGCGGAACTCGCCCTCGAGCTCCTGGATGATCTTGCCGTTGCCGCGCACGGGGCCGTCCAGGCGCTGCAGGTTGCAGTTGATGACGAAGATCAGGTTGTCGAGCTTCTCGCGCGCCGCCAGTCCGATCGCGCCGAGGCTCTCGGGCTCGTCCATCTCGCCGTCGCCGCAGAACACCCACACCTTGCGCCGGCTCGTGTCGGCGATGCCGCGCGCATGCAGGTACTTCAGGAACCGCGCCTGGTAGATCGCCATGATCGGGCCGAGGCCCATCGAGACGGTGGGGAACTGCCAGAAATCGGGCATCAGCTTCGGGTGCGGATAGCTCGACAGGCCCTTGCCCCCGACCTCCTGGCGGAACTGCAGCAGCTGCTCCTCGGAGAGGCGGCCTTCCATGAAGGCGCGCGCGTACATGCCGGGCGCCGAGTGTCCCTGCAGGTACAGCAGGTCGCCACCGTGGGTGCCGCCCGCGTCGGTGTCGTCGGCGTGCCAGAAGTGGTTGAAGCCGGCGGCCAGCATGTGCGCCAGCGACTGGAACGAGCTGATGTGCCCGCCGAGCTCGCTGCCGTCGGCCGATTCGATGCGGTTGGCCTTGACGACCATCGCCATCGCATTCCAGCGCATGTAGGCACGCAGTCGGCCTTCGAGCTCGAGGTTGCCGGGACTGCGCTCCTCGTCCTCGGGCTCGATGGTGTTGACGTAGCCGGTGGTGGCCGAGAACGGCTTGTCGATGCCGTGCTGCCGCGCCTCCTCGAGCAACTGCTCGAGCATGAAGTGCGCGCGATCGCGCCCTTCGGCGTTGATCAGCGCGGCGAGCGCGTCGAGCCACTCGCGCGTTTCCTGCGCGTCGGCGTCGTTGGCGGCCGGAAAGGCGTTGGGCAGGGGCTGTGCCGACATGCGTGTCTCCTTGCGTGGGTGTGCGGGCAGCGGGCGATCGGCGCGGATTCTGGCACAGGTGGTGTCGAATTCCAAATAGTGCGATCGAATACCGTAATGTGAAACACAAATGACCTGCGACCCGATGGACTCCGAGTCTCGCCGTTCGTCAGGCGGGGTCCATTCGATAATCCCCCGATGGCAACCTCAGCCACCCAGGCCCGTGCCGCGGCGCTGTCGCGCACCCAGCGACTGATCGGGCGCTGGTGGAAGCGCCAGTCACCGGCGCGGCAGGACCGTTTCGCGACCATCGGCCCGCTGGTGTCGGTGCTGCTCTTCCTCGCGGCGATCATTTCCGCCTTCTGGTACCTGCGCAACGAGGAGATCGAACGCGAGACCGAGGCGGTCAAGCGCGACACGGAGATCGCCCAGCAGCAGGTGAGGCTGCGCCTGGTCGAGAACCAGGACCTGCTGACGCAGCTGGCACGCGACATCGTCTCGCGCGACCTCGGCCGCACCGACTTCGAGGCACAGGCCTTCGCGATCGGCAGCGAGCGCCCCGAGATCGCGCACCTGCAATGGATCGGGCGCGAGCGCGAACGCATCGCCGGCTGGTCGGCGAGCCCGTTCCACGTCGAGGCCAACCCGCAAGGCGAGACCACGGCGCTGGCGCTGCCCGACGAGGGCCGCGGCACCGAGCCGGCGCGTGCCTTCGAGGCCGCACGCGAACAGCGCCAGCCGGTGTATTCGAAGCCGTTCAACGACATCACCGGCTCACCGGTGTTCCAGGTCTACGTGCCGATGCTGCGCCGCGGCCGCTTCGAGGGCGTGCTGGTGGCCGAATACACGCTCGAGGTCCTGCTGCGCCTGGCGGTGCCTTCCGAAGTCGTGCAGCGCCACGCACTGTCGGTGCTCGAGGCGACGAGCGGGCGCGAACTCGTGGGCACCGTCACGACGATGCCCGGCCAGGTGCCGCGGCCGGCGCAGATCAGCTACGACCTGCCGCTGATGCCGGCCGCCGACGCCCTGGTGCTGCGTGGCCAGGGGTGGCGCACCTCGGTGGGGCTGATCAGCACGACGCTGTTCTGGATGGTCGTGCTGCTGTCGGTGCTGACCGTGTGGATGCTGTTCGGCACCTGGCGCCACATGCAGCGGCGCACCCAGATCCAGGACGCGCTGGTCGCCGAGACCAACTTCCGCCGTGCGATGGAAAACTCGATGCTCACCGGCATGCGCGCGATGGACCTCGAGGGCCGCATCACGTACGTCAACCCGGCGTTCTGCGCGATGACCGGGTTCTCCGAGGCCGACCTGATCGGGCGCACCCAGCCGTTCCCGTACTGGCCGCCCGACCGCATCGAGGAGAACGCGCGCCTGCTGCGCCAGGAACTGCAGGGGCGCAGCCCCGCGGGCGGCATCGAGGTCAAGGTGCAGCGCCGCGACGGCACGGTGTTCGACGCCCGCATGTACGTCTCGCCGCTGGTCGACGCGCACGGCGAGCAGACCGGCTGGATGACCTCGATGACCAACATCACCGAGGCCAAGCGCATCCG
>CAZUBF010000241.1:0-3234 GCA_964618555.1 uncultured Azohydromonas sp.
CTTCATCCACAGCTCGCTGGTCTGGTGCTGCACGATGAACAGCATCTCGTCGTGGCCGGGGCTCAGCGGGTGCTGCGCGCCGAGCACGGCGTCGAGGTGCAGGTAGTCGCCGTAGCTCATGTCGCGCGCGAAGTCGAGCTTGGCGCCTTCGTCGGCGACGATGCGTGCGGTGTCGGTCATGTCACGGTGGCCGGTTGGTGGAATCGCGGCTCGCGCCACTGGCCGCTTTCGAGCACCTCGCGCAGATGCTCGACGGCGTCGAACACGTCGACGAAGCGCGTGTACAGCGGCGTGAAGCCGAAGCGCAGCACGTCGGGGGCGCGGAAGTCGCCGACGACGCCGCGCGCGATCAGCGCCTGCACGATCGCGTAGCCGCCGTCGGCGCGGCGAAGGCTCACCTGGCTGCCGCGTCGCGCGTCGTCGCGCGGCGTCACGAGCTCGAGGCCATGTCCGGCGCAGCGCGCTTCGACGAGTTCGACGAACAGCCGCGTCAGCGCCAGCGACTTGGCGCGCAGCGCCGCAATGCCGCCGAACGCCTCGGCGGCGAGCACGGTGTCGACGCCGCACTCGAGCGCCGCCAGCGACAGGATCGGCGGCGTGCCGACGAGGTAACGCGCGATGCCCGGCGCCGGCCGGTAGCCGGGCTGGAACTCGAACGGCGCGGCGTGGCCGATCCAGCCCGCCAGCGGCTGCCAGAAGCGGTCGACGTGTCGCGGGTGCACCCACACGAACGCCGGCGCGCCGGGGCCGCCGTTGAGGTACTTGTAGCCGCAGCCCACCGCGAAGTCGGCGTCCGAATCCTTCAGGTCGACCGGCAGCGCGCCGGCCGAGTGCGCGAGGTCCCACACCGCGAGCGCGCCGGCGTCGTGCGCGGCGCGCGTCAGCGCCGCCATGTCGTGCAGGCGACCGCTTCGGTAGTCGACCTGCGTGAGCAACAGCACGGCGCAGCGTTCGTCGAGCAGCGCGCCGATGTCGGTGGCGTCGTCGGCCAGCACCAGCTCGGCGCCGTGCTGGCGCGCCAGCGACTCGGCGATGTACAGGTCGGTCGGGAAGTTGCCGCGCTCGCTGACGATGCGGCTGCGCCGTGGCGCCTGCGCGTGCTGGATCGCCAGCGCGGCGGACAGCACCTTGAACAGGTTCGCCGACGTCGAGTCGGCGACGACCACTTCGCCGGCACCGGCGCCGACCAGCCGCGCGATCTTGTCGCCCACGCGCTGCGGCAGCGCGATCCAGCCAGCGGTGTTCCACGACGTGATCAGGTCGCGGCCCCACTCGACCTCGATCACCTGCTGCACGCGTGCCGCGGTGCCGCGCGGCAGCGCGCCGAGCGAGTTGCCGTCGAGGTAGATCGTGCCGGCGGGCAGTTCGAACTGCTCGCGCAGCGGCGCGAGCGGGTCGGCGGCGTCGAGCGCCAGGCAGTCGTCGCGGGTCGTCATCGCATCCCTTCAGAGTTCGCGCAGCACGGCGCGCACCGGCGACGCGTCGGCGCTGGCCAGCTTCAGCGGCAGTGCGATCAGCTCGTAGTCGCCTTCGGGCACGTCGTCGAGCACCAGGTTCTCGAGCACGCGCAAGCCGCGGCGGCGCACCACTTGGTGGCTGTCGAGCGTCTTGCTGTCGGCCGGGTCGATGCTCGCGGTGTCGATGCCGACGAGGACGACGCCGAGGTCGGCGAAGCGCTCGATCGTGGCCGGCGCGTAGGCAGGCAGCTCGGGGTCCCAGCGGTCGACCGGTGCGCGCGCGTAGGTGCGCACCAGCACGCGTGGCGGCAGGTCGGCGAGCGCGTGTTCGACGTGATGCCACTCGACGATCCGGCAGCCGATCGCGTGGACCACGCGGCACGGGCCCAGGTAAGGCGCCAGGTCGAGCGCGCCGACCGGTGCGCCTGCCGCGTCGTAGTGCAACGGCGCGTCGGCGTGCGCACCGGTGTGCGGCGACAGCGTCAGCGTGCTCACGTTGACCGGGCAGCCCGGGCCCAGCGTCATCGCCCAATGCTGGTGGTACTCGGCGTCGCCCGGGAACACCGGTGACCCGGCGTGCACCGCAGGCGAGATGTCCCACAGGCGGCGAGCGGCACGGCGGGTGGGCGAAGCCAGGACACTCATGATGCGAAATTTTGCGCCTAAATAGTTTAGAGGTAAAGTATCTGTCGTCGTCCACTCGCAGCCGGATGCCGCCATGACCCGCAGCGCCCACGTCGACACCTTCACGCGAGACCACCTGCCGCCGCGCGAACAGTGGCCCGAGTTCGTCTTCGACCGCCCCGAGCTGCAGTTCCCGCCGCGGCTGAACTGCGCCACCGAACTGCTCGCGCGCTGGGTCGAGCGCGGGCAGGGCGACCGCGTCGCGATCCGGGGCCCGGGCGGCCTGCGCTGGACCTACGCCGACCTGTTGGCCGAGGCCAACCGCATCGCGCGCGTGCTCGTCGACGACCTCGCGCTGGTGCCCGGCAACCGCGTGCTGCTGCGCGGACCGAACTCGCCGCGGTTGGCGGCGTGCTGGCTCGCGGTGGTCAAGGCCGGCGGGGTGGCCGTCGGCACGATGCCGCTGCTGCGCGCCAAGGAGCTGCAGACGAGCGTCGACAAGGCACAGGTCAGCCACGCGCTGTGCGACCGGCGCCTGGCCGACGACCTGGCCGCGGCGGGCTTGCAGTGCCCGACGCTGAAGCACGTGCTGCACTACGGCCCGCACGACGCTCCCGACGAGCTCGAGGCGCGTGCCGCGGCCAAGCCGGCGCGCTTCGACGACGTGGCCACCGCCGCCGACGACACCTGCATCATCGCCTTCACCTCGGGCACCACCGGCGTGCCCAAGGGCACGATGCACTTTCACCGCGACGTGATGGCTGCCTGCGCCACCTGGCCGCCGCACGTGCTGCGCCCGCGCGCCGACGACGTGTTCATCGGCAGCCCGCCGCTGGCGTTCACGTTCGGGCTCGGCGGGCTGTTGCTGTTCCCGCTGTCGGCGGGCGCGTCGACCGCGCTGATCGAGCGCGTCGCGCCCGACGTGCTGCTGCCGGCGATCGCCGAGTACCGCGCCACGGTCTGCTTCACGGCGCCGACCGCGTACCGCGCGATGGCGATGCAAGCCGCCGGCCACGACCTGTCGAGCCTGCGCAAGTGCGTCTCGGCCGGCGAGGCGCTGCCGGCAGCCACGCGCCAGCTGTGGAAGGACACCACCGGCATCGAGATCATCGACGGCATCGGCTCGACCGAGATGCTGCACATCTTCATCTCG
>CAZUBF010000242.1:0-3191 GCA_964618555.1 uncultured Azohydromonas sp.
TGATCGACATCTGCCCGGTCGGCGCGCTCACCAGCAAGCCGTTCCGCTACAGCGCGCGCACGTGGGAGCTGTCGCGGCGCAAGAGCCTGAGCCCGCACGACAGCGTCGGCGCCAACCTGATCGTTCAGGTCAAGGGCGGCCGCGTGCTGCGTGTCGTCCCGCTCGAGAACGAGGACGTCAACGAGTGCTGGATCGCCGACCGCGACCGCTTCAGCTACGAGGCGCTGAACACCGACCGTCGGCTGACCTCGCCGATGCTCAAGCAGGCAGGCCAGTGGCGCGCGGTCGACTGGAACACCGCGCTGGACTACGTGACCGACGGGCTGAACCGCATCAAGGCCGAGTTCGGCGCCGAGGCCATCGGCGCGCTCGGCGCGCCGAACCAGACCTGCGAGGAGCTTCACCTGCTGGCCAGGCTGGTGCGCGGACTCGGCAGCGACAACATCGACCACCGCACGCGCCATGCCGACTTCTCGCCGCGCGCCGGCGTGCGCTGGCTCGGCACGACGATCGCGTCGCTGTCGACGCTGCAGCGCGTGTTCGTCGTCGGCTCGTTCCTGCGCAAGGACCAGCCGCTGCTCGCGCAGCGCATCCGCCAGGCCGTGCGCCGCGGCGCCGAGGTCTCGAGCCTGAACGCCGTGCACGACGACTGGGCGATGCCGCTGGCGCACCGGCTGACCGCCGCGCCGTCGGGCTGGGTGCAGGCGCTGGCCGACGTCGCCGCCGCGGTCGCCGCGCGCACCGGCGCGGCGGCGCCGCTGCCCGGCAGCGCGACGCCCGAGGCGCAGGCGCTGGCCGACTCGCTGCTCGGCGGCGAACGCAAGGCGGTGCTGCTGGGCAACGCCGCCACGTGGCACCCGCAGGCCGACGCCCTGCTCGCGCTGGCGAACTGGATCGGCGCTCAGTGCGGCGCTTCGGTGGGCGTGCTCGGCGACGCCGGCAACGCGGTGGGCGCGCAGCTGGTCGGCGCGATGCCGCGCGCCGGCGGACTGAACGCCGCGCAGATGCTGTCGCAGCCGATGAAGGCGCTGCTGCTGCTCGGCGTCGAGCCCGCGCTCGACGCCGCCGACCCGGCCGCCGCGGTCGCCGCGTTGCAGGGTGCCGGCATGGTCGTCGCGCTGACCGCGTTCAACGACGCGGTCGTCGAACACGCCGACGTGATGCTGCCGATCGCGCCGTTCACCGAGACCGCGGGCACCTTCGTGAACGCCGAGGGCCGCGCGCAGAGCTTCCACGGCGTCGTCCAGCCGCTGGGCGAGGCGCGCCCGGCGTGGAAGGTGCTGCGCGTGCTCGGCAACCTGCTGGGCCTCGACGGCTTCGAGCACGAGTCGGTCGACGACGTGCGCGCCGAGGCGCTCGGCGACGCCGCGTCGATCGCCGCGCGTCTGGACAACGCCGCCGCGATCGCCGCGCCGGCGCCGGCGCCGGCGGGCCTCGAACGCATCGCCGACGTGCCGATCTACGCCGTCGACGCGATCGTGCGCCGCGCCCCGTCGCTGCAGCGCACCGCCGACGCCGCCGCGCCGGTGGCCGGGCTGCCGGTCGCGCTGTGGCGCGATCTCGGCCTGCAGGTGGGCGACCACGTGCGCCTGTCGCGCGGCGCCGCGCAGGTGGTGCTTGCGGCTCGCGAGGACGCGACGCTGGCGCCCGGCGCGGTGCGCGTGGCCGCCACCGCCGGCACCGCGGCGCTGGGTGCGTTGTTCGGCACCCTGAGCGTCGAGAAGGTCTGACATGCTCGATCAAGTGCATCAACTCGGGCAGGCCACGCTGGGCGGCACCTGGTGGCCGGTCGTGTGGAACCTGGTCAAGATCGTCGCGCTGGTGCTGCCGCTGATGGGCTGCGTCGCTTACCTGACGCTGTGGGAGCGCAAGGGCATCGGCTGGACGCAGATCCGCCCGGGCCCGAACCGCGTCGGCCCCTACGGGCTGCTGACGCCGATCGCCGACGCGGTGAAGCTGATCTTCAAGGAGATCATCCGCCCGACCGCGGCGAACAAGGGCCTGTTCTTCCTGGGGCCCGTGATGACCATCATGCCGGCGCTCGCCGCTTGGGCGGTGATCCCGTTCGGCCCCGAGGTGGCGCTGGCAAACATCAACGCCGGGCTGCTGTTCCTGATGGCCATCACCTCGCTCGAGGTCTACGGCGTGATCATCGCCGGCTGGGCCAGCAACTCGAAGTACGCGTTCCTCGGCGCGTTGCGCGCGTCGGCGCAGATGGTCAGCTACGAGATCGCGATGGGTTTCGCGCTGGTCGTCGTGCTGATGGTCACGGCGAGCATGAACATGACCGAGATCGTGCTGTCGCAGGGTCGTGGCCAGTTCGCCGAGATGGGGCTGAACTTCCTGTCGTGGAACTGGCTGCCGCTGCTGCCGATCTTTCTCGTCTACTTCATCTCCGGGCTGGCCGAGACCAACCGCCATCCGTTCGACGTCGTCGAGGGCGAGAGCGAGATCGTCGCCGGGCACATGATCGAGTACTCGGGCATGAGCTTCGCGATGTTCTTCCTCGCCGAGTACGCGAACATGATCCTGGTCAGCACGCTGTGCGTGATCATGTTCCTCGGCGGCTGGCTGCCGCCGATCGACTCGGCGCTGTTCAACTGGATCCCGGGCTGGATCTGGCTCGCGATCAAGACCTTCGTCGTGGTCACGATGTTCCTGTGGGTGCGCTCGACGTTCCCGCGCTATCGCTACGACCAGATCATGCGCCTGGGCTGGAAGATCTTCATCCCGGTGACGCTGGTGTGGCTGGTGGTCGTGGGCCTGTGGATCCAGTCGCCGTGGAACATCTGGAAATGAACCGGCCCACCCCCGAAGCGCCTTCGGCGCCCCGTCTCGAGGGGGCGCCACCAGCGCACCGGCGAAGCCGGATCCGCGGCCGTTCGCGCGCTCGTGCGCCGCGATGCGTGCGGGGGTGGCGTCGGGCCGTCAACGCGTCTGAGGTCTCGTCATGAGTGCGGTCAAGGACTTCTTCTCGAGCTTCCTGCTGCTCGAGCTGTTCAAGGGGCTCGCGATCACCGGGCGGCACTTCCTGTCGCCGCACATCACGATCCAGTTCCCCGAGGAGAAGACGCCGTTGTCGCCGCGCTTCCGCGGACTGCACGCGCTGCGCCGCTACGACAACGGCGAGGAGCGATGCATCGCCTGCAAGCTGTGCGAGGCGGTGTGCCCGGCGATGGCGATCACCATCG
>CAZUBF010000243.1:0-3162 GCA_964618555.1 uncultured Azohydromonas sp.
GGCAAGCCGAAGGGCGTGCAGCGCGACACCGGCGGCTACGCCGTGGCGCTGGCCTCGAGCATGAAGCACGTCTTCCTCGGCAACGCCGGCGAGACCTACTTCAGCACCAGCGACATCGGCTGGGTGGTCGGCCACAGCTACATCGTCTACGGCCCGCTGATCGCCGGCATGGCGACGATCCTCTACGAGGGGCTGCCGATCCGCCCCGACGCCGGCATCTGGTGGAGCCTGGTCGAGAAGTACAAGGTCACGTCGATGTTCTCGGCGCCCACCGCGGTGCGCGTGCTGAAGAAGCAGGACCCGGCGTACCTGAAGAAGCACGACCTGTCGAGCCTGCGCGCGCTGTTCCTGGCCGGCGAGCCGCTCGACGAGCCGACCGCGAGGTGGATCGCCGACGCGATCGGCCGCCCGATCGTCGACAACTACTGGCAGACCGAGACCGGCTGGCCGATCCTGACCATCTGCAACGGCGTCGAGCCGGCGCCGAGCAAGTTCGGCTCGCCGGGCAAGGCGGTGTACGGCTACGACGTCAAGCTGATCGACGAGAGCACCGGCGAGGAACTGGCCGGCGCGAACCGCAAGGGCGTCGTCGCGATCGAGGGTCCGCTGCCGCCCGGCTGCATGCAGACCGTCTGGCGCGACGACCGGCGTTTCGTCGACACGTACTGGAAGACGATCCCCGGTCGCCTCGTTTACAGCACCTTCGACTGGGGCATCCGCGACGACGACGGCTACTTCTTCATCCTCGGGCGCACCGACGACGTGATCAACGTCGCCGGCCACCGCCTGGGCACGCGCGAGATCGAGGAGAGCATCTCGAGCCACCCGGCGGTCGCCGAGGTGGCGGTGGTCGGCGTGGCCGACCAGCTCAAGGGCCAGGTCGCGATGGCGTTCGCGGTGCTGAAGGACCCCGCGAAGGCCGCCACCGATGCCGATGCGCTGAAGCTCGAAGGCGACATCATGAAGACCGTCGACGAGCAACTCGGCGCCGTCGCGCGCCCGGCGCGCGTGCGTTTCGTGACGGTGCTGCCGAAGACGCGCTCGGGCAAGCTGCTGCGGCGCGCCATCCAGGCCGTGTGCGAAAGCCGCGACCCGGGCGACCTGACGACGATCGAGGACCCGACGGCCCTGCAGCAGATCAAGGACCTGGTCGCGCCGAAGGCCTGATCGCAGGCTACAGCACCTCGCTGGCGTAGTCGGCCAGCCGCGAGCGCTCGCCGCGCGCGAGCATCACGTGGCCGCTGTGCGGCCAGCCCTTGAAGCGGTCGACGGCGTAGGTCAGCCCCGAAGAGCCTTCGGTGAGGTACGGCGTGTCGATCTGCGCCAGGTTGCCCAGGCAGACGATCTTCGTGCCCGGGCCGGCGCGCGTGATCAGGGTTTTCATCTGCTTGGGCGTCAGGTTCTGCGCCTCGTCGATGAGGACGAACTTGTTCAGGAACGTGCGCCCGCGCATGAAGTTCAGGCTCTTGATCTTGATCTTCGCGCGCACGAGGTCGTTGGTGGCGGCGCGGCCCCACTCGCCGGCGCTGCCGTCGCTCTTCGCGAGCACCTCGAGGTTGTCGTCGAGCGCGCCCATCCACGGCCCCATCTTCTCCTCCTCGGTGCCGGGCAGGAAGCCGATGTCCTCGCCCACGGGCACCGTCACGCGGGTGACGATGATCTCGCTGTAGCGGCGGTCGTCGAGCACCTGCGCGAGGCCGGCAGCCAGCGTCATCAGCGTCTTGCCGGTGCCTGCCGTGCCGGTGAGCGTGATGAAGTCGCACTCCGGGTCCATCAGCAGGTTCAGCGCGAAGTTCTGCTCGCGGTTGCGCGCCGTGATGCCCCACACGGCGTTTTTCTGGTGCGTGTACTCCTTGAGCGTCTTCAGCACCGCGGTCTTGCCGGTGATCTCGGTGACGCGCGCGTACATCGGCGCCGCGCCCGGCGTCTCGAGGTAGACGAACTGGTTGACGAGCAGCGCCGGCACCAGCGGGCCTGCGATGCGGTAGAAGGTGGCGCCGCCCTGCTGCCAGCTCTCCATCGTCTTGCCATGGCGCTCCCAGAAGTCGGCGGGCAGCGGCAGCACGCCGGTGTACAGCAGGTCGCCGTCCTCGAGCGTCTTGTCGTTGAAGTAGTCCTCGGCGGCCAGGCCCAGCGCGCGCGCCTTGACGCGCATGTTGATGTCCTTGGACACCAGCACCACCTCGCGCCCCGGATGCGCCTCGCGCAGGCCGGCGACGACGCCGAGGATCTGGTTGTCGGCCTTGCCCTGCGGCAGGGCGGCCGGCAGCTTGCTGTCGAGCAGCGTCGTCTGGAAGTAGAGCTTGCCGCTGGCCTCGCGGTGGCCGGTCTTGGCCAGCGCGATGCCCTCGTGCGGGTCGAGCGAGCCGTCGGCGGCCAGCGCGTCGAGCTCGCGGCTGACCTGGCGCACGTTGCGCGCAACCTCGCTCATGCCCTTCTTGTGGCCGTCGAGTTCCTCGAGCGTGATCAGCGGCAGGTAGATGTCGTGTTCCTCGAAGCGGAACAGGCTCATCGGGTCGTGCATCAGCACGTTGGTGTCGAGCACGAACAGCTTCGACGGGCCGACGCCGCGCGGCTTGCGCGCACGCGGCGCCGGCCGCGGCGCCACGGCCGGTTTGGCCTGCTGCGTCTCGGCCGGGGCCGGCGGCGCCGCGGGGGCGGCGGCGCGGGCGTCGAACAGGTCGAGCACCGCGGTTTCGGGTTCGGCCTGGGGGCCGGGGCTCAGGCTGCGCCGGGCGGACTTCGGGGCGGCCTGGGACTCGTAGTCGGTGGTCGACAGCAGGGTGGCTTTACGCGCGGGCGGCTTGGGCAGGGGCATGGACGGGGCACGTGTCGGTGCGGACAAGAAAAAAGCCGCCCAGTCGACGGGGCGGCTTTGGCAGGGCGTGCGCGGTGTCGCGACTCACGGCGCCGATTATGCACAGCGCATGGCGCGCTGCGTGACCGCGGCGTGACAGCGTGCCGCGCGCGGGTTCAGGCCGGCTGCTTGAGCGACTTGACGGCCTTGAGCACGTCGTCGACGTGACCGGCGACCTTGATGCCGCGCCACTCGGCGCGCAGCACGCCGTCGGGGCCGATCAGGAAGGTGCTGCGCTCGATGCCCTTGACCTTCTTGCCGTACATGATCTTGTTCTTGACCACGCCGAACATGTGGCACAGCTT
>CAZUBF010000244.1:0-3100 GCA_964618555.1 uncultured Azohydromonas sp.
AAGGTCGCGGTGTGGCTGGTGCCGGCGCCGACCTCCATGTCGTAGGGCTGCAGCAACGCGCAGCCCCGCGCGGCCCAGTACGACTGGAGCTGGAGGATGAGTTGTTGAAAGCTGAGCATCGCAGGAGCAGCGGCGCCGCGAGGCGGCAAACGCGCGATTTTAGGTGCGCCCGGCGGGGCGACGCGACGGCGCCGCGGCCAGCGCCGCCATCAGCGCAGCGGCCGCGACGCACGCAACCAGCGGCCACAGCCCGTATCGCGATGCCCAGCGCGCGTACGGCGTCAAGCCTTCTCGACCCTCGACCGTGGCATCGAGCACGCCGCGCGTGAACGGCACGAGCGCATGTGTCACGCGACCGCGGTGGTCGACCACCGCCGTGGCGCCGGTGTTGGTCGCGCGCAGCATCGGGCGCTGGAACTCGAGCGCGCGCAGGCGCGAGATGTGCAGGTGTTGCGGCACCGCGATGGTGTCGCCGAACCAGCCGATGTTGCTGACGTTGACGAACATCGTCGGCGCCGCAGCGGCGTCGGCGAAACGGCGCGCCAGCTCCTCGCCGAACAGGTCCTCGTAGCAGATGTTCGGCGCCAGCCGCTGGCCGGCGAAGGCGAACGACGGCGCGTTGGCGGGGCCACGGTCGAAGTCGCCCAGCGGGATGTGCATCAGTTCGGTGAACCAGCGGAAGCCGCGGGGAATGAACTCGCCGAACGGCACGAGGTGGTGCTTGTCGTAGCGGTAGGAGGCGCCGCCGTGCAGCCCGGCCACCGAGTTGGTGTAGCCGGCGTCGAAGTCGCCCAGCGGCACACCGACGAGCGCCGCGCGATCGCCGCCGGCGAAGGCCGCCTGCAGCGCCGGCCAGTACGCGGCGTCGACCTGCGCCAGCTGCCACGGCAGCAGCGGCACCGCCGTCTCGGGCGCGACGACCAGCGCCCCGCGCGCTCCGGTCATCGCCTGCAGCAGCCAGCCGAGCGTGGCCGGAAGGTGCTCGACGGCGAACTTCTGGTCCTGCGCGACGTCGGTCTGCAGCAGCGAGACCTCGAGCTGGCCGGCAGGACGGCTGAACTCGTGCGGCCCCACGGCGGCCGGCAGCGCGAGCAGCAGCACGGCCGCCAGGCCTGGGCCGGCGCGTCGCCGCAGCAGGGCCCCCGCACCGAGCGCCGACACCAGCGCGGCGACGGCGCCGACGCCGTACACGCCCACCCACGGCGCCAGCGCGGCCAGCGGCGAGTCCACGTGCGCATAACCCGACGCCGCCCAGGGAAAACCGGTGAACAGCATGCCGCGCGCGAGCTCGGCGCCCATCCACAGCGCCGCGAACAACGGCGCGTCGATCAGTGCCCGGCCGCGCCGCCAGCGCGCGTACAGCGCCAGCGCCAGCGCGAGGTACAGCGCCAGGGCCGAGCACAGCGCGGCCACCGCCAACGCGGCCAGCGGCGCAGGCAGCCCGCCGTAGCGGTGCATGCTGACGAACAGCCACCACACGCTGGCCAGCAGCCACGCCGTGCCGAACAGCCAGCCGAGCCCGGCGGCGCGACGCGGCGTGGCGCCTGCGGCGAGCCCGGCGAGCGCGCCGACGCAGGCCAGCTGCAGCGTCCACGCCTCGGTGTGGACGAAGGGCAGGCTGTGCAGCGCACCCAGCGCCGCGGCGGCGGGTGCGTCGGCCGCGAGCGGCCAGCGCGTGGCCGGCGGCGCGCTCAAACGGCGTCGGCCGCCGGCGTGCGCGAGACCTTGAACCAGCGCACCGCGCCGCCGCGCGTGAACATCACGGTGAACCGCAGGCCGGCGATGTCGACCGACTCGCCGCGCCGCGGCACGCGACCGAGCTCGTGCGCGACGAGCCCGCCGATGGTGTCGAACGCCTCGGTGGGCAACTCGACGCCGAACGCCTCGACGACGTCCTCGACGTCGGCGTCGCCGGCCACGCGGTGCGTTCCGTCGGCCAGCGTGTAGATCGAGCTGTCGGCGTCCTCCTCGTCGAACTCGTCCTCGATCTCGCCGACGATTTCCTCGAGCACGTCCTCGATCGTGATCAGCCCGGCGACGTTGCCGAACTCGTCGATGACGATCGCCAAGTGGTTGCGGTTGCTGCGGAAGTCGCGCAGCAGTTCGTTCAGCCGCTTGCTCTCGGGCACGAACACCGCCGGGCGCAGCAGCGTGCGCAGGTTCAGGCCGGGGGCGCGCTGCAGCTTGAGCAGGTCCTTGGCCATCAGGATGCCGATGAGGTTGTCGCGCGAACCCTCGTACACCGGAAAGCGCGAGTGCGCCGTCGAGATGACGATGCTCAGCAGCGAGTCGTAGGGCGCGTCGATGTCGAGCATGTCCATGCGCGGCGCGGCGACCATCACGTCGCCGGCGCTCATGTCGGCCATGCGCAGCACGCCTTCGACCATCGCGCGCGACTCGGGCTCGATCAGCTCGCGCTGCTCGGCGTCGGCCAGCGTCTTCATCAACTCGGCGCGCGAATCGGGGCCGGGGCTCAGGAACTCGACGAGACGCTCGAAGAGGTTGCGCTTGTCGCGCGGCTCGCCGGCGCCTTCGGCGCGGCGCGGCGACCGCGGTGGCTGCGGGTCGGACACGTCGTGGTGTCGGAGTGGACGGAAGGCGGAGAATACCCGATCGGCTTGACACGGCCTGCCCCTTGCACGACAGTTCGCCGCCCCAATATCCAGGGGTTATCGTTGACGCTCGACCGGACCCGCACCGTGACCCAAGGCCTGATCCCCGCCACCATCCTCACCGGCTTCCTGGGCGCCGGCAAAACCACCCTGCTCAAGCGCGTGCTCGGCGAGGCGCACGGACAGAAGATCGCGGTGATCGAGAACGAATTCGGCGAGGAGAACATCGACAACGAGATCCTGGTGGCCGACACCCGCGAGCAGATCATCCAGATGAGCAACGGCTGCGTGTGCTGCACGATCCGCGAGGATCTGCGCACCACGCTGTCGGACCTGGCCGGCAAGCGCCGCAAGGGCGAGCTCGACTTCGAGCGCGTGGTCATCGAGACCACCGGACTGGCCGACCCCGGCCCGGTGGCGCAGACGTTCTTCATGGACGACGAGATCGCCGAGAGCTACCTGCTCGACTCGATCCTGACGCTGGTCGA
>CAZUBF010000245.1:0-2993 GCA_964618555.1 uncultured Azohydromonas sp.
CGCCGGCGGCCGCCGGCGTCGTGAAGTGGCGCAGGTCGTCGACCGCGCGCAGGTGCGGCCGCCGCGCCAGTGCGTCGCGACATGCCAGCAGGTGCGCGGCCTGCGCGTCGGTCGGCGCCCACTCGTCGGGCGGCCGGTCGCAAGCCAGCGGCGCGCTGCGCCCGGTGCCGCGCTGGTCGACGAGCACGATGTCGCGCCGGTTGCCGAAGCGCGCCAGCAACGCGGTCACGTGGCCGGCGAGGTCGATCGCACTCTGCCCCGGGCCGCCGGCGAAGAAGAACACCGCGTCGTCGCGCGGCCGGCGCGCCAGCGCCGGCAGCACCGCGAAGTGCACGTCGATCTTCGGCCCGTCGGGGCGCGCCGGGTCGAGCGACCGCTCGACGCGCCCGCAGCGCGCCTCGTGCTCGACGCCGGCCAGCCGGCACGGCTCCAGCGCCAGCGACGCGGCGCCGGCCGGTGCCGCCGCTGCGGCGAGCAGCGCCAGCGCAGCGAGCCGCCTCACGCGAGCAGGCGCGCCATCTCGCCGGAGGCGATCGACGCCTCGGTCTCGGCGGCGCCGCCGATCAGCAGGCCCTTGACGAACACCATCGGGAAGGTCGGCCACCCGGTCCACATCTTCAATGCATTGCGGCGCCGCCAGGACCCGAAGTAGTTGCCGATGTCGATGTCGTGGTGGGCGATGCCCGCGGCGTCGAGCGCGCGGCGAGCCTTGCGCACGAACGGGTTGCCCCCCATGCCGACGACGACCACGGCGTGCGCCGCGGCGGCGTCGCGCACCTGCTGCACCAGGTCGGCGTTCAGCCTCGCGACGCGGTCGCGGATCGCCGGGTGCAGCTGCGCTTCGTCGAGGATCGCTCGGGGCATCGGTCGGGCCTGGGGTTGGTGGCGTCGAGGCGCGATCTTCGCATCGCCGCGGCTCCGGCCTCAGGTGGCACGCTCGGCCCCGGTCACCAGCGCGACGAAGCGCTCGACGCCCACGTTGCCGCCCGACAGCGTCACGCCGACGCGCCGGCCGCGGAAGCGCACGCCATGGTGCATCAGCGCCGCCAGCGCGCACGCGCCCGACGGCTCGAGCACCTGCTTCATGCGCTCGAAGGCGAAGCGCATTGCATCGACGACCACCGCGTCGGGCACGGTGAGCACGTCGCTGACGTGGGTGCGGATCACTTCGAACGGCTGCACGCCGACCGCCGTGGTCTGCTGGCCGTCGCAGATCGTGCGTGGCACGTCGATGGTCACGATGCGCCCGGCGTGCAGCGAGCGCCGCATGTCGTCTCCGGCCTCGGGTTCGGCGCCGAACACCTCGATCGCCGGCGACAGCGCCTTGGCCGCCACCGCGCAGCCCGACAGCAGCCCGCCGCCGCCGGCGCACACGATCAGCGCGTCGAGCGGCCCGACGTCTTCGATCAGCTCGAGCGCGCAGGTGCCCTGGCCGGCCATCACCGGCAGATGGTCGAACGGCGGGATCAGCGCGGCGCCGCGCTCGCCGGCGATGCGCCGTGCGATCGCGGCGCGGTCGTCGCGGTAGCGGTCGTACAGCACCACTTCGGCGCCGTAGCCGCGCGTGGCCGCGACCTTCGGCGCCGGCGCGTCGACCGGCATCACGATCGTCGCCGGGCAGCCGAACAGCCGCGCCGCCAGCGCCACCGCCTGCGCGTGGTTGCCCGATGAAAACGCCACCACGCCGCGCGCGCGCTCGTCGGCCGCCAGCACCGACAACGCGTGGTAGGCGCCGCGGAACTTGAACGCGCCCATGCGCTGCAGGTGTTCGGCCTTCATGAAGACCTGCGCGCCGAGCATCGCGTCGAGCGTGGACGAGGTCAGCACCGGCGTGCGGAGCGCGACGCCGCGCAGGCGCTGCGCGGCGTCGCGGACGTCGGCGAAGTCCAGCATCAGCCCTCCAGGTCAGCCGCCAGGTGCGCCGCCGCGAGCAGCTCGCGCGTGTAAGGCTCGCGCGGCGCGTCGAACAGCGCCTGCGCCTCGCCTTCCTCGACGACCGTGCCGTCCTTCATCACCAGCACGCGGTGCGCCATCGCGCGCACCACCGCCAGGTCGTGGCTGATGAACACGTAGCTCATGCCGTAGCGCCGCTGCAGGTCGACGAGCAGGCGCAGCACCTGCTGCTGCACCGACACGTCGAGCGCCGAGGTCGGCTCGTCGAGCACCAGCAGCTCGGGCTGCAGCACCACCGCGCGAGCGATCGCGATGCGCTGGCGCTGCCCGCCGCTGAACTCGTGCGGGTAGCGCTGCAGCACCATCGGCACGCCGTGGCGCTCGCTCAGGCCCACCTCGTCGAGCATCGCCAGCACCGCGCGCTCGCGCTCGGCCGCGCCCAGCTCGGGGCGGTGCAGCGCCAGCCCCTCGCCGACGATCTGGCCCACCGTCATGCGCGGGCTCAGGCTGGCAAACGGGTCCTGGAACACCACCTGCATGCGTCGGCGCATGCGCCGCAGCGCCTCGCGCGGCGCGTCGTCGATGCGCTCGCCGTCCAGCCGCACCTCGCCGCCGGCCACCGGCTGCAGCGCCAGCAGCGCCATGCCCAGCGTGGTCTTGCCCGACCCCGACTCGCCGACGATGCCCAGCGTCTCGCCGCGCCGCAGCGCCAGCGTGGCGCGGCGCACCGCGACGAAGTCGCGCCGGCGAAACCACCCCAGCGGGACCGGGAAGGTCACGTCGACGCCGCGCGCCTCGAGCAGCGTCGGCGCGTCGTCGGCCACGGGCTGCACGACGCGCTGCGGCCGGCTGGCCAGCAGGCGATGCGTGTACGCGTGGCGCGGCGCGGCGAACACGTCGGCGGTGGGGCCGCACTCGACCAGCCGGCCGCGCTCCATCACGCCGACGCGATGGCTGAAGCGGCGCACCAGGTTCAGGTCGTGCGTGATGAACAGCAGCGCCATGCCCATTTCCTGCTGCAGTTCGTCGAGCAGGGCGAGGATCTGCGCCTGGATCGTCACGTCGAGCGCGGTGGTCGGCTCGTCGGCGATCAGCAGCTT
>CAZUBF010000246.1:0-2975 GCA_964618555.1 uncultured Azohydromonas sp.
CGAGAAGGCGCACCCGGACGTGTTCAACGTGCTGCTGCAGGTGCTCGACGACGGTCGCCTGACCGACGGCCAGGGCCGCACGGTCGACTTCAAGAACGCGGTGATCGTGATGACCAGCAACCTGGGCTCGCACCTGATCATGCAGATGGCCGGGCAGGACCCGGAGCTGATCCGCGAGGCGGTGTGGGCCGAGGTCAAGGGCCACTTCCGCCCCGAGTTCCTCAACCGCATAGACGAGACGGTGGTGTTCCACGCCCTCGACCAGCAGCACATCGAGAACATCGCGCGCATTCAGTTGCGTGCGCTCGAGCAGCGGCTGGCGAAGATGGAGATGAAGCTGGACGTGTCGCCGGCGGCGATGGCCGAGATCGCCAAGGTCGGTTTCGACCCGGTGTTCGGCGCCCGGCCGCTCAAGCGCGCGATCCAGCATCGCATCGAGAACCCGGTGGCCCGGCTGATCCTCGAGGGCCGCTTCGGGCCGAAGGACACGATCCCCGTCGACGTGGAGGCCGGCGAGTTCAGCTTCGGCCGCGTCGTGCACTGAGCCCCGCCGCTGCGAGCCCGCGAGTGCGGGCTCGACGGGGCGACGGCCGCGAGCGCTGCGCGCGGCAGAACTGAGCGATCCGCACCCCCGCAGGCGGGCGCCGAGCCGCGGCTCGCGGCCTGCGCAGAGCAAGGGGCGCCGTCGGCGCTCAGTCCTCGCCGAGGGCTTCGTCGAGCCGCTCGATGTGCCGCATCGCCAGCACCAGGGGCGTCGCGCTGCGGTCGATCACCGCGTGCAGCACCCGCCCCGGCTGGCCGGGCACCGGCCGCAGCACCAGATGGTGGCCGGCCAGCGTCACCGCCGCCTCGGGCGGCGCGCCGCCGAGGCCCAGCGCCAGTGCGCTGTTGCGCAGCGCCGCGTGCAGCGCCGCGCCCTGCGACGCGAGCGCGGCGGGCCCCGGGCGGGCGCCGGCGAAGGCCAGCGTGCGTTGCGACTCGGGCTCGAAGACGCAGCAGCTGACCATGCCCTTGACCTCGAGGCATCGCTGCACGTAGCGCTGCAGCGACGACGCCTCGCCGCGATTCGGGGCGGTGGCGCGAGGGTCGGGCATCGGCTGCAACGGCAACGCCGCGCGCCGTGCCTGCGCGTTCGGCAGGGGGGTCGCCTGCGTCACGAAGCCCGGCACCGGCGGCAGCGGCGGCGCGGACACGGCAGGCCGCGGTGGGGGGGCGGGCACTGAAGGGTTCGGCGCGGCCGCCACCGGCGCCGTGGCCGGCCGCGCGGCCGCGGCAGGCAGCGCGATCTGCGGCGTGGCGCGACCCCCCAGCGGCTGGTGCAGCCGGTTCCACGCGACCACCGCATAGCTGAGCGCCTGCTCGGCGCCGGCCACCAGCGGTGCCACCGTGGTGCGCACGCCGGTGCCCTGGCCGAGCTGGGTCGCCTGCTGCGCCTGCGCCGACGAACCCGCCAGGGGCAGCACCAGCAGTTCGCGGTTGCGCCAAGGTCCGGCGACGATGGCCTCGTGCAGCGGCTGCAGCGCGGCAGCCAGCGCGTGCGACGGCAGGTCACCGAGCAGCACGACGGCCAGTCGGCTCGAGCCCAGCAGCGTGCGGGCGATCTGCGGCCGCTGCCGCGAGTCGGCGTCGACGTCGGTGCTGTACACGCGCACCGGCGTGCCGTCGGCGCCGGGGAGTTCGGCGAACTCGATCGTCGCCAGCGCGACGCCGTGGCCCTGGCTGCGGATCACCAGCCGGTGCAGCGCCAGTCCGCGAGCCTCCGCCTGTGCCGCGAGCCAGCGTCGCGACACCGGCGCACCGACGTCGTGCAGCGCGATGAACCCCTCGGGGCGCAGGTCGAACTGCTGCTGCAGCGCCTGCGCCGGCTCGAAGACGACGAACAACTCCCACAGCCGGTCGTCGACGCGGCGGCCGACGCCGGTGTCGGCGTCGTCGCGCTCGCGCGCGGTGAAAAGCTGCGTCGGCGGCCCGGCGACCTGCTGCGTGGGCAGCCACGCCTCGGCCCCGGGCTGCGCCGCTGGGGTCAGGTCGGGGCGGGACATCGGTGCGGCCGGCGGGAGGGTTGGTCGCGCATTGTCGTCTTTCGCCCGGCGGCGGCGCGGCGCAGGTGCGTCGGCCGCGTGCAATCTGCCCGCCGCGGTGCAAGCGGACCGCACGGTCGTCCGCCGGCAGGTCGCGTCGACGCGGGCCGGGGCGTCCTTAGAATCCGTCGCATGGCAGACGTACGCGCGAGCGCCTCATCGGGCCCGGTGGTCATCGTCGGCGCCGGTCTCGCGGGGCTGACCGTGGCGCTGCAGCTGGCCGACCGCCAACGGGTCGTCGTGCTCGCCAAGCGCGATCGCCACGAGGGGGCCACCGCCTGGGCGCAGGGCGGCATCGTCGGCGTGCTCGGCTCGGACGACAGCGTCGAGTCGCACGTGCGCGACACGCGCGACGCCGGCGCCGGGCTGGTCGACGAGCACACGGCGCGCTTCGTCGCCGAGCACAGCGCGCAGGCCGTCGAGTGGCTGGTCGCGCAGGGCGTGCCGTTTTCGCCCGACCCGGCCGGGCCGCTGGGCCTGCACCTGACGCGCGAGGGCGGGCATGCGGTGCGCCGCATCGCGCACGCCGCCGACGCCACCGGGCACGCGATCCACGAAGCGCTGCTCGCGCGCGCGCAGGCGCACCCGAACATCGAGCTGCGCGAGCGCTGGATGGCCGTCGACCCGATCACCTCGCGGCTGCTGCGCCGCGACGAGCCGCCGCGCTGCTACGGCGTGTACGCGCTCGACATCGACGGCCACCGCGTCGAGACGCTGCCCGCCGCCGCGGTGGTGCTGGCCACCGGCGGCGTCGGCAAGGTCTACCGCTACACCAGCAACCCCGACACCGCCACCGGCGACGGCATCGCCATGGCCTGGCGCGCCGGCTGCCGCGTGGCCAACATGGAGTTCATCCAGTTCCACCCGACCTGCCTGTACCACCCGCAGGAGCGC
>CAZUBF010000247.1:0-2971 GCA_964618555.1 uncultured Azohydromonas sp.
TGTGGATGCGGCCCTGGCTCTCGGTGGCCGGCACGCGCTGCACGCGGTGGCCGCCCGACTCGAAGCGCAGCGCCCCGTAGGCGCCGTCGCCTTCGACGCGCAGCACCAGCTCCTTGTGGCCGCCGAGCTCGGACGGGCTGTCGCTCATCACCTCGGTGCGCCAGCCGCGGCGCTCGCAGTAGCGCAGGAACATGCGCGCGAGGTCGCCGGCGAACAGCGCCGACTCGTCGCCGCCGGTGCCGGCGCGGATCTCGACGAAGGCGTTGCGCGCGTCGTCGGGGTCCTTGGGCAGCAGCGCGGTCTGCAGCTCGGCGTGCAGGCGTGCGAGGTCGGCCTCGGCCTGCGCGACTTCGTCGCGGGCCAGCGCCGCCATCTCCGCGTCGCCGGCCGACTGCTCGAGCAGCTCGCGCGCCCCCGCGAGGTCGCGCTCGCGCTGCTCGTAGGCGCGGTAGCGTGCCACCACGTCGGCGGCCTCGGCCTGCTCGCGGCCGAGCGCACGCAGCCGCGCGACGTCGGCGGCCACCGCGGGGTCGGCGAGGCTCGCGTCGAGTTCGGCCAGCCGCATCGCGAGGCGGTCGAACTGCTGGCGCAGGTGCGGGGTCATCGGTGACGGGGCGTGCTGGAGCGGCACACGGCCGGTCGGCCGCGCGGCAGGTGGGTCGGCCCGCTAGCGGCCGGCGTCGTCGGGGCGGCGGCTGTGATGGCGCAGGTACAGCCGCGACACCGTATCGGCCACCTGCGCACGCTGCTCGCCGTCGGCGCCGTGCAGTTCGGCGTACGCGCCGTGCAGCAGCTTGTGCGTGATGCCGCGCGCCAGCGCGTCGAGCACCGCGTCCACGCTCTCGCCGCGGGCCAGAAGGCGGCGCGCGCGCGCCATCTCGATCTGGCGCCAGTCGTCGGCCTGGCGATTGATGGCCTGGATCAGCGGCACGCTGGCGCGCTGGTCGAGCCAGTGCGCGAAGCTCTGCACGCCGGCGTCGATGATCGCCTCGGCCTGCTCGACCGCGGCCTGGCGTTTCTCGCCGGCGGTGGCGACGATCGACGACAGGTCGTCGACCGTGTACAGATAGACGTCGGACAGGCGGGCGACCTCGGGCTCGATGTCGCGCGGCACGGCGAGGTCGACCATGAACATCGGGCGGTGACGGCGTGCCTTCAGCGCCCGCTCGACGGCGCCGAGCCCGATGATCGGCAGCGTGCTCGCGGTGCACGAGACGACGGCGTCGAACTCGTGCAGCCGCTCGGGCAGGTCGGCCAGGCGCAGCGCCTGCGCGCCGAAGCGGCTGGCCAGCTTCTCGCCGCGCTCGAGGGTGCGGTTGGCCACCGCCATCAGCTTCGGCTCGCGCGCCGCGAAGTGCGTCGCCACGAGCTCGATCATCTCGCCGGCGCCGACGAACAGCACCTTCACGGTGTGCAGGTCCTCGAACAGTTGCGCCGCCAGCCGAACCGCGGCGGCGGCCATGCTGATCGAATGCGCGCCGACTTCGGTCGAGGTGCGCACCTCCTTGGCCACCGAGAACGAACGCTGGAACAACTGGTGCAGCGTGGTGCCCAGCGTGCCGGCCGCGTCGGCGCCGCGCACCGCCTGCTTCATCTGGCCGAGGATCTGCGGCTCGCCGAGCACCATCGAGTCGAGCCCGGCGGCGACACGGAACGCGTGCCGTGCCGCGGCGCGGTCCTGCATGACGTAGCTGTGCGACTGCAGGTGCGCGGCGCTGACGCCGCCGCGCTCCGCCAGCCAGTCGAGCGCGGGAGTCACGAGCTCGCGCACGGCGTCGGGCCGGGCGGCGACGTACAGCTCGGTGCGGTTGCACGTCGACACCAGTGCCGCCTCGGGCATCGCACGCTGCAGTCGTTCGCGCAGGCCGCGCAGCGCCGGCGGCAGCTGCTCGGGGGCGAACGCCAGCCGGCCGCGCAGGTCCAGCGGCGCGGTCGTGTGATTCAGCCCCAGCGCGATGACGCTCATATGCGAATTGTAAGATTCGACGCCTCAAGCCCGCTCAAGCGCCGGCCCGATGGTGCCCGACGACGGGCGCCCTCGACCTTGACAGAAGTCAACCTGCCCGGCCGCCCGCCGGGCCGCGCCCGACCCCGAATTCGCCTTCCGATGGGCCCGATCGACGGCTTGTGGCACCTGCTGAACTTCTTTGCTCCGGCGCTGTTCGTCGGAGGCGTCAGCGCCATGGCTGCCAAGCTGCTGTGGCGGCGCGAGCTGGCAGCGGCAGGCGCCTGGCACCTGGCCGTGTGGGCCTGTTCGGCCGGCGCTGTGGTGCTGGTCGGAGGGCTCGTCGCGTTTGGCCGCGACGGGCGCATGGCGACGTACGCGTTGATGGTGCTGGCCTGCGCGCTGGCGCTGTGGTGGGCCGGCTTCGTGCGCCGCCGCTGACCGGCGCGGCGGCACGCGTCAGGCGGCCTGCGGCCGTTCGTCGTGCACGACGACCTCGCCGCGCAGCGAGTGCGGCAGCGCCCGCGTGATCGTCACGTCGATCATGCGACCGACCAGCCGGCGCGCCAGCGGCCCGGCGTCGAAGTTGACGCTGCGGTTGCACTCGGTGCGTCCCATCAGCTCGGCGGGGTTCTTCTTCGACGGACCCTCGACGAGGATGCGCTGCACCGTGCCGACGCGGCTGTCGCTGATGCGGCGCACGTTCGCCTCGAGCGCCGTCTGCAGCCGCTGCAGCCGCCGCAGCTTCACCTCGTGCGGCGTGTCGTCGACCAGGTTGGCCGCCGGCGTGCCGGGGCGCGGGCTGAACACGAAGCTGAAGCTGGCGTCGTAGCCGACCTCGTCGACGAGGCGCATCAGGCGGTCGAAATCGTCGTCGGTCTCGCCCGGGAAGCCGACGATGAAGTCGCTGCTCAGGCTGATCTGCGGGCGCACCGCGCGCAGCTTGCGCACCGTGCTCTTGTATTCGAGCGCGGTGTAGCCGCGCTTCATCGCCATCAGGATGCGGTCGCTGCCGTGCTGCACCGG
>CAZUBF010000248.1:0-2890 GCA_964618555.1 uncultured Azohydromonas sp.
AACTTCATGCGCATGATGTTCGCCACGCCGTGCGAGGACTACGTGCCCAACGACGTGCTCGTGCGGGCGATGGACCGCATCTTCATCCTGCACGCCGACCACGAGCAGAACGCCAGCACCTCCACCGTGCGGCTGTGCGGCAGCTCGGGCACCAACCCCTTCGCCGCGATTGCCGCCGGCGTGGCCTGCCTGTGGGGCCCGGCGCACGGCGGCGCCAACGAGGCCTGCCTGAACATGCTGGAGGACATCCAGCGCATGGGCGGCGTCGAGAAGATCGGCGAGTTCATCAAGCAGGTCAAGGACAAGGACTCGAAGGTCAAGCTGATGGGCTTCGGCCACCGCGTCTACAAGAACTACGACCCGCGCGCCAAGCTCATGCGCGAGACCTGCCACGAGGTGCTGGGCGCACTGGGCCTGCACGACGACCCGCTGTTCAAGCTGGCGATGACGCTGGAGAAGATCGCGCTCGAGGACGACTACTTCGTCAGCCGCAAGCTCTATCCCAACGTCGACTACTACTCGGGCATCGTGCAGCGCGCGATCGGCATCCCGGTGAGCCTGTTCACCGCCATCTTCGCGCTCGCGCGCACGGTGGGCTGGATCGCACAGCTCAACGAGATGATCGGCGACCCCGAGTACAAGATCGGCCGCCCGCGCCAGCTGTTCGTCGGCTCGACGCCGCGCCAGGTCAAGCCGGTCGCCCAGCGCGCCTGAGGCACCGAGAAACCCTGCGCCGGCACGCTGGGGGTATATACAGTATCCTTACGGTTGACGCAGGGATCGCACGCCTGCCTAGGAGCAACAGATGGCGAAAGACGAGATCAAGACGCTGGTGGAACCCGATGGCTTGCGCTACAAGTCCAAGGCACCGGGGTCGCCGTTCTCGGTGGCCGGTGCCTTCGGCGCCGGCACCATGTCGTGCTTCCTGTGCGGCAAGCACCGTCCCCGTTCGATGCTGAAGACGCGCAAGCTGCTCGGCCGTTCGCAGACCGTGTGCGCGCCGACCTGCAAGGATCTCGAGGAACAGCTGAGGTCCTGAGCGGCCCGCGCGCCGTTTCTGCCGACGCCCCGCCTCGCGCGGGGCGTCGCGCTTCGTGCCGCGCCGACGCTCAGCCGGCGGCGGCTTCGAGCCCGCCGACGAAGTGCAGGCGCATCAGCCGCGTCGCCTTGTCGGCGTCGCGCGCCTCGATCGCGGCCATGATCGCGCGATGTTCGGCCAGCGAGTCGGCCAGCCGCCCCTGCTTGAACAGCGAGTGGTGGCGGTTGAGCTTCATCACCTTGCGCAGGTCGGCGACGATCTGCGCGCTCCAGCGGTTGCCGGCGCTCTCGAGCAGCGCCATGTGCCAGCGCTCGTTGGCCGCGAAGAATGCGTCGCGCTGTTGCACCTCGCGTTCGAGCTGGTCGTGCAGGGCGCGCAGCCGGGCGCGCTGCGCGTCGCCGGCGCGAAGCGCCACGGTGCCGGCGGCATCGCTCTCGAGCAGCGCCAGCAGGTGGTAGACCTGCGTGACGTCGTCGCGGCTCATCTCGGTGACGTAGGCGCCGCGGCGCAGCTTCATCGTCACCAGGCCCTCGACGGCGAGCACCTTCAGCGCCTCGCGCAGCGGCGTGCGGCTGATGCCGTAGTCGGCCGCGATGCGCTGCTCGTCGATCCAACTGCCGGGCTCGAGCTCGCGCGCGAAGATCTGCTGGCGCAGGCGGTCGGCGACGTCTTCGTACAGCGCGCGGCGCGCCAGCGGGCGCGGCGGCGACGCGTCGGCGGCCGGGGCGTCGACGGCGGTCACGGCAGGTGCGACAGTGCGGTGCGGCAAGTCAGCCTGGTGTTGGTTTTGCATTCATAATTATGCATAATCGAAATCCCTCGGCAAGCGGCGGTCGCAAGCGCAGCGGCTGGCGGGCCTCGGACGCGGCGCCGTTCGGCGGCCGGCGCCCGCGCCGCACCGGGGCCAAGGAGAGCGCATGAGCCAGGGTGCCAAGCCGTCGGAGTCCACCGCCGCGACGATCGATCAGTGGGCGCGCGCCGCCGCCAAGTCGGCCGGTGGCGATGCGGCCGCATTGAACTGGGTGACGCCCGAAGGGCTCACCGTGAAGCCGCTGTACACCGCCGCCGACATCGCGGCGCTGCCGCACGCCGACACGCTGCCCGGCTTCGAGCCGTTCGTGCGCGGGCCGCAGGCCACGATGTACGCGGTGCGGCCGTGGACGATCCGCCAGTACGCGGGCTTCTCCACCGCCGAGGACAGCAACGCCTTCTATCGCAAGGCGCTGGCCGCCGGCGCGCAGGGCGTCAGCGTCGCGTTCGACCTCGCCACGCACCGCGGCTACGACAGCGACCACCCGCGCGTCACCGGCGACGTCGGCAAGGCCGGCGTCGCGGTCGACAGCGTCGAGGACATGAAAATCCTGTTCGACGGCATCCCGCTCGACCAGGTCAGCGTGAGCATGACGATGAACGGCGCCGTGCTGCCGGTGCTCGCCGGCTACGTCGTCGCCGCCGAGGAGCAGGGCGTCGCGCAGGAGCGGCTGTCGGGGACCATCCAGAACGACATCCTCAAGGAGTTCATGGTCCGCAACACCTACATCTACCCGCCCGAGCCGTCGATGCGCATCGTCGGCGACATCATCGAGTACACGGCGAGGAAGATGCCGCGTTTCAACTCGATCAGCATCTCCGGCTACCACATGCAGGAAGCGGGGGCGAACCAGGCACTGGAGCTGGCATTCACGCTGGCCGACGGCAAGGAGTACGTGAAGACCGCGCTGGGCAAGGGGCTCGACGTCGACGAGTTCGCAGGACGGCTGAGCTTCTTCTGGGCGATCGGGATGAACTTCTATCTCGAGATCGCCAAGATGCGCGCCGCGCGGCTGCTGTGGTGGCGCATCATGAAGGGCT
>CAZUBF010000249.1:0-2877 GCA_964618555.1 uncultured Azohydromonas sp.
ACGAGACCGAACTCGGCCGCGTGTTCGCCAACCTGTTCGAGAACGCGCGGCGCTATGCGCGCGACGCCGACACCGGGGTCGCGCGCGTCGAGGTGAGCTACACGCGCGAGGGCCCGTGGGTGGTGGTCAGCGTGCGCGACCGCGGCCCCGGCGTGCCGCAGGCGCGGCTGTCGCAGCTGACCACGCCGTTCTACCGCGGCGACACCGCGCGCACCGCCGCCACCGGCGCCGGGCTGGGACTGGCGATCGTCGACAAGTCGATGCAGCGCATGGGCGGCACGCTCGAGCTCGGCAACGCGCCCGACGGCGGGCTCGTCGCCCGGCTGCGCCTCAGGCGGGTGCCGTAGCCGTCGCCGGGCGCACGCCGGCGGTCAGCGCGCGCAGCGCCGCCTCGTCGAGCGTTTCCTTGGCCAGCAGCTCGCGCGCGCAGCGCTCGAGCACGTCGCGGTGTCGCTGCAGGATGCCGCTGGCGCGCTCGAAGGCGCCCATCACGATCGCGCGCACGGCCTCGTCGATGCGCTGCTGCGTGTCGGGGCTGGGCTGGACGCCGCCCTGCGCGTAGCCGCCCTGCACCTCGAGAAAGGCCGGGCGCTGCGCCTCGTAGGCGACGTAGCCCAGTTCCTCGACCATGCCGTAGCGCGTGACCATGTCGCGCGCGATGTCGGTGACCTTGGCGAGGTCGTCGGCGGCACCGGTCGACAGGTGGCCGAAGACGAGCTTCTCGGCCGCGCGGCCGCCGAGCAGCACCATGATCTTGTGCTCCAGCTCGTCGCGCGTCATCAGGAAGCGGTCCTCGGTGGGCCGCTGGATCGTGTAGCCGAGTGCACCGATGCCGCGCGGGATGATCGACACCTTGTGCACCGGATCGCTGCCCGGCAGCGCCAGCGCCACCAGGGCGTGCCCCATCTCGTGGTAGGCGACGATCTCGCGCTCGCGCGGGTTGAGCACGCGGTTCTTCTTCTCCAGCCCGGCGACGATGCGCTCGACCGCGGTGGTGAAGTCGGCCAGCGTCACTTCGGACGCGCCGCGCCGCGTGGCCGCCAGCGCGGCCTCGTTGCACAGGTTCGCGAGGTCGGCGCCGGAAAAGCCGGTGGTCAGCGCCGCGACCTGCTCCAGGTCGACGCCCGCCGCGAGGCGGATCTTCTTCACGTGCACCTGCAGGATCGCGACGCGGCCGGACTTGTCGGGCCGGTCGACGAGCACCTGGCGGTCGAAGCGTCCGGCGCGCAGCAGCGCCGGGTCGAGGATCTCGGGGCGGTTGGTCGCCGCCAGCAGCACCAGACCGCCCGAGCTGTCGAAGCCGTCGAGCTCGACGAGCAACTGCTGCAGCGTCTGCTCGCGCTCGTCGTGGCCGCCGACCGGGCTGGCGATGCCGCGCGCGCGCCCGAGCGCGTCGAGCTCGTCGATGAAGATGATCGCCGGCGCCTTCTGCCGGGCCTGCTCGAACAGGTCGCGCACGCGCGCCGCGCCGACGCCGACGAACATCTCGACGAACTCGCTGCCGCTGATGCTGAAGAAGGGCACCCCGGCCTCGCCGGCCACGGCCTTGGCGATCAGCGTCTTGCCGGTGCCCGGCGGGCCGACCAGCAGCACGCCTTTCGGCATGCGCGCACCCAGCCGGCCGTAGCCCTGCGGGTCCTTCAGGAAGGCGACGATCTCCTGCAGCTCGGCCTTGGCCTCGTCGACGCCGGCGACGTCGGCGAAGGTCACGCCGGTGTCCTTCTCGACGTAGACCTTGGCGTGGCTCTTGCCGAGGCTCATGAAGCCACCCATGCCGCCGCCCATGCGGTCGGCGAAGCGGCGGATCAGGAAGAACCACAGGCCGAAGAACACCAGCGCCGGCACGACCCAGCTGAGCAGGTCGCGCACGAAGGTGTTCTGCACGACGCGCGTGTACGGCACGTCGTACTGCGACAGCCGCTCGGCCAGGTCGGGCTCGACGCGGTTGGCGACGATGGTCGTCTTGCCGCCGGGGTCGGGCGTCTTCAGCCGGCCGGTGATCGTGGTCTCGCCCACCACCACCTCGGCCACGCGCCCCTCGGCGAGCGCGCGCTCGAACTGGCTGTACGGCACCGCCTCGACGACGTTCGCGGCCTGCCACAGGTTCTGCAGGCTCAGCAGCGCCAGCAGCGCGAGCAGCCAGTAGCCGACGTGCCACTGGGTCTTGGCGTCGTTTTTCATGACCCCGATTGCAGCACGACCGTGGCTTCGGCGGGGCGGCCGTCGCGCTGCAGCTGCAAGCGCACGCGTTCGCCGACCTTGAAGTCGTCGAGCCGCCCGAGCAGCTGGCCGACGCTGCCGACCTTTCGCCCCTCGACGCCGACGATCACGTCGCCGGGCTGCCAGCGCCCGTCGGCGCCGCGCCTCAGCCCGCGCAACCCGGCGCGCTCGGCGCCCGACCCGGGTGCGACGCGCAGCACGAACACGCCGTCGACGCCGCTGGCGCGCACCAGCCGCTGGTTCAGCGCCTCGTCGAGTTCGACGCCCAGCGCCGGGCGCAGGTAGCGCCCGTGGCGCACCAGCTGCGGCACCACCCGGTTGACGGTGTCCACGGGCACCGCGAAGCCGATGCCGGCCGACGCGCCCGACGGGCTGTAGATCGCCGTGTTGACGCCGATCAGCCGGCCCGCCGAGTCGCCGGGGTTGATCGCCGCGTCGGTCTGGATCAGGTGCTCGATGGTCACGCCCGACTCGCTGGGCAGCGAGCGGTCGAGCGCCGAGACGATGCCGGTGGTCAGCGTCCAGTCCAGGCCGAAGGGGTTGCCGATCGCGAGCACCTTCTGGCCGACACGCAGGTCGTGGCTGCTGCCCAGCGGCAGCGCCGGCGGGCGGTCGATCGGCACGCCGATCTTCAGCACCGCGAGGTCGTGCGACGGG
>CAZUBF010000250.1:0-2842 GCA_964618555.1 uncultured Azohydromonas sp.
GTTCGCGTGCTCGAGCGGCATCACCTACCTGCTCAGCCACGGCATGCACGAGCCGCCCGCAGGCTAGCGCCGCCCCCGTCTTCAGGATTCGCCCGGCCCGAAGCGGCCGAGGCGGCGCCGGTCGCGCTTGGTCGGCCGCCCGCCCTCGATCGCCGCAGCCGGCTCGACGTGCAGGCGCCGCGCCTCCCGGCGCTCGGTGCGACGCGCGATCGACTCGTCGGACTCGCGATAGAGCGCCTGCGCCACCGGCGCGGGCCCTCGCGCGTCGCTCAAGCCGAGCACGCGCACGGTGCGCTCGACGTCGTCGATGCGCACGCTGAGCTCGTCGCCGATCCGCACCGGCCGGGCCAGCTTGACCCGCTCGCCGTCGACGAGCACGCGGCCCCTGTCGATCGCCTGCTGCGCAAGGCTGCGCGTCTTGAAGAAGCGCGCCGCCCACAGCCACCTGTCGATGCGCACCCCCGCGCCGGATGGCTGGTTCGCGTCATCGGTCGGACGGCAGTTCGGCATGGCGGGAGCGGCGGCGAAACCTCGGTCGTTCTCGGCTATTCTAGTGCGCTCAAGAACCCGACTGCCACTGCGGAGCGCCATCCATGGCCGTGCCCTTCAAGGAGCGTTACTTCGAAGACTTCCGGCCCGGGGAGGTGATCGAGTTCGGCGACTACCTCGTGACCGAAGAGGAGATCGTCGATTTTGCCCGGCGCTACGATCCGCAGCCCTTCCACGTCGACAGGAAGGCCGCGGCCGAGTCGATCTACGGGGGGCTGATCGCGAGCGGCTGGATGACCGGCAGCATCATGATGCGCCTGCTCGTCGACCACTTCATCGCACCGGCCTCGAGCATGGGATCTCCCGGCGTCGACGAGGTGCGCTGGTCCAGGCCGGTGCGTCCCGGCGACCGCCTGCACGTGCGCGTCACGATCGTCGACACGAAGCGCTCGCAGAGCAAGCCCGACCGCGGCATCGTCCAGGTTCAGCAGGAGATGATCAACCAGCAGGGCGACACGGTGATGAGCCTGCGCGGCATGAGCCTGTCGAAATGCCGCACGCCGGCGCCGGCCTGAGGGGGTTCGCGAATGCTCAGGCTCTGGGGGCGCACGACCTCGTCGAACGTGCAGAAGGTGATGTGGCTGTGCGCCGAGCTCGCACTGCCGTACGGGCGGATCGACGCGGGCGGCCCGTTCGGGCGCACGCAGGAGCCGGCCTACCTGGCGCTGAATCCCAACGGCCTCGTGCCGACCATCGAGGACGACGACTTCGTGCTGTGGGAGTCGAACACGATCCTGCGCTACCTCGCCAATCGCCACGGCGCGCACGCGTGGTACCCGGTCGAGCCGCGCGCGCGAGCACAGGTCGAGAAGTGGATGGACTGGTCGTCCACCACCTTCGGCCCGGCGCTGTTCAACGCGTTCTGGCAGCTGGTGCGCACGCCGCCGGAGCAGCGCGATGCGGCCGTGATCGCCGAGAGCGTGCGCAAGACCGCGACGGTGCTTCGCATCGCCGACGCGCAGCTGGCCGACCGCGCTTTCCTGTGCGGCGACGCGCCGACGCTCGCCGACGTCTGCATCGGCGTCTACGCGTATCGCTGGTTCGAGCTGCCGATCGAGCGGCCCGACCTCCCGGCGCTGCGCGCGTGGTACGACCGGCTGGCGCGACGCCAGCCGTATCGCGACGTGGTGATGATCCCGATCCGCTGAGTAACCGTCTTCCGAGTCAAGTGCGGTGAAGCGAGTTTTCCCAGGGTTTGTTGGTGCGGACCATGGCGTTGAGGGTGGTCAGCAGCTTGCGCATGCAGGCAATCAGGGCGACCTTGGGCAGCTTGCCGGCAGCGATCAAGCGGTCGTAGAAGGCCTTGATGGTGGGGTTTCGTCGGCTGGCGGTCAGTGCTGCCATGTACAGCACGCGGCGTACGTCGAAGCGCCCGCCCTGGATGCGTCGTCGACCCTTGCTCGAGCCAGAGTCGTTGGCCATCGGAGCGATGCCCACCAGCGCGGCGATCTCGCGCCGGTTCAGCCGGCCCAGTTCTGGCAGCTCGGCGATCAGCGTGGCGCTGGCGACCGGGCCGATGCCGCTGGCCGACTGCAGCAGCCGATCGAGCTCGCCGAAGTGCTCGCGCACGTGGCCGACCATCTGGGCCTCGATGTCGTCGAGCTGCGCCTTGATGGCTGCCACGATGGCCTCGATGCTCGGGTGCAGGCCCTTGGGCGTGATCTGCAAGCGCTGCCGTTCACTGAGCATCATGGCCAGCAACTGGCGCCGCCGCGTCACCAGGGCGGCCAGCCACTGCTGTTGCGGGTCAGCCAACGGACGCAGAAAGCGAGCGAGGTCCTCGCGGCGCAGCAGCACCGCGGCGAACTCAGCCAGCATGCGTGCGTCCACCGTGTCGGTCTTGGCCAGCCGGCCCATCGACTTGGCGAAGTCGCGTGCCTGGCGAGGGTTGACTACCGCCACCGCCAAGCCGGCGGCTTGCAGCGCGCAGGCCAGTTCCGTCTCGTAGCCGCCGGTGGCCTCCATCACCACCAACGCCACGTCCAGCGGCTTCAATGCCGCCGTCAGCGCCGAGTGTCCCTCGGCCTGGTTGTCGAACCGCTGGGCATCGAGCTTGGCGCCCAGCACCGAGACATCGACATGCGCCTTGGCCACGTCGATGCCCGCCACCACTGAGGAAGCAGACATGGTCTTCGGATCCCTTGCTTGTGCATGCGCGCTCGAAGGCGGCGCGCGTAACCGTTCGGGCTTCAGGAAGACCAGCACGGCGGCCGTGCGTTCTGTACTCAGAGACGGGCTCGATCACCCCAGCCGCTACCAAACTGCACGGGCCGGTCTGGCCGCCTCAACGGCG
>CAZUBF010000251.1:0-2837 GCA_964618555.1 uncultured Azohydromonas sp.
TGACCGCCAGCTCGAGGTCGACCTCGGCGTCGACGTAGACGTGGCAGTTGCCGTCGAGGTGCTTGATCACCGGCACCTTCGACTCGCGGCTGATGCGCTCGATCAGGCTCTTGCCGCCGCGCGGGATGATCACGTCGACGTGCTCGGGCATCGCGATCAGCCGCCCCACCGCGGCGCGGTCGGTGGTCTCGACGAGCTGCACCGCGTCGCCCGGCAGGCCGGCGTCGGCCAGCGCCGCCTGCACGCGCCGCCACAGCGCGCGGTTCGAGTGGATCGCCTCCGAACCGCCGCGAAGGATGCAGGCGTTGCCGCTCTTGATCGCCAGCGACGCCGCCTCGATCGTCACGTTCGGCCGGCTCTCGTAGATCATGCCGAACACGCCCAGCGGCACGCGCATGCGCCCCACGCCGATGCCGCTCGGGCGGCGCTTGACGTCGGTGATCTCGCCGATCGGGTCGGGCATCGCGGCGATCTGCTCGCAGCCTTCGGCGACCGTGTCGATGACCTTCGGCGTCAGCCGCAGGCGGTCGACCAGCGGCGCGGCCAGCCCCGCGGCCTCGGCGGCGGCGATGTCCTTGGCGTTGTCGGCCTGCAGCGCCTGCGCGTCGGCCCGCAGCCGGCGCGCCAGCGCGCGCAGCGCGGCGTCCTTGGCCGCCGTCGAGGCCGCGGCCATCGCGCGCGACGCGGCGCGAGCCGCGGCGCCGACGTGGGCCATGTAGGCAGGGATGTCGGTGGGCGTCATGCGTCGATTGTCCCAAAGGCCGCGGCCGGGCGCATCAGCCGAGCGCGGCCAGCGCCGCGAGCCACAGCGATGCCGTGGCGGCGAAGGCCAGCGTCGACAGCACGATCGCCGCCGTCGCCTCGCCCTGCAGCGTGCCGTAGCGCTGCGCGAACAGCAGCGCGTTGTTGCCCACCGGCAGCGCGGCCACCATCACGACGACGGCCAGCGCCGTGCCGTCCAGCCCGAATCCCCAGCGCGCGGTCACCAGCACCAGCGCCGGCAGCACGAGCAGCTTGGCCGCCGACAGCATCGCCGCGCCGCGCAGGCCGCCGCGCAGCCCGTAGGCCTGCAGCGACGCGCCGATGAGCACCAGGCACACCGGGACCACGGCGGCGCCGAGCCCCTGCAGGGTCTGGTCGACGACCGGGTGCAGCCCGAGCGAGGTCAGGTTCCAGGCCAGCCCGAGCAGCACCGGCAGCACGACCGGGTGGATCACGGTGTTACGCACCGTGCTGCGCAGCGTCGCCGCCCAGGTCGCGGCCCGGTCGGCGCTCGCGAGGTCGGCCTCGACGAGCACCGTCAGCAGCGTCAGCAGGATCAGCCCATGCACCGCGACGAGCGCGAGGTGCACGCCGAGCCCGGTCTCGCCGAACAGCGCCGCCGACACCGGGATGCCGAGCTGCACCGCGTTGCCGTAGGTCGCCCCGATCGCGCGCGTGGCCGGTGCCGCCGGGCCGTGCGCCGCCGCGCGCCGGCGCTGCAGCGCGTAGACGACGAGCAGCCAGGCGCAGGCGGGCACGAAGTATGCGGCGATCGTGCGTCCCGGCAGCGCCGCGAGGTCGAGCCGCGCCATCGTGCGAAACAGCAGCGCCGGCACGAACAGGTTGAACGTGACGGCCGACAGCACGCGCACCGCGGTGGCGCTGTCGTCGGCGGCGCCGAGCCAGCGCGCCCGCGCCGCGGCCCAGCCGAGGCCGACGGTGAGCACGATCGCCAGCAGCTTGAACGCGACGACGGCGGTCACGCCCGGACCGCCCGCCGCGGCGCGCCGCAAGCCGGCGCTGCCCGCAGCGCCATCGTGTCAGGCCGCCTTCTTCGCCGCCGGCCGCTTCGCCGCGGCCTTCTTCGCCGGCGCCGCCCCCTTGGCCGCACGCGGCTCGAACTCGAAGCCGACCTTGCCCTCCTTCGCGTCCCACGCCAGCCGCGCCTTGAACTTGCGCCGCGTCTTGTTCGAGACGAAGTTCTCGAGCAGGTCGGTGCGTCCCTCGGCGAGCAGCTTGCCCACCTGCTCGCGCGGCACGGGCTGCTGCAGGATGATCTTGCCGCTCTTGAAGTCGCAGGTCGGGTGCGCGCCGACGCTGTGTTCGCACACGTAGTTCGTGCCGTGCTCGAAGACATGGCCGCGGCACTTCGGGCAGGCGCCGAGCGACGACTGGTCGGAGAAGTCGACCGGCTCTCCGGAGCCCTCGGCCTGCTTCGCGTCGTCGCCGAAGTCGAACTCGAGCTTCCAGTTGCCGATCTCGTCGTCGCGCACCAGGCGCAGCTCGGCGGTGAACGGCCAGCCGGCCTTCGAGCGAAAGCCCTCGAGCGGCCCGATTTTCTTGTCGCGCAGCAGTGCCTCGGCCTCGGCGATCTCGAACGCGCGCGCGGCCGGGATCTTCGTGATCGAGAACCCGCAGCCCGGCGCGGCGCCGTCGGCGCCGCCGGCCCCGGCGCCCGTGCCGTCACTGCCGGTGCACGCGAAGCGGCGGTAGTTCTCCTTCACGACGCCACCGCAGTTCGGGCATGGCGCGGCCAGCGTCGCGTAGTCGCCGGGGATCGTGTCGCGGTCGTACTCCTTGGCCTTGCGCACGATGCGCTCGGCCATCTTCGCGATCTCGGCCATGAACGCGTCGCGCGACAGCCGGCCGTGCTCCATCTGCGCGAGCTGGTACTCCCAGTTGCCGGTCAGCTCGGGGCGGGTGAGGTCCTCGACGTCGAGCCCGCGCAGCAGCGTCATCAGCTGGAAGGCCTTCGCGGTGGGCACCAGTTCGCGACCCTCGCGGTACAGGTACTTCTCGGCGATCAGCCCTTCGATGATCGCCGCGCGCGTGGCCGGCGTGCCCAGGCCCTTCTC
>CAZUBF010000252.1:0-2797 GCA_964618555.1 uncultured Azohydromonas sp.
TGAACTCTAGCTAAGCCTTACGTTGGTTTTTGGTTCCACTGCTCCCCAAACCCCATCTTCAAGCCCGACTCGGTGATGATGGCATCCGGCAGGTCGTTGGCTGCCGCCATGCGGTTGACGGTGGCAAGTTGTGCTTCCAGCAGCGTCAGCCGCTCATGCAGATATTGTTCGCAGTCGGTGGCCACGGCCAGCGGCAATTCGCTGGACTGCTTGAGGCTGGTGAACTTCTCGGGCGGTACCAGGTAGTCCTCGAAGTCCTTGAACTGGCGTGAACCCTGCACCCAGATGTCGCCCGAGCGCAGGGAGTTCTTCAACTCGGACAGCGCGCACAGTTCGTAGTAGCGCCGGTCGATGCCGGCGTCGGTCATCACCAGTTTCTGCCAGCGCGGCTTGATGAAGCCGGTCGGTGCATCGGCTGGCAGCTTGCGGGCGTTGTCGGTGTTCATGCCGCGCAGCACCTCAATGGCATCAAGCACGTTTTTGGCGGCAGGCGCGGCCCGCAGCTTGAGCACGGCAAGGAATTCCGGTGCATAGCGGCGCAGGGTGGCGTAGCTCTCGCCGATGCGATGCAGGAAATCGAAGTCATCGGGTTGCGCGAGCTTCTGCGCCTCGGTGACGCTCTCGGCAAAGGAATCCCAGGACATGACGGCCTCGATGGCGGCAAACGCATCGCGGCCTGATTGCTTGGCGTCGATCAGCGCCTGACCGATGCGCCCGTACAGACGTACCTTGGCGTTGATGGCCTTGCCTGACGCCTGGAACTGCTGCTGATGCTTATTCTTGGCAGCGTTAAACAGCTTACCCAGGATGCGGTCGTGCAGGTCGATGATTTCGTCGGTGACGGTGGCCATGCCCTCGATGGCAAGCGCCACCAGGGTGGCATAGCGTCGCTGCGCCTCGAACTTGGCCAGGTCGGCGGGCGTCATCTGGCCACCCTCACGGGCGATCTTGAGCAGGCGGTTCTGGTGCACCGACCGCTCGATGCCAGAAGGCAGGTCGAGCGCCTGCCACGCTTTGAGGCGTTCGATGTGTTCCAGCATGTGCCGCGAATTCGGTTTGACGGGCGATTGGCGCAGCCAGGCCAGCCAGGTCGTTTTGCCGTTGTCCCGACGCTTGAGCAGATCGTCGAGGCGGCGGCGATGCGCGTCCGACAGCGGTTCGGCCAAGGCATCGTAGATGCGCCGGTTGGCGCGGGTGATTGCTTCGGCGCTCGCCCGCTCGACGGCGTTGAGGGCAGGCAGAATGACCGACTGCTGCCGCAGGTGCTCGATCAAGGTGCTGGCCAGCACGATGCCCTTGTCGGTCTGCAAGGCCATCTCGGTCAGCAACTGGACGGCCTGCCGGTAGTGGCCCATGGTAAAGGGCTGGAAGCCGAACACCGTTTGCAGTTCGACCAGGTGCTCGCGCCGGGTCTGCTCCCGCTGCCCGTATTCGTCCCAGCTTTCGACGCTGACCTTGAGCTGGTCGGCGACCAGTTTCAACAAGGGCGGAAACGGCGGCTCATCGACGCCCAGGATGACACCAGGAAAGCGCAGGTAACAGAGCTGCACGGCGAAGCCCAGCCGGTTGGCCGGGCCGCGCCGCTGCCGGATGATGGAGAGGTCGGTTTCGCTGAACGTGTAGTGACGGATCAACTCATCCTTGGTGTCCGGCAACGCCAGCAGGCTTTCGCGCTCGGCGGCGGACAGGATTGAACGACGTGGCATATTTACTGATCCGTTCTCAAGTATTGATACAGGGTTTCGCGACTGATTCCGAATTCACGAGCCAGCTTGGTCTTTTGCTCGCCAGCCTCGACACGTTGGCGCAGTTCGGCAATACGCTCAGACGACAGGGATTTCTTCCTGCCACGGTAGGCCCCGCGCTGCTTGGCGAGCGCGATGCCCTCGCGCTGCCGCTCGCGGATCAAGGCGCGTTCGAACTCGGCGAACGCGCCCATTACCGACAGCATCAGGTTCGCCATCGGCGAGTCCTCGCCGGTGAAGGTCAAATGCTCCTTAAGGAACTCGATGCGTACGCCGCGCTGGGTGAGGCCCTGCACCAGGCGGCGCAGGTCGTCGAGGTTGCGCGCCAGACGATCCATGCTGTGCACCACGACCGTGTCGCCTTCGCGCACGAAGGCGAGCAGCCGTTCCAGTTCGGGCCGCCGTGTGTCCTTGCCCGACGCCTTGTCGGTGAACACTTTATCCACCTGGATCTGTTCGAGCTGCCGTTCTGGGTTCTGGTCGAAGCTGCTGACGCGGACGTAACCGATGCGCTGACCGTGCAAGGTATCCTCCTGAGGGAAATGTGTCAGGAAGAAATCTATGACCCTTGACGGCGCATGTCAATCAATTCGGAAGGCAACTCTATTCTGACGATTTAGCGCCGGATGGTCTGACGCCAAGTTAGGGTATGCCTCAATCTGACGGTAGCGAGTCGCAGGCGTTCGGATCGGCATCGGTTTCGTTCCCTGTCTTGGCACGCGCTTCGAAGCGTTGATAACACTCCAACCCGCAGAAGTGCTCGACGTATTCCGCGCCTTCCGGGGTGAAGGCGGCATCGAGCGGGATTTCCTTGCAGCACACGCAGCAACTGGTGGTGGTCGAGTCACTTGCATTCATGGTGGCACCCCTCCATTGACTGACGAAGACGGCGAATGCCGCCGCCGGCATTGGCTTCGCGAACAGGAAGCCTTGTCCTGTGTCGCAGTCCGCTTGTCGCAATAGATCAAGACTCGCCGATGTTTCCACGCCTTCAGCCACCACATCCATGCCCAGCCCGTGCGCAAGCTGAATCACGGTGTGCACGATGGTTT
>CAZUBF010000253.1:0-2791 GCA_964618555.1 uncultured Azohydromonas sp.
TCGAACTCGCACAGCTTTCGCCACTACCCCCTCAAGATAGCGTGTCTACCAATTCCACCACGTCGGCCAGGACCGCCTTTGCGTCCGACTGGCGTGAGGAGTGGCTCGCCGGACAGCCGTGCATTCTAAGCACAAAAGCACGCCGTCCCGAGGGTCAACCCGGAGTCGGATCGCCCTCGGTTGCGATCGATCAGTTGGTCGGGATCGCCGCCGATCCCGCGCCAGCGGCGGGTGCCGGCGCCGGCGCCGGCGGTGCGACCGCGCCGGGGATCTGCGCCGCCGCGGCGGGCTCGCTGGCGGCCGGTGCCGCGCGCTCGAGCACGCTCGAGCGCTGCGCGTCGGACGGGGCCAGCGCGCGCGTGTTGCCCATGTAGGCCAGCGCGAGCGTGCACACGAAGAACACGCTCGCGAGCACCGCCGTCGAACGCGACAGGAAGTTCGCGCTGCCGCTGGCGCCGAACAGGCTGCCGGCCGAGCCGCTGCCGAACGACGCACCCATGTCGGCGCCCTTGCCGTGCTGCACCAGCACCAGGCCGATCATCGCCAGCGCCGAGACGAGCTGGATCACCAGCACGATGTTCATCCAGATCTGCATGATGGGGGTTCTCTTCCCGGGTCTTGTCGTCGATGTCAGATGGCGTCGGCGGCACGGCAGATGGCGACGAAGTCCGCCACCTTCAACGAGGCGCCGCCGATCAGGCCGCCGTCGATGTCGGGCTGCGCGAACAGCTCGCGCGCGTTGTCGGGCTTGACGCTGCCGCCGTAGAGGATCTTCATGCCCGGCGCATGCGGCGATGCCGCCAGCAGCTGCGCGCGCAGCAGCGCGTGCACCTGCTGCGCCTGGGCGGGCGTCGCGGTGCGGCCGGTGCCGATGGCCCACACCGGCTCGTAGGCGACGACCATCTCGCTGGCGCAGTGCGCCAGCGTGTGGATGACCGCCGACAGCTGGCGCTTGACCACCGCCTCGGTCTCGCCGGCCTCGCGCTGCGCCAGCGTCTCGCCGACGCACACGATCGGCGTGACGCCGCGCGCCAGCGCCGCCTTGGCCTTGTCGGCGACGAGCTGGTCGCCCTCGCCGTGGTAGGCACGACGCTCGGAGTGGCCGACGATGACGTAGCGGCAGCCGAACTCGTGCAGCATGCCGGCCGAGACCTCGCCGGTGTAGGCGCCCTGCTCGTGCGCCGAGCAGTCCTGCGCTCCCCAGCGCAGGTCGGTGGCCGCCAGCGCGACCGCCGTCTCGGCCAGGTACGGGAACGGCACGCACACCGCGACGTCGCAGCCGAACGGCCGCGCGGCGACGATGCCATCAAGCAACTCGGCGTTGCCCTTGCGGCTGCCGTGCATCTTCCAGTTGCCCACCACCAGTTTGCGTCGCGTGTTCATCTCGGCGTCGTCCTCACCAGGTCAGCACGATCTTGCCCACGTGCGTGCCCGACTCCATCAGCGCATGCGCCGCCGCCGCCTCGGCGGCGGGGAACACGCGGTGGATCACCGGCTTCACGCGCCCGGCCTCGAGCAGCGGCCACACGCGCGCGCGCAGCGCCTGCGCGAGCCGCGCCTTGTACGGGAGCGGCCGCGCGCGCAACGTCGAGCCGGTGATCGCCAGGCGCTTGCGCAGCACCAGCCCGGCATCGAAGCGCGACGCGGTGCCGCCCTGCACCGCGATGATCGCCAGCCTCCCGTCGTCGGCCAGGCACTGCACTTCGCGCGCGACGTAGTCGCCGGCAACCATGTCGAGCACGACGTCGACGCCGCGCCCGCCGGTCAGGCGCCCGACCTCGGCGACGAAGTCGTGCGTGCGGTAGTTGATCGCGTGGTCGGCGCCGAGCCGCAGGCAGGCGGCGCACTTGTCGTCGCTGCCGGCGGTGACGATCACCGTCGAGCCGAGCGCCCGGGCCAGCTGGATCGCCGTCACGCCGATTCCGCTGGATCCGCCCTGCACCAGCAGCGTCTCACCCGGCTGCAGCCGCGCGATCTCGAACACGTTCTGCCAGACGGTGAAGAAGGTCTCGGGCAGCGCCGCGGCCTCGACGTCGCTCAGCCCCGCCGGCACCGGCAGGCACTGGCCGATCGGCGCGACGCATCGCTCGGCATAGCCGCCGCCGGCGACCAGCGCGCAGACCCGGTCGCCGAGGGCGAAGCCGGCGGCGGCCAGTTCGGCCAAGTCGCCGCCCGCCACGGTGCCGGCGACCTCGAGGCCGGGCAGGTCCGATGCGCCGGGCGGCGGCGGGTACGCACCCTTGCGCTGCAGCACGTCGGGGCGGTTGACACCCGAGGCGCGCACCGCGATCAGCAGCTCGCCGGCCGCGGGCACCGGCGCCGGCCGCTCGACCGCGCGCAGCACCTCGGGGCCGCCCGCAGCGGTGATCTCGATGGCGTTCATCGCCGGCAACAGCCCTGCCGCGTCACTCGTCGCGGGCCGGCGGCTCGTCGCCGCCCGGCGCGGCGTCGACCGCCGGTTCGCGCTCGGCCCGCTCGCTGCGCTCGCCGCGTTCGGGGCGGTCGCCGCGGTCGCGGCGCGGGCCGCGGTCGCCACGGCCGCCGCGGTCGTCGCGGTCACGGCGCGGGCGCTCCTCCTCGACCCAGCCCTCGGGCTTGTCGAGCAGCGCCTTCATCGACAGCTTGATGCGCCCCTTGTCGTCGGTCTCGAGCACCTTGACCTTGACCACCTGCCCTTCCTTGAGGAAGTCGCTGACCTGCTCGACGCGCTGGTGCGCGATCTGGCTGATGTGCAGCAGGCCGTCCTTGCCCGGCAGGATGTTGACCAGCGCGCCGAAGTCGAGCAGCTTGG
>CAZUBF010000254.1:0-2759 GCA_964618555.1 uncultured Azohydromonas sp.
CAAGCCGACGCAGCACACGGTGCAGAAGCTGCGCGAGATCGGCATCCAGCCCGACTCGCTGCTGTGCCGCGCCGACCGCCCGATCCCCGACGACGAGCGCGAGAAGATCTCGCTGTTCACCAACGTCGCCAAGCCGGCGGTGATCAGCATGTGGGACGTCGACACCATCTACAAGGTGCCGCGCATGCTGCACGAGCAGGGTCTCGACGAGATCATCTGCATGAAGCTGCAGCTGCTCACGCGCCCGGCCGACCTGAAGCGCTGGGACCGCCTGGTGCACGCCGTCGAGCACCCGCAGCACGAGGTGACGATCGCCATGTGCGGCAAGTACACCGACCTGTCGGACTCGTACAAGTCGCTCAACGAGGCGCTGCGCCACGCCGGCATCCACAACCACGCGAAGGTCCACATCGAGTACGTCGACGCCGAGACGCTGACCGCGGCCAACGTCGCCCAGCTCGGCGCCTACGACGCGATCCTCGTGCCCGGCGGCTTCGGCAAGCGCGGCATCGAGGGCAAGATCCTCGCCGCGCAGTACGCACGCGAGCACCGCATCCCGTACCTGGGCATCTGCCTGGGCATGCAGGTGGCCACGATCGAGGTCGCGCGCCACCTCGCAGGCCTCGAGGGCGCGAACAGCACCGAGTTCGACCCCGACACGCCGCACCCGGTGATCGCGCTGATCGACGAGTGGCAGGACCGCGACGGCTCGATCCAGAAGCGCGACGCCAGCTCCGACCTCGGCGGCACGATGCGCCTGGGCGCGCAGACCAGCGACGTGCGGCCCGGCACGCTGGCCCACCGGATCTACGGCGCGACGGTCACCGAACGTCATCGCCACCGCTACGAGGCCAACGAGCACTACCTCGAGCGGCTGCAGGCCGCGGGGCTGGTGATCAGCGCGATCACGCAGCGCGAGAAGCTCACCGAGATCGTCGAGCTGCCGCACGACGTGCACCCCTGGTTCGTCGGCGTGCAGTTCCACCCCGAGTTCAAGAGCACGCCGTGGGACGGACACCCGCTGTTCATCGGCTACGTCAAGGCGGCGCTCGAACACCGCGCGCGCCGTGCCGCCGCCGTCGAGAAGGCCGTCGCATGAAGCTGTGCGGCTTCGACGTCGGCCTCGGGCGGCCGTTCTTCCTCATCGCCGGGCCCTGCGTCGTCGAGAGCGAGCAGCTGCAGGTCGACGTGGCCGGGCGGCTGAAGGAGATGACCGCGGCGCTGGGCATCCCGTTCGTCTTCAAGAGCAGCTACGACAAGGCCAACCGCTCGAGCGGCACCTCGTTCCGCGGCCCCGGGATGGAACGCGGGCTGGAGATCCTCGCCAAGGTCAAGCGCGAGCTCGGCGTGCCGGTGCTCACCGACGTGCACACCGACGCCGAGGTGCCGGCGGTCGCGGCGGTGGTCGACGTGCTGCAGACGCCGGCGTTCCTGTGCCGGCAGACCGACTTCATCCGCGCGGTGGCGCAGTCGGGCAGGCCGGTGAACATCAAGAAGGGCCAGTTCCTGGCGCCGCACGACATGAAGAACGTCATCGACAAGGCGCGCGCCGCGGCACGCGACAAGGGTCTCGACGACGACCGCTTCATGGCCTGCGAACGCGGCGTGAGCTTCGGCTACAACAACCTCGTGTCGGACATGCGCGCGCTGGCGATCATGCGCGAGACCGGCGCGCCGGTGGTGTTCGACGCCACGCACAGCGTGCAGCTGCCCGGCGGCCAGGGCACCTCCAGCGGCGGGCAGCGCGAGTTCGTGCCGGTGCTGGCGCGCGCCGCGGTGGCGGTGGGCGTGGCCGGGCTGTTCATGGAGACGCACCCCGACCCGTCGAAGGCGCTGTCCGACGGGCCGAACGCCGTGCCGCTGAAGCACATGCAGGCGCTGCTCGAGCAGCTCGTCGCGCTCGACCGCGTCGTCAAGGCGCAGCCGCTGCTGGAAAACGACTTCTCCTGCTGAAACCGTGTCGACCCGCCCCCTGTCCGGTCCGCAACCCCGGTCGAGACGATGTCCCGCGCCGACGCCGCGAAGGAGCGCACGATGCCCGACGCCTATCTGCTCGTGACGATGAACATCACCGACCCCGAGCGCTACAAGCAGTACCTGGCCGAGGCGCCGGCCGCGGTGAAGGCCTTCGGCGGCGAGTACCTGGTGCGCGGCGGACGGCACGAGACGCTCGAGGGCGATTGGCGCCCGGCGCGCATCGGCGTGCTGCGCTTTCCGTCGTACGAGCAGGCCAAGGCCTTCTACGACAGCGAGATGTACCGCCGGGCGCGTGCGCAGCGCGCCGGCGCCACCGAATACTTCCACATGGTCGTCGTCGAGGGCGTCGCCGCCCCCGTCTGAGCGTCCTCCCCACATCGAAAGGCTAGCAGTGAGCGCAATCGTCGATATCGTCGGCCGGGAGATCCTCGACAGCCGCGGCAACCCCACCGTCGAATGCGACGTGCTGCTCGAAAGCGGCACGATGGGCCGCGCCGCGGTGCCCTCGGGTGCCTCCACCGGCAGCCGCGAGGCGATCGAGCTGCGCGACGGCGACAAGTCGCGCTATCTCGGCAAGGGGGTGCTGCGCGCCGTCGAGCACATCAACACCGAGATCAGCGAGGCGGTGCTGGGCCTCGACGCGAGCGAGCAGGCGTTCCTCGACAAGACGCTGATCGACCTCGACGGCAGCGACAACAAGGCACGGCTGGGCGCCAACGCGACGCTCGCGGTGAGCATGGCGGTGGCGCGCGCCGCGGCCGAGGAGAGCGGCCTGCCGCTGT
>CAZUBF010000255.1:0-2739 GCA_964618555.1 uncultured Azohydromonas sp.
GGGATTGTCGGCCACGCCGCGCCGGCGCGCGTTCGAAGTTCAGCCGTCTTCGTCGCCGAGCGCGACGCGCGCCTCGTACTCGCGGTCGAGCATGCTCATCACGACCAGCGTGTCGTAGCCGTCGGCGAGGTCCGACGACACGCGAACGCTCTCGCGCAGCCGCCCCTCCTCGACGAAGCCCTCGCTGGCGTACAGCGCGAGCGCGCGCCGGTTCAGGCTCTTCACGTCGAGCCAGAAGCGGTGCGCGTGCAGGTCGCGGAACGCGATGCGCTTGAGTAGCCGCACGCAGGCGCGCCCGTAGCCCTGGCCCTTGGGCTGCAGCACGATGCGCTTGAGCTCGACCGAGCGGTGCCGGTTGCGGCATCCCTGCAGGATCACGAAGCCGGCGCTGGCGAAGCCGTCGCCGCACTCGACGATGAAGTGGCGGAAGTCCGGGAACCGCACCGCGCCCTCGTGCTGCGTGCGCTCCCACGGCGTGATGAACGGCAGGTTGTGGCTGTCGACCTCGACCTGGTGCACGAAGTCGAGGTCCGACAGCATCGTCGGGCGCAGCCGCACGCGCAGCGGGGCTTCAGACATCGACCTCGACCGCGTCGCCGTGCAGTTCCATCAGCTCGCGCCGCGCGGCGGCCTCGCCCTTGCCCATCAGCCGGTGCAGCGACTTGACCGTCGCGTCGAAGCCGAGCGCGGCGAACGACACCGGCAGCAGACGCCGCGTGTCGGGGTTCAGCGTGGTCTCCCACAGCTGCTCGGCGTTCATCTCGCCGAGGCCCTTGAAGCGGCTGATCGTCCAGCTGCCTTCCTTCGCGCCTTCCTTGCGCAGCTTGTCGAGCGCCGCCTCGAGCTCGCCGTCGTCGAGCGCGTACAGCTTCGCCGCCGGCTTGCGGCCGCGCGCCGGCGCGTCGACGCGGTACAGCGGCGGGCGCGCGACGTGCACGTGACCGCGCTCGACGAGCTTCGGGAAGTGGCGCAGGAACAGCGTCAGCAGCAGCACCTGGATGTGCGAGCCGTCGACGTCGGCGTCGCTGAGGATGCAGACCTTGCCGTAGCGCAGCCCCGACAGGTCGGGCTCGTCGCCCGGCCCGTGCGGATCGACGCCGATCGCCACCGCGATGTCGTGGATCTCGTTGTTGCGGAACAGCAGGTCACGCTCGACCTCCCACGCGTTGAGCACCTTGCCGCGCAGCGGCAGCACCGCCTGCGTCTCCTTGTCGCGCCCCATCTTCGCGCTGCCGCCGGCGCTGTCGCCCTCGACGAGGAACACCTCGTTGAACGCCAGGTCGCGGCTCTCGCAGTCGGTGAGCTTGCCCGGCAGCACCGCCACGCCCGAGCCCTTCTTCTTCTCGACCTTCTGCGCCGCGCGCTGGCGCACCTGCGCCTGGCGGATCACCAGTTCGGCGAGCTTGCGGCCGACGTCGACGTGCTGGTTCAGCCAGAGTTCCAGCGCCGGGCGCACGTAGTTCGACACCAGCCGCAGCGCGTCGCGGCTGTTCAGCCGCTCCTTGATCTGGCCCTGGAACTGCGGGTCGAGCACCTTGGCCGACAGCACGAAGCTGGCGCGCGAGAACACGTCGTCGCTCATCAGCTTGACGCCCTTGGGCAGCAGCGCGTGCATCTCGATGAAGCTCTTGACGGCGCCGAACAGGCCGTCCTTCAGGCCCGCCTCGTGCGTGCCGCCGGCCACCGTGGGGATCAGGTTGACGTAGCTCTCGCGCAGCACCGCGCCCTCGTCGGTGAAGGCGACGCACCAGGCCGCGCCCTCGCCGGGGGCGTTGTTCTCGGTCTCGCCCTCCTCGGCGTAGTGCGCGCCCTCGAACAACGGGATCAGCGGCTCGGCGGGCAGCGACTGCAGCAGGTAGTCGCGCAGGCCGCCCTTGAACAGCCAGGTCTGGACGTCGGGCTCCTTCTGGCCGGCCTTCTCCTGCGTCAGCGTCACCGTCACGCCCGGCATCAGCACCGCCTTGCTGCGCAGCAGGTGCATCAGCTCGTGCCGGGGCAGATCGACGCCGTCGAAGTACTTCGGATCGGGCCACACGCGCACCTGCGTGCCGTGCCTGCGCTCGCCGGCGGCGGCCTTGCGCCGCTGCAGCGGCTGCACCACGTCGCCGCCGCAGAAGGCGATCGTCGCGACCTCGCCGTCGCGCCACACCGTGACCTGCAGCTTCCTGGCCAGCGCGTTGGTCACGCTCACGCCGACGCCATGCAGGCCGCCGGAGAAGCTGTACGCGCCGCCGGCGCCCTTGTCGAACTTGCCGCCGGCGTGCAGCCGGGTGAACACGATCTCGACCACCGGCACGCCCTCCTCGGGGTGCGTGCCGAACGGGATGCCGCGACCGTCGTCGTCGACGCTGACCGACGCGTCGGCGTGCAGCGTCACGCCGATGCGCTTGCCGAAGCCGGCCAGCGCCTCGTCGGCGGCGTTGTCGATGACCTCCTGCACGACGTGCAGCGGGTTGTCGGTGCGCGTGTACATGCCCGGGCGCTGCTTGACGGGCTCGAGGCCCTTGAGCACGCGGATCGAGGCTTCTTCGTAGCGGGGGGACTTGCTGCTGGGCATCGCGGCATTCTAGGAAGCCGGCAGCACGCGCCCGATTCCTGGACAATCCGACCCCATGATGACGAACCCGGGTGCGACGGCGCGCCTGTCGATGACGCAGGTGTTGTGGTGCGGCGCCGCGATCGTGACGCTGAGCATGGGCATCCGCCACGGCTTCGGCCTGTGGCTGCAGCCGATCACGA
>CAZUBF010000256.1:0-2710 GCA_964618555.1 uncultured Azohydromonas sp.
GCGCATCGCCTTCGACGGCGACGCGGTGCTGTTCTCCGACGAGGCCGAGCGCGTGTTCCGCAGCGGCGGCATCGGCGCGTTCCACGACCACGAGCACGCGCGCGCCGCCACGCCGCTGGCGCCGGGCCCGTTCAAGCCGCTGCTCGAGGCGCTGCACCGGCTGCAGCAGCAGCCGGCGCCGCGCATGCGCATCCGCACCGCGCTGGTCACCGCGCGCAGCGCGCCGGCACACGAACGCGCGATCCGCACGCTGATGGATTGGCGCATCGACGTCGACGAGGCGATGTTCCTCGGCGGTCTGCCCAAGGGCGAGTTCCTGCGCGAGTTCGAACCCGACTTCTTCTTCGACGACCAGACCGGCCACGTCGAGCACGCGGCGTCGCACGTGCCCGCGGGGCACGTCGCCGCCGGCGTCGCCAACCTCGCACCGACCACCGACGCCCGAGCGCCCGGCGCTCAACCGTAGCGGCGCAGCCGGTCGAGGTCGATCACGCGCACGCCGCCATACTCGATGCGGATCAGCCCCTGCGCCTGCAGGTGGCCGAGCGCGACGTTGACGCGCTGGCGCGACAGCCCGACGAGGTAGCCCAGCTCCTGCTGCGTGATGCGCAGCAGCTCGCCGACCCCGGGGTACAGCACCGGGTGGAACAGCGCGGCCAGGCTGCGCGCGACGCGCTGGTCGGGCTCGGTCAGGCGGTCGATCTCGCGCGCACCGATGAACTGCCCCAGCCGCTCGTTGAGCTGCATCATCACGAAGCGGTTGAAGCCGATGCTGCGGTCGAGCAGCCAGTCGAAGGTGGCCACCGTCAGCCCGGCGACCAGGCTGCGCCGCAGCGCCTGAATGTTGTAGCGGTACGGCTCGTGCTTGAGCACCGTGCCCTCGCCGAACCAGCCGCCCGGGGGCAGGCCGGTGAAGGTCATCGGAAAGCCCAGCGCGGTGTCGTTGCTCATCTTCAGCAGTCCATCGATCAGCCCGAACCAGTAGGTGACCGGCCGTCCGACTCGGCACACGTACTCGCCGACCTCGACCACGACGACGCGCAGGTCGGCCTCGGCACGCTCGCGCTCGACGCGGTCGAGCGTGCGCAGCCAAGGGATGCTGCGCAGTTCGTCGGCGTGCGGCGCGCGCGATCGCGCGAGCAGCGCCGATGCCGGCGTGACGCCCGGGTTCACCTGGGGAAAGGCCGCATAGGACAAGCCCGGAGATTGTCGTTGCAACGACAACCTGGCGTCAAACTCGTTCCCAGAATCCGGCCCTCGGGACGTTGCTGTCCTGGGGCGCCCGCGCGCCCCGCCCGACGTTCGCAGGAGACCGCAGTGACCGCCACGTTTCCCCAGTTGCTGCTCGAGCATGCCGCCAAGCGCCCCCAGGCGCCGGCGCTGCGCGAGAAGGTGTACGGCATCTGGCAGACGCTGACCTGGGCCGAGCTGGCGACGCTGGTGCGCCGGCTGGCCTGCGGGCTCGAGCAGGCCGGGCTGAAACGCGGCGACCACATCGTGATCGTCGGCGAGAACCGCCCCCGCCTGTACGCCGCGATGCTCGCGTCGCAGGCGCTCGGTGCGGTGCCGGTGCCGCTGTACCAGGACGCGGTCGCCGCCGAGTTCGTGTTCCCGATCCGCAACGCCGAGGTCGTCTTCGCGATCGTCGAGGACCAGGAGCAGGTCGACAAGATGCTCGAGGTGCGCGCCGAGTGCCCGCAGCTGGCGCGCATCTGGTACGACGACCCGCGCGGCCTGCGCAACTACGCCGAGCCGGGGCTGGCGTCGCTCGACGTGCTGCTCGCCGCCGGCGCCGAGCACGACCGGCAGCACCCGCGGCTGTTCGACGACGAGGTCGTCAAAGGGCGCGCCGACGACGTGGCGGCGATGTTCTTCACCTCGGGCACCACCGGCAACCCGAAGGGCGTGGTGCACACGCACGCCACGCTGCTCGACCGCGCCAGCGCCGGCGCGCGCTTCGACCGGCTGACCGAGCACGAGGAGGTGCTCGCCTACCTGCCGCCGGCGTGGATCGGGCAGAACATCTTCAGCTACGCGCAGTGGCTGGCCTGCGGCTACGTGGTCAACTGCCCCGAGTCGTCGAGCACGGTGACGATCGACCTGAAGGAGATCGGGCCGACCTACTACTTCGCGCCGCCGCGCATCTTCGAGGCGCTGCTGACCAGCGTGATGATCCGCATGGAGGACGCCGGCGCGATCAAGCGCTGGCTGTTCCACAGGTACATGGACCTGGCCAGACGCGTCGGCCCGGCACGCATGGACGGCAGGCCCGTGGGCACCTTCGACCGGCTGAACTACGCGCTGGGCAACCTGCTGGTCTACGGCCCGCTGCGCAACACGCTGGGGTTCAGCCGCGTGCGCGTGGCCTACACCGCCGGCGAGGCGATCGGGCCGGACCTGTTCACCTTCTACCGCTCGATCGGCATCAACCTGAAGCAGCTGTACGGCAGCACCGAGACCGCGGTGTTCGTCTGCCTGCAGCCCGACCACGAGGCCAAGGCCGACACGGTGGGCGTGCCGATCGACGGCGTCGAGATCAAGCTCGCCGACAACGGCGAGATCCTCGTCAAGTCGGCCGGGCTGCTGAAGGAGTACTACAAGAACCCCGAGGCCACCGCCGAGGTGCTGACGCCCGACGGCTGGTACCACACCGGCGACGCCGGCTTCCTCGACGCCGGCGGGCACCTGAAGATCATCGACCGCGCGAAGG
>CAZUBF010000257.1:0-2598 GCA_964618555.1 uncultured Azohydromonas sp.
TGGTCATCTTCATCAACCAGATCCGCATGAAGATCGGCGTGATGTTCGGCAACCCCGAAACGACCACCGGCGGCAACGCGCTCAAGTTCTACGCCTCGGTGCGGCTGGACATCCGGCGCACGGGCAGCATCAAGCGCGGTGACGAGGTGATCGGCAGCGAAACCAAGGTCAAGGTCGTGAAGAACAAGGTGGCCCCGCCGTTCAAGACCGCCGAGTTCGACATCCTCTACGGCGAAGGCATCAGCCGCGAGGGCGAGATCGTCGACATGGGCGTGGCGGCCAAGGTGCTCGACAAGAGCGGCGCGTGGTACGCCTACAGCGGCGAGAAGATCGGCCAGGGCAAGGACAACGCGCGCGAGTTCCTGCGCGAGAACCCGGACCTGGCGCACGAGATCGAGAACAAGGTGCGCGAGGCGATGGGTATCCCGCTGCTGCCCGCCGCCGCCGGCGAGTAGCCCCTGCGCGCACGGGGCGCGCCGCCGCGATGCCCGCGCTGTCGCTGAAAGCCCGTGCGCTGCAGTGGCTGGCGCAGCGCGACCACAGCCGCAGCGAGTTGCGCGGCAAGCTGCTGCGCCGTGCCGCGGCCACGCAGCGTGCCGGCGACGCGCCCACCGACGACGATCCGGCGGCGCGGGCCGCCGAGGTCGACGCCCTGCTCGACGATCTGCAGCGCCAGGGCTGGCTCGACGAGCGGCGCTTCGTCGAATCGCGCGTCAACGCACGCGCGACGCGCTTCGGCAACGTGCGCATCCGCAGCGAGCTGTCGCGCCTGGGCGTGGGCCTCGACGCCGACGCCGAAGCGGCGCTGCGCACCAGCGAGTTCGAGCGCGCACGCGCGGTGTGGGAGCGCAAGTACCGGGCACGCCCGCCCGCCGACGCCGCCGAGAGGGCGCGCCACATGCGCTTCCTCGCCGGGCGCGGTTTCTCACCCGAAGTGATCCGCCGCGTCGTGCCGGCCTGCGGCGCCGACGACGACTGACGCCGCCGGCACCCGCCCGCCGGCCAAGGGGTGCGTGCTACATTTCGGCGCGTTTTCCGCCCGCCCGCGCCGGCCCTTCGCGTGCAGTCCGAAGGCCTCTCGGCGCGCCGCGTCCGCCATGCCGCTGCCTCCCGCCTGCCCGTCGCGCCAGCCCAGACACCGCCGTTCGATCGACGTGCAGGTGTTCGCCCGTGACGACGGCCTGTGGGAAGTCGACGCGACGCTGGTCGACACGAAGACCCGCGACGTGCCCCTGGGCGGCGGCGTGCGCCGCGCCGGCGACCCGATCCACGACATGCTGCTGCGGCTCGTCGTCGACCGCGCACTCAACGTCGTCGCCGCCGGCTCGCACACCGCGGCGATGCCCTACGTCGGCGAGTGCGACCGCCACGGCGACGCCTACGGTCGGCTGGTCGGGCTGAACCTCGGTCGCGGCTTCCGCCGAGCGCTGCTCGAGCGCGTGGGCGGGGTGCTCGGCTGTACCCACCTGAGCGAACTGGCGCAGGTGCTGCCCACCGCGGTGATCCAGGCCTTCGCCGGCGACGTCATCGACACGCGCGCCGACCGTCCTGGTGACCCTCGCCCGTTCCAGATCGACCGCTGCCACGCGCTGCGCGAGTCGGGCGACGTGGTGCGCGTGCACTTCCCGCGCTGGCACCGTCAGCCTGGCGCCAAGGACGACGCCGACAATGCACCGTCGAACCCGCTGACGACGCCGGCCTGACACGGCCGCGCCGTCCGCCCTTCTCGTACCTCCACTGCCCAGCCCGCCCATGAAGATCCATGAATACCAAGGCAAGGATATCCTGCGCCAGTTCGCCGTGCCGGTGCCGCGCGGCGTGCCCGCATTCACGGTGCAGGAAGCGGTCGAGGCCGCGCAGAAGCTCGGCGGCAGCGTCTGGGTGGTGAAGGCGCAGGTCCACGCCGGCGGCCGCGGCAAGGGCGGCGGCGTCAAGCTCGCTCGCTCGGTCGACGAGGTCAAGGCGCTGGCCGGGCAGATCCTGGGCATGCAGCTCGTCACGCACCAGACCGGCCCCGGCGGCCAGAAGGTGCGCCGGCTGCTCATCGAGGAGGGCGCCGACATCAAGAAGGAGTACTACGTCGCCGCGCTCACCGACCGAGCGACGCAGACGGTGGCGATGATGGCCAGCTCCGAAGGCGGCATGGACATCGAGGAGGTCGCGCACAGGACGCCCGAGAAGATCATCAAGGTCTTCGCCGACCCGCTCGCCGGGCTGACCGACGCACAGGCGCTGGAGCTCGCGCGCGGCATCGGCGTGCCCGAGGCGAGCCAGGCCGAGGCCGTGACGCTGTTCAAGAACCTGTACCGCTGCTACATGGACACCGACGCGTCGCTGGCCGAGGTCAACCCGCTGATCCTGGAGGGCAACGGCCACCTGAAGGCGCTCGACGCGAAGTTCAACTTCGACAGCAACGCGCTGTTCCGGCACCCCGACATCGTCTCCATGCGCGACCTCGACGAGGAGGACCCGGCCGAGATCGAGGCGAGCAAGTTCGACCTCAGCTACATCAGCCTCGACGGCAACATCGGCTGTCTGGTCAATGGCGCCGGCCTGGCGATGGCGACGATGGACACCATCAAGCTGTTCGGCGGCGAG
>CAZUBF010000258.1:0-2544 GCA_964618555.1 uncultured Azohydromonas sp.
CGCCAGCATCAGCGGCGCCGAGGTCGGCTGCCAGGGCGAGGTGGGCGTGGCCTGCAGCATGGCCGCGGGGGCGCTGTGCGCGGTGATGGGCGGCACGCCCGAGCAGGTCGAGAACGCCGCCGAGATCGGCATGGAGCACCACCTGGGGCTGACCTGCGATCCGGTCGGCGGGCTGGTGCAGATCCCGTGCATCGAACGCAACGCGATCGCGTCGGTGAAGGCGATCACCGCCGCGCGCATGGCGCTGCGCGGCGACGGCAGCCACCACGTCAGTCTCGACCAGGTCATCAAGACCATGCGCGAGACCGGCGCCGACATGCTGACCAAGTACAAGGAGACCGCGCGCGGCGGGCTGGCGGTGAACATCGTCGAGTGCTGAAGCGCGCCCGGCCTTGGCGCAGGTTTCGCGCGAGAACGGGGTCGAACGTCGACATGCCGATGGCGCGACCCCGCCGCCGGCGCACATCCGGCGGCGGCCGCGCCGGGGCGCGGCGCCTAGAATGACCGCGCCCCCCGCCGCCCGCGCCGCGGGGCTTTTGTGTTTTGTCGTCGTCCCCGATGCATTTGCCTTCCATCGCCCCCGGCAAGCGCTTCACCGTGCCGCGCCCGCCCGGCTCGGCCGACGCGCTGCTGCTCGCTCGCCACGCGCAGGCGCAGGCGGCGCACAAGCGCCTGCTGGCGATCGTCACCGCCGAGCCGGCCGACGTGCACCGCCTCGAGGACGAACTGCGCTTCTTCGCGCCCGAGTTGCGCGTGGCGGTGTTCCCGGACTGGGAGACGCTGCCCTACGACACCTTCAGCCCGCACCAGGACCTGGTCTCCGAGCGGCTGGCCACGCTGTGGCGCGTGGTCCGCCCGCACGACGTCGACGTGCTGCTGCTGCCGGCCACGACCGCGCTGCAGCGCCTCGCGCCGCCGTCGTTCCTCGCCGCCTACACGTTCGAGTTCAGGCAGAAGCAGAAGCTCGACGAGGCGGCGCTGAAGGGGCAGCTGACGCTGGCCGGCTACCAGCACGTCAGCCAGGTCGTCGCCCCCGGCGAGTACGCGGTGCGCGGCGGATTGATCGACCTCTTTCCGATGGGCTCGCCGGTGCCGTACCGCGTCGACCTGTTCGACGACGAGGTCGACTCGATCCGCACCTTCGACCCCGACACGCAGCGCAGTCTCTACCCGGTGCCCGAGGTGCGCCTGCTGCCCGGGCGCGAGTTCCCGCTCGACGACGCGGCGCGCACCGCGTTCCGCGCGCGCTGGCGCGAGAAGATGGAAGGCGACCCGACGAAGTCGCGCATTTACAAGGACATCGCGCAGGGCATTGCCACCGGCGGCATCGAGTACTACCTGCCGCTGTTCTTCGACGCCACGGCGACGATCTTCGACTACCTCGGCGCCGGCGCCGCCGGGCCGCCCCAGGGGGCCGGATCCCCCTCGGGCGGCGGGCCCGGCGGGGCACGTGCCCAGGGGCCCGTTCCTGCGGCGCTGGTGCTGCACGGTGAGGTCGATCGCGCGCTGGACCGCTTCTGGCACGACACGCGCGAGCGCCACCGCTTCCTGCAGCACGATCCCGAACGGCCGATCCTGCCGCCGGAGGCGATCTTCCTGCGCCCCGAGGAGTTCTTCACCCGCACGCAGCCGCACGCCACGCTGGTGGTGCGCGGCAACGAAGCGGTGGACTGGGCGCGCCCGCTGCCGCAGGTGGCGATCGAGCGCGGCACGCCCGAGCCGCTGAAGGCGCTCGAGCGCCACCTGCGCTCGACGCTGCACCGCGTGCTGCTGGTGGCCGAAAGCGAGGGGCGGCGCGAGACGCTGCTCGACCTGCTGCGCGACCATGGCCTTCAGGTGCCCCCCGTCGACGGCCTGCAGGCGTTCGAGGACGGCGACGCACGCATCGCGATCGCCGCGGCACCGCTGGCCGAAGGTTTCTTCTGGCACGAGCCCGCCGAAGGGCACGTCGTGCAGTTCATCACCGAGACCGAGCTGTTCGCGAGCACGCGCGAGGCGCGGCGACGTCGCCGGCAGGAGCAGGTCAGCGACGTCGACGCGCTGATCAAGGACCTGTCGGAGCTCAACGTCGGCGACCCGGTGGTGCACCTGAACCACGGCATCGGCCGCTACCGCGGGCTGGTGAACATCGACCTGGGCGACGGCGCCTCCGAGTTCCTGCACCTCGAGTACGCCGACAAGGCGACGCTGTACGTGCCGGTGGCGCAACTGCACCTGATCAGCCGCTACACCGGCGTCAGCGCCGACGAGGCGCCGCTGCACAGGCTCGGCTCGGGCCAGTGGGACAAGGCCAAGCGCAGGGCGGCCGAGCAGGTGCGCGACACCGCCGCCGAACTGCTCAACCTGTACGCGCGGCGCGCCGCGCGCCAGGGTCACGCGCACCCGTTCGACGTGCACGACTACGAGGCCTTCGCCGCCAGCTTCGGATTCGAGGAGACGGCCGACCAGCGCGCCGCGATCCACGCCGTGATCCACGACATGACGAGCGACAAGCCGATGGACCGGCTGGTGTGCGGCGACGTCGGCTTCGGCAAGACCGAGGTC
>CAZUBF010000259.1:0-2506 GCA_964618555.1 uncultured Azohydromonas sp.
CCACCAGCGGCGTCGCGCCGACCGTGATCAGGTCGTTGACCGCCATCGCGATCGTGTCCTGCGCGATCGCGTCGTAGTGCGAGCGCCCGGTCAGCCGCGTCATCTCGTCGGCCACCAGCGCCTTGCTGCCCAGGCACTCGACGATGCTCGCCAGCAGGAACGGCCCGACGTCGACCACGTAGGCCGACTCGCCGCGCGACGCCGCGACCTCGGCGACGCCATGCGCCGCCAGGTTGGCGGCGGTGGCCGCGGCGGCGCGCTGCGCGGCGACCTTCAGTGGGTCGATCAGATCGTAGTCGACGCCGGACTGGTGGTAGGTCAGGGCAGTGGCGCTCGCGTGGCTCATGCCCACATTATCGACGCCGGGCCGCGAGGGACCGGCCCGTAGAATGACCCGCATGTCGTACGTGGTCCTCGCGCGCAAGTACCGGCCGCGCTCGTTCGAGCAGATGGTCGGGCAGGACGCGGTGGTGCGCGCGTTGACCAACGCGCTCGAGCGCGGCCGCCTGCACCACGCTTACCTGTTCACCGGCACGCGCGGCATCGGCAAGACCACGGTGTCGCGCATCCTCGCCAAGAGCCTGAACTGCACCGGCGCCGACGGCCGCGGCGGCATCACGGCGCATCCCTGCGGCGTGTGCCAGGCGTGCACCGAGATCGATGCCGACCGGTACATGGATTACGTCGAGCTCGACGCCGCGAGCAACCGCGGCATCGACGAGATCCGCGACCTGCTCGAGCGCGCGGCCTACAAGCCCAGCGTCGGGCGCTTCAAGGTCTTCATGATCGACGAGGCGCACCAGTTGACCAAGGAGTCGTTCAACGCGCTGTTGAAGACGCTCGAGGAGCCGCCCGAGTACCTGAAGTTCGTGCTGGCCACCACCGACCCGGAGAAGATGCTGCCGACGGTGCTGTCGCGCTGCCTGCAGTTCAACCTGCGGCCGATGGCGCCCGAGGTCGTGCACGAGCACCTGCGGCATGTGCTCGACGCCGAGGGCGTGCAAGCCGAGCCCGGCGCGTTGCGCCTGCTCGCGCGCGCGGCGCGCGGATCGATGCGCGACGCGATGTCGCTGACCGACCAGGCGATCGCCTACGGCGGCGGCACGCTGGACGAGGCGGGCGTGCGCACGATGCTCGGCAGCGTCGACCCGCACCACGCCGAGCGCCTGGTCGAGGCGCTGGCGCGGCGCGACGGCGCCGCGGTGCTGGCCGGCGTCGACGCGCTGCGCGAGGGCGGGTTGTCGGCGGCGGCGACGCTCGAGTCGATGGCGCTGCTGCTGCAGCGCATGGCGGTGGCGCAGGCGGTGCCCGAGGCGCTCGACGACGCCGACCCCGACACCGCCGTCGTGCGCCGGCTGGCCCAGGCATTGCCCGCCGACGAGACGCAGCTGCTGTACAGCCTGGCGGTTCACGGCCGCGCCGAACTGTCGTTGGCGCCCGACGAGTACGCCGGGCTGACGATGACGCTGCTGCGCCTGCTGGCCTTCGCGGCGGGCGGTGCGCCCGGCGACGCGTCGCGCGCGGCGTCGGCTGCGCCCACCGGCGGCGAAGGCGGGTCGGCGTCGCGCATGGGCGCGGCCGCGTTGCGCATCGCGCCGCGCTCGGCGACCGCCGTGGCCCGTCCCGCAGCCGCCGCTGCGCCCGCGGCCGTCGCGCGCCCCGCGCCCCCGCGCGTTGCCGACGTGCCCGCGGACGACGAGGACGTTCCCTGGGATCGCGGCGCCGACGATCCCGCACGGGCCGACGACGCGGCCGACCTGCGCGCGCCGGTCACCGCGCCAACGCGCACGGCGGCGCCGGCACATGCACTTGCGTCCGCACCGGCGTCCGCACCGGCACTGGTGCCCACCACCCTCGGCGAGCGTTGGGCTGCGGTCGTCGCCGAGCTCGACCGCCGGCAGGCGATCGGCGCACTGGTGCGCGAACTGGCATTGCAGGCCGAACTGGTCGAGGTCGACGACGCGACGCAGCCGCCGCGCTGGCGGCTTCGCGTGGCGCGCGAGTCGCTGCGCGCGCCGGCGCACCGCGACAAGCTGCAGTCCGCGCTGGCCGAGCAGCTCGGCCACGCGCTGCGGCTCGAGGTCGACTCCGGGGAGGCCAGAGACTCACCGGCGCTGCGCGAGGCCGCCGAGCGCGAGCGGCGCCAGCGCGAGGCCGAGCAGCTGATCCGCGACGACCCGTTGGTGCGCGAACTGATGGCGCAGTTCGAGACCGCGCGCATCGTGCCCGGCTCGATCAAGCCGCACTGATTCCACGAACTCCACGAACCGCAGGAGCCGACGATGATGAAGAACCAGCTGGCCGGCCTGATGAAGCAGGCCCAGGCGATGCAGGACAACCTCAAGCGCGCGCAGGAGGAACTGGCCACGATCGAGGTCGAGGGCCAGTCGGGCGCCGGACTGGTGAAGGTGGTGATGACCTGCAAGCACGACGTCAAGCGCGTGGCCATCGACCCCAGCCTGCTCGCCGACGACAAGGACATGCTCGAGGACCTGGTCGCCGCCGC
>CAZUBF010000260.1:0-2483 GCA_964618555.1 uncultured Azohydromonas sp.
GCATCATCGACCACGAGACCGGCACGCGCGACATGCGCCGGCTCGACGGCCTGTTTCGCGCGATGCCGATCACCGGCACGCTGGCCATCGTGGCCTGCTCGGCGATGGCCGGCGTGCCGTTGCTCAACGGCTTCCTGAGCAAGGAGATGTTCTTCGCCGAGACGGTGTTCGTGAGCGCGCACCCGGCGGTGGAGTACGGCCTGCCCGCGCTGGCCACGCTGGCCGGCGCGTTCGCGGTGGTGTACTCGCTGCGCTTCGGGCACGACGTGTTCTTCGGCCCGACGCGCGGCGACTGCCCGCGCCAGCCGCACGAGCCGGTGCACTGGATGCGCGTGCCGGTCGAGCTGCTGGTGCTCGCCTGCATCGTCGTCGGCACCCTGCCGGCGTGGTCGATCGGGCCGCTGCTGGCCACCGCGGCGCGGCCGGTGGTCGGCGGCGATCTCCCGGCGTACAGCCTGGCGGTGTGGCACGGCTTCAACACGCCGTTGCTGATGAGCCTGGCGGCCACCGCCGGTGGCGCGCTGATCTATCTGCGCTTCGCCGAGCCGCTGCGCCAGCGCCGCGCGCGCAGCGCCCCGCTGATGGGGCCGCTCGACGGCCAGCGCCTGTTCCATGCCGCGCTCGCCGGCGTCACCGCGGCGGCGCGTGCGCTGGCGCGCGGGCTGGGCACGCGGCGGCTGCAGCCACAGCTGCTGCTGATGCTGCTGATCGCCGGACTCGCCGGGCTGGGTTCGGCGCTGATCGTGCCGCTGGCCTGGGGCGACCGCGCGCGCGTGCCGGCGACGCCGGAGTTCGTGCTGCTGTGGGGCGTCGCCGGCGTCTGCGCGGTGGGCGCCGCGTGGCAGGCCAAGTTCCACCGCCTCGCGGCGCTGACGATGCTGTCGGTGGTCGGGCTGGTGCTGTGCATCACCTTCGCCTGGTTCTCGGCGCCCGATCTGGCGCTGACGCAGCTGGCGGTCGAGGTGGTGACGACCGTGCTGTTCCTGCTCGGCCTGCGCTGGATGCCCCGGCGCGTCGAGCAGGACGACCCGCGCACCGCGTCGCGCGCCTGGTGGCGCCGGCGGCGCGACCTGGTGATCGCGGTGGCGGTCGGCGTCGGGCTGGCGGCGCTGTCGTACGCGCTGCTGACGCGGCACGCGCCGCTGTCGATCTCGCCGTTCTTCCTCGACAAGGCGCTGCCCGAGGGCGGAGGCACCAACGTCGTCAACGTGATGCTGGTCGACTTCCGCGCCTTCGACACGCTCGGCGAGATCACCGTGCTGGGCGTGGTCGGCATCGCCGTGTACGCGCTGCTGCGGCGCTTCCGCCCGCCGCAGGAGGTCATCGACCGACCGGAGCAGCAGCAGGCCGTGCCCGACGACTCGGGCAGCGACCTGCTCGCCGAGGGCGACGCGCCGCCGCGCTACCTCGAGGTGCCTGCGGTGCTCGTGCGCCTGCTGCTGCCGGTGGCCGGTGTGTTCGCGTTCCACCTGTTCATGCGCGGCCACAACGAGCCCGGCGGCGGCTTCGTCGCCGGGCTCGTCGTGGCCATCGCGTTCATCGCGCAGTACGTGGTCGGCGGCACGCGCTGGGTCGAGGCGCGCATGCGGCTGCTGCCGCCTCGCTGGATCGCCGCCGGGCTGGCGCTGGCGCTGGCCACCGGGCTGGGCTCGCTGGCGCTGGGTCACCCGTTCCTCACCACGCACACCGCGCACATGCACTGGCCGCTGGTCGGCGAGGTGCACGTGCCGTCGGCCGCGCTGTTCGACCTCGGCGTGTTCGCCGTCGTCGTCGGCTCGACGCTGCTGCTGCTGACGGCGATCGCGCACCAGTCGCTGCGCGCGCGCCGCCGCCAGGTCACTGCGTCCGACGACGGAGAGCCGCACTGATGGAGGCCGTGATCTCGATCGCCATCGGCGTGATGACCGCCGCCGGCGTGTGGCTGGTGCTGCGCCCGCGCACCTTCCAGGTGCTGATCGGGTTGTCGATGCTGTCGTACGCCGTCAACCTGTTCATCTTCAGCGTCGGCAGCCTGGCCATCGACAAGGAGCCGATCGTCAAGCCGGGGCTCGCGCCCGACCTGGCGCACTACACCGACCCGCTGCCGCAGTCGCTGGTGCTGACCGCGATCGTCATCGGCTTCGCGACCACCGCACTGTTCCTGGTCGTGCTGCTGGCGCTGCGCGGGCTCAGCGGCGGCGACCACGTCGACGGCCACGAGGAGCGGCCGTGACGCCACTGCCGTGGTCGGACCACCTGGTCGTCGCCCCGGTGCTGCTGCCGCTGGGCACCGCGGCGCTGATGCTGATGCTCGGCGAGGGCCGGCGGTCGCTGAAGGCGGTGCTCAACGTCGCCTCGGCGGTGCTCGGGCTGGCGATCGCCGGCGCGCTGCTGCTGCGCGTCGACGCGCAGGGCGCGGCCGCGTTCGGCGTGTACCTGCCGGGCAACTGGCCGGTGCCGTTCGGCATCGTGCTGGTCGCCGACCGGCTCTCGGCGCTGATGGC
>CAZUBF010000261.1:0-2457 GCA_964618555.1 uncultured Azohydromonas sp.
CACGGCGCTGAAGACCGCGAACTCCGGCTACCTGACGCGCCGCCTGGTCGACGTCACGCAGGATCTGGTGGTCACCGAGGACGATTGCGGCACGACCAACGGCGTAGCGATGCGCGCGCTGGTGGAAGGCGGCGAGGTCATCGAGCCGCTGCGCGATCGCATCCTGGGCCGCGTGGCTGCCGTCGACGTCATCAATCCGGACACGCAGGACGTGCTGTACCCGCAGGCCGCGCTGCTGGACGAGGATGCAGTCGAGAAGATCGAGGCGCTGGGCATCGACGAGGTGCGCGTGCGCACGCCGCTGACCTGCGAAACCCGTTACGGCCTGTGCGCCAAGTGCTACGGCCGTGATCTCGGCCGCGGCGTGCTGGTGAACTCCGGCGAGGCGGTGGGCGTCATCGCCGCGCAGTCGATCGGCGAGCCGGGCACGCAGTTGACGATGCGCACCTTCCACATCGGTGGCGCGGCGTCGCGTGCGGCGGTGGCCTCGGGCGTGGAAGCCAAGAGCAACGGCACGGTGCGCTTCACCGCGACGATGCGCTATGTCACCAACGTCAAGGGCGAGCAGGTCGCGATCTCGCGTTCCGGCGAAGTCACGATCGTCGACGACAACGGCCGCGAGCGCGAGCGCCACAAGGTGCCGTACGGCGCGACGCTGCTGGCGCCAGATGGCAGGCAGGTCAAGGCCGGCACGCAGCTCGCCAGCTGGGACCCGCTGACGCGACCGATCATCACCGAGTACGCGGGCACCGTGAAGTTCGAGCACGTCGAGGAAGGCGTGACGGTGGCCAAGCAGATCGACGAGGTCACCGGCCTGTCGACGCTGGTGGTCATCGACGCCAAGCGCCGCACCGCGTCCAGCAAGGGCGTGCGCCCGCAGGTCAAGCTGCTGAACGAAGCCGGCGAGGAAGTGAAGATCCCTGGTACCGAGCACTCGGTGACCATCAGCTTCCCCATCGGCGCGCTGATCGTCGTGCGCGATGCGCAGACCGTGGGCGTCGGCGAAGTGCTGGCGCGCATCCCGACCGAGTCGCAGAAGACCCGCGACATCACGGGCGGCCTGCCGCGCGTGGCGGAGCTGTTCGAGGCGCGCTCGCCGAAGGACGCCGGCATGCTGGCCGAAGTCACCGGCACCGTCACGTTCGGCAAGGAGACCAAGGGCAAGCAGCGCCTGATCATCACGGACATGGAAGGCAAGGAGCACGAGTTCCTGATCCCGAAGGACAAGCACCTGCTGGTGCACGACGGGCAGGTCGTCAACCGCGGCGAGTCCATCGTCGACGGTCCGGCCGATCCGCACGACATCCTGCGGCTGCTGGGCATCGAGGCGTTGTCGCGCTACATCGTCGACGAGGTGCAGGACGTCTACCGCCTGCAGGGCGTGAAGATCAACGACAAGCACATCGAGGTGATCGTGCGCCAGATGCTGCGTCGCGTGCAGGTGACCGATCCGGGTGACGCGCCGTTCATAACCGGCGAGCAGGTCGAGCGCTCGGAACTGCTGGACGAGAACGACAAGGCGATCGCCGCCGAGAAGCGCCCGGCGCTGTACGAGAACATCCTGCTGGGCATCACCAAGGCATCGCTGTCGACGGATTCGTTCATCTCCGCCGCATCGTTCCAGGAGACCACCCGCGTGCTGACCGAGGCCGCGATCATGGGCAAGAAGGACGACCTGCGCGGCCTGAAGGAAAACGTCATCGTCGGCCGCCTGATCCCGGCCGGCACCGGCCTGGCGTACCACCGTGCCCGCAAGGACAAGGAGGCCGCCGACGCGCTGGAGCAGCAGCAGCTTGCCGCCATGGAAGCCATGGCCGCGGTGGGCGAGAGCGAGCCCGGTGCGGACGAGTCGACCGAGGTCACCGAGTAGAGCACCAACGTAGTGCATGGACGGCCCGCCTCGCGCGGGCCGTTTTTTTTGGGGCCGACCTCCACGTCGCTCCAGCCCCTTGCCTTGACACACCGCAGCAGCGCCAGCGATAATTACTGGCTTTTCGGCGCCCGCCCGGGCGCTGCGCTCTTTGTTCCTCCCGCTGCAGATCGACGGCTCGCGCCAGCGAAGCCCCGGCACCGGGAGTCGATTCCAAAGACGCCGCATCCGGTGCGCACCCCGAAGAACTGAACGATGAACCTGGTGGTCCGCGGGAGCTCCCCATGGCCGCCGCCGACCTGCTTTGCTTAGACCTGAGACCCGAGACCGGACGCCGTATGCCAACCATCAATCAGCTCGTTCGCAAGCCGCGCGAAACGACCCAGATCAAGAGCAAGAGCCCGGCGCTGAAGAACAGCCCGCAGAAGCGCGGCGTGTGCACGCGCGTGTACACGACCACGCCCAAGAAGCCGAACTCCGCGCTGCGCAAGGTCGCGAAGGTGCGCCTGGTCAACGGCTACGAGGTGATCTCCTACATCGGCGGCGAGGGCCACAACCTGCAGGAGCACTCGGTGGTGCTGATCCGC
>CAZUBF010000262.1:0-2411 GCA_964618555.1 uncultured Azohydromonas sp.
TCGCTCGCCGACGCCAGCGTGCTGGTGCTGCTGATCGTCTCGGTCGGCGTGCACTTCGCGCTCGTCGGGCTGGGGCTGTTCTTCTTCGGCGCCGAGGGTTTCCGCAATCCGAGCTTCTGGGACACGCGGCTGAGCCTGGGGGCGCTGACCATCAGGGGCCAGACGCTGATCATCTTCGCCGCCACGCTGGCGCTGATCGTGATGCTGTGGCTGTTCTTCGAGCGCTCGCTGCACGGCAAGGCGCTGCGCGCGACCGCGGTGAACCGGCTCGGCGCGCGGCTGATGGGCATCTCGAGCACCGGCGCGGGGCGGTTGTCGTTCACGATGGCGGCGTTCATCGGCGCGCTGTCGGGGCTGCTGATCGGGCCGACGACGACGGTGTTCTACGACAGCGGCTTCCTGATCGGCCTGAAGGGGTTTGTCGCCGCGGTGTTCGCCGGGCTGTCGAGCTACCCGCTGGCGCTGGCCGGCGCGCTCGGCGTCGGCCTGCTCGAGAGCTTCGGCGCGTTCTGGGCCAGCGCGTTCAAGGAGGTGATCGTCTTCTCCACCGTCCTGCCGGTGCTGCTGTGGCGCTCGCTGCGCGACTCGCACGGCGAGGAACAATGACCGCCCCCCGAAGCGCCTTCGGCGCGAACCCCGCCGGGGGCACGGCCAGCGGGCCGGCCGAGCCGCATCCGCGGCGCTCGCTCGGTCGCGCTCGCCCCCTTCGGCGTGCCGGCCTGTGGCCACGGGAGTCGACCGAGTGAACCCCGCGCTGCGCCGCTGGGCGTTTGCCGCGTTTGCCGTGCTGATGCTGGCGCTGCCGGCGCTGCCGGTGCCCGACTTCTGGATCACGCAGAGCAACTACGTCGGCCTGTACGCGCTGGTCGCCCTCGGCCTGGTGCTGCTCACCGGCGTCGGCGGGCTGACCTCGTTCGGCCAGGCGGCCTTCGTCGGCGTCGGCGCGTACACCGCGGCGTTTCTCGCCACCAAGATGGGCGTGTCGCCCTGGCTCACGCTGTGGGTCGGACTGGCGCTCGCGGCCGCGGCGGCGCTGGTGGTGGGCGCGATCACGCTGCGCATGTCGGGCCACTACCTGCCGCTGGCGACCATCGCGTGGGGGCTGGCGCTGAACTACACCATGGCCAACATGGAGTGGCTGGGCAAGTACGACGGGCTGCTCGGCATCCCGACGATCACCGCGTTCGGCGTCGACCTGGGCACCGGGCGCGGGCTGCACGTGCTGATCTGGGCCGTCGCGCTGCTGGCGGCGCTGGCAGTGACGCGGTTGCTCGACTCGCGCACCGGGCGCGCGATCCGCGCACTGAAGAGCGGCTCGACGATGGCCGAGGCGATGGGCATCTCGACGCTGCGCTACAAGCTGCTCGCATTCGTCATCGCGGCGCTGCTGGCGGCGATCTCGGGCTGGCTGTTCGCGCACTTCCAGCGCACCGTGAACCCGACGCCGTTCTCGATCGCCAAGGGCATCGAGTACCTGTTCATGGCGGTGCTCGGCGGCGTCGGCCACGTGTGGGGCGCGTTCCTCGGCTCGGCGGTGGTGCGCGTCGTCGAGGACCAGCTGCAGGTGCTGCTGCCCCGGCTGATCGGCACCAGCGGCAATTTCGAGGTCATCGTGTTCGGCGTCGTGCTGGTCGCGGTGCTGAAGTACGCGCCCGACGGCCTGTGGGCCTTCGTCGACCGCGCCCTGCCGGCCGGGGCGCGTGCGCGCGATTGGGACGGCGCCGCCGCGCTGCCCGCGCGCGACAAGCCGGCGCGCGGCGAGTTGCTGCTCGAGGTCGACCGCGTGCGCAAGGTCTTCGGCGGGCTGGTCGCGGTCAACGACGTCAGCTTCACGATCCGCGCCGGCGACATCGTCGGCCTGATCGGGCCCAACGGCGCCGGCAAGTCGACCACCTTCAACCTGATCACCGGCGTGCTGCCGCTGTCCGGCGGCGAGGTGCGCTGGCGCGGCCGTCCGGTGCACGGGCTGCCGTCGCGCGAGATCGCGCGCCGCGGCATCTCGCGCACCTTCCAGCACGTCAAGCTGGTGCCCGAGATGACGGTGCTCGAGAACGTGGCCCTGGGCGGCTACCTGCGCTCGCGGCGCGGCGCGCTCGGTGCGATGCTGCGCCTGGACCGGGCCGAGGAACGCCAGCTCTTCGCCGAGGCCGAGAAGCAGCTCGCGCGCATCGGGCTGGTCGACAAGATGCACGAGCTGGCCGGCAACCTGGCGCTGGGGCCGCAGCGGCTCGTCGAGATCGCCCGCGCGCTGGCCACCGACCCGGCGCTGCTGCTGCTCGACGAACCCGCGGCCGGCCTGCGGCACAAGGAGAAGCAGGCGCTGGGCGACGTGCTGCGCCTGCTCAAGGCTGAGGGGCTGTCGATCCTGCTCGTCGAGCACGACATGGACTTCGTGATGAACCTCACCGACC
>CAZUBF010000263.1:0-2273 GCA_964618555.1 uncultured Azohydromonas sp.
TGCCCTGCAGGATGCGCCGCATGATGTTGATCGCCGCGTCGTGGCCGTCGAACAGGCTGGCCGCCGTGACGAAACGCACCTTCTGCTTCGGGCGGTAGCTCGCCAGCGCCTGGAACTCGGCGGACAGGTCGGTCATGGGCGGTCTCCGGATCGGGGCACGTCGGAATTGACGTTTACGTCAACGTCAATGGCAGTGTAGCGGCAGCCGTCGACACACGCAGGGGTGGGCGCCGACCGATGCCTGCGACCGCCCGGGTCCGTCGTGATGGCCCCGCGGCGCCTCGCCTGCTACGCTCGGGGTCCATGAGCTTCATGGCGATCGACATCGGCAACACCCGGCTGAAGTGGGCGCAGTATGCGTCGCCCCAGCCGGGTGCGGCGCTGCTGGCTCATGGCGCAGTGTTCCTGGAGACGATCGACGAGCTCGCCGACGGTGAGTGGACGCGGCTGCAGCCGCCGTCCAGCATGCTCGGCTGCAACGTCGCCGGCGATCCGGTGCGGCGCCGCGTCGAGGAGCAACTCGAGCTGTGGGACGTCGAGCCCCGCTGGGTGGTGCCCAGCGCACACGACGCCGGCGTCAGCAACGGCTACGACCACCCGGCGCGGCTGGGCGCCGACAGATGGGTTGCGCTGATCGGCGCGCGCGCGCACATGCGCGAGCGTTCGCACGGCGCGCTGACTCGCCCGGTGCTGGTGGTGATGATCGGCACCGCGGTCACCGTCGACGCGATCGATCCGCACGGGCACTTCCTCGGCGGCATCATCCTGCCCGGGCACGGCATCATGCTGCGCGCCCTCGAGAGCGGCACGGCCGGGCTGCACGTGCCCACCGGTGAAGTGCGCGCCTTTCCGTCGAACACGTCGGACGGGCTGACCAGCGGCGGCACCTACGCGATCACCGGCGCGATCGAGCGCATGCACCGGCACCTGGCAACGCGCTGCGGCGCGAGGCCGGCGATGCTCATCACCGGCGGCGCCGGCTGGAAGGTGGCGCCGTTCCTCGAGATCGAGCACGAACTCGTCGAATCGCTGATCTTCGACGGGCTGCTGGCGCTGCAGTCGCACCGCCTGGCGCTGTAGCCGCGGCTACAGGATGTAGCGCGACAGGTCTTCGTTCTTTGCCAGTTCGCCGAGCTTGGCGTCGACCGCGCCAGCGTCGATCGTCATCGTCTGCCCGGCCAGGTTCGGCGCGTCGAAGCTGATGTCGTCGAGCAGCCGCTCGAGCACCGTGGCCAGGCGTCGCGCGCCGATGTTCTCGGTGCGCTCGTTGACGTCGAAGGCGATCTGCGCGAGCCGCCGGATGCCCTCGGGCGTGATCTGCAGCGTCACGCCCTCGGTGGCCAGCAGCGCCTGGTACTGCTTGACCAGGCTGGCGTGGGTGCTCGACAGGATCGCCTCGAAGTCGTCGACGGTCAGAGAACCCAGCTCGACGCGGATCGGGAACCGCCCCTGCAACTCGGGGATCAGGTCGCTGGGCTTCGACAGGTGGAACGCGCCCGAGGCGATGAACAGCACGTGGTCGGTGCGCACCATGCCGTACTTGGTGTTCACCGTCGTGCCCTCGACCAGCGGCAGCAGGTCGCGTTGCACGCCCTGGCGGCTGACGTCCGCGCCGCCGTGCTCGGCGCGGCTGGCGACCTTGTCGATCTCGTCGATGAAGACGATCCCGTTGCCCTCGGCGTTCGCGACCGCGGCGGTGCGGATGTCGTCCTCGTTGACCAGCTTGCCCGCTTCCTCGTCGACGAGCAGTTTCAGCGCCTCGCCGATGCGCAGCTTGCGCGTCTTCTTGCGCGTGCCGCCCAGCTGAGAGAACAAGCCCTTGAGCTGCTCGGCCATCTCCTCCATGCCCTGCGGACCGAGAATCTCGAGCGCCGGCTTCGGGTCGGCGACGTCCACCTCGATCTCCTTGTCGTCGAGGCTGCCCTCGCGCAGGCGCTTGCGCATCACCTGGCGCGCGGTGTTGTCGGCGCTCGGCGAGTTGTCGGCACCGAAGCCCATGCCCGAGCGCGGCGGCGGCACGAGGATGTCGAGGATGCGGTCCTCGGCGGCGTCCTCGGCGAGCGTGCGCTTGGCCTTGATCTGGCGTTCGCGCTCCTGCTTAACGGCGACGTCGACCAGATCGCGAACGATGCTGTCGACGTCCTTGCCGACGTAGCCGACCTCGGTGAACTTGGTCGCCTCGACCTTGACGAACGGCGCGTCGGCCAGCCGGGCCAGGCGGCGCGCGATCTCGGTCTTGCCGACGCCGGTCGGGCCGATCATCAGGATGTTCT
>CAZUBF010000264.1:0-2270 GCA_964618555.1 uncultured Azohydromonas sp.
CCTCGCGGAAGTTGGTCTCGATGATGCCGGCCTTGCCGCCGCCGTTGGCCGCCGCGTACGACAGCGCCAGGTCGCGCGCCTTGCCGCTCTTGTCGGCGTGCACCGCGATCAGGTGCGGCACCCCGCCACCTTGCGCGTAGGTGTTGCGCACCGTGTGGCCCGGCGCCTTCGGCGCGACCATCCACACGTCGAGGTCGTCGCGCGGCACGACCTGGCCGTAGTGCACGTTGAAGCCGTGCGCGAACGCCAGCGACGCACCCTTCTTGATGTGCGGCTCGACGTCGTTCTTGTAGACCTGCGCGATCTGCTCGTCGGGCAGCAGGATCATCACGACGTCGGCGCCCTTGACGGCCTCGGCAACCTCGGCGACCTTCAGGCCGGCCTTCTCGACCTTCGACCAGCTCGCACCGCCGCGACGCAGGCCGACGGTGACCTTCACGCCGCTGTCGTTCAGGTTCTGCGCGTGCGCATGGCCCTGCGAGCCGTAGCCGATGATGGCGACCTGCTTGCCCTTGATCAGGCTCAGGTCGGCGTCCTTGTCGTAGTAGACCTTCATGGTTCTCTCCAAACTTGATGTCTTGCAGTGGGCCGGGGCGGGCGGCAAGTCGCCCGTGTCAAGCGGCCGCCGCGGAACCGGCTTCGCCGGTCCGCTGGCGGCGCCCCCTCGAGGGGCAGGCGCCGAAGGCGCTTGTGGGGTGGTTCAAACTCTCAGAATCCTCTCGCCGCGGCCGATGCCGCTGGCGCCGGTGCGCACCGTCTCGAGGATCGCGGTGCGCTCGATCGCCACGAGGAACGCGTCGAGCTTGGCGCCGTCGCCGGTGAGCTCGATCGTGTACGTCTTCTCGGTCACGTCGATGATGCGCCCGCGGAAAATGTCGGCCATGCGCTTCATCTCCTCGCGCTCCTTGCCCACCGCGCGCACTTTCACCAGCATCAGCTCGCGCTCGGTGTAGCTGCCCTCGGTCAGGTCGACGACCTTGACGACCTCGATCAGCCGGTTCAGGTGCTTGGTGATCTGCTCGATCACCTCGTCGCTGCCGGTGGTGACGATGGTCATGCGCGACAGCGAGGCGTCCTCCGTGGGCGCCACCGTCAGGCTCTCGATGTTGTAGCCGCGCGCCGAGAACAGCGCCACCACGCGCGACAGCGCGCCGGGCTCGTTCTCGAGCAGCAGTGCAATGATGTGTCTCATGCGGATTCGTCCTTCGCGCTCTCCGGTGCCCGCCGCGGTAACGGCAGGCCGCAAGGCCACGCTCTTCGAAGTTGGGAGAAAGGGTCGGACCGTCGGCTGCGTGCCGGCGCCGCACCCGGGGCGCGCGGCGGCGCGGTGACGCCGCCTCGCCCGCCGGGTCAGCGCCGACTCACAGGTCCTCGGAGCCCAGCAGCATCTCGGTGATGCCCTTGCCGGCCTGGACCATCGGCCACACGTTTTCGGTCGGGTCGGTGCGGATGTCGAGGAACACGGTGCGGTCCTTGAGCCGGATCGCCTCACGCAGCGCGGGCTCGACGTCGGCGGGCTTCTCGACCAGCAGGCCGACGTGGCCGTAAGCCTCGGCGAGCTTGACGAAGTCGGGCAGCGCGTCCATGTAGCTGTGCGAGTAGCGGCCGCCGTAGTCGAGCTGCTGCCACTGCCGCACCATGCCGAGGTAGCGGTTGTTCAGCGAGACGATCTTCACCGGCGTGTCGTACTGCTTGCAGGTCGACAGCTCCTGCAGACACATCTGGATCGACCCCTCGCCGGTGATGCAGAACACGTCGGCGTCGGGCTTCGCGAGCTTGATGCCCATCGCGTACGGCAGGCCCACGCCCATCGTGCCGAGGCCGCCGGAATTGATCCAGCGCCGCGGCTCCTCGAAGCGGTAGAACTGCGCCGCCCACATCTGGTGCTGACCGACGTCGGAGGTGATGTAGCAGTCGCCGCCCCGGGTCAGCGACCACAGCGTCTCGATCACCTGCTGCGGCTTGATCACCTCGGCGCTCTTGCGATAGCTCAGGCAGTCGCGCCGGCGCCACTCGTTGACCTGGCCCCACCATGCGTTCAGCGCTTGCGCGTCGACGCGCTGCTGGCTCTCGCGGATCTGCGCGATCAGCTCGACCAGCACCTCCTTGACGTCACCGACGATCGGGATGTCGACCTTCACGCGCTTGGAGATCGACGACGGGTCGATGTCGACGTGGATGATCTTGCGCGGACTGGTCGCGAAGTGCGCCGGATTGCCGATGACGCGATCGTCCAAGCGCGTGCCAACCGCGAGCAGCACGTCGCAGTG
>CAZUBF010000265.1:0-2262 GCA_964618555.1 uncultured Azohydromonas sp.
TCGTGCGCCGCAGCTTCTTCCCGATCACCTTCCCGCTGACCACCGGACCGGGCACGATCGCCGCGTCGATCGCGCTGGGTTCCCAGATCCCGCGCTCGCCGGCGCTGTTCGTCGCCGGCGCGCTGGTGGCGATGATCGGCGCCGCGGTCACCGCGCTGGTGCTGTACCTGGTGTTCGCCAACTCGGCGCGCGTGCTGCGCAAGCTCGGCGAGATCGGCACGCTGGTGCTGATGCGCCTGCTGGCGTTCATCCTGCTGTGCATCGGCATCGAGTTCATCTGGACCGGGTGGGCCGAACTCAACGGCATCGCGCGCTGAGCGCCGGCGTGCCAGGCAGCGTCATCGGGGATCCTCGCGCGCAGGCGACGCCGCATCGGCGGCGGGCGTGCTCACGTGCACGACGCGCTGCGGGTACGGGATGGACACGCCGAGCGCGTCGAGCGCGCGCAGGATCTCGAGGTTGACCGCCGAGCGCACGTTGGCCTGGCCGTTCTCGGGGTCGGCGATCGAGAAGAACACCGTCAGTTCGATCCCGTCGGCGGCGAAGGCGGTCAGCCGCACCGACGGCCCCGGGTCGGCGAGCACCCGCGGCACGGCGGCGACGGCACGCGCGAGCCGCGCCATCACCGCCTCGACGTCGCTGCCGTAGGCCACCTGCACGACGGTGCTCAACAGCAGTTGCGGGTCGGCCAGCGACAGGTTCTCGATGCGCGAAGTCATCAGCATCTCGTTGGGCACGATCGACTCGCGCCCGCCGAGCGAGCGGATCACCGTGTAGCGCGTCTTGATGTCGGTGATGCGGCCCTCGAAGCCGTCGACGCGCACCGTGTCGCCGATGCGCAGCGACCGTTCGGCAAGGATCACGAAGCCGCTGACGTAGTTCGCCGCGAGCTTCTGCAGCCCCAAGCCGATGCCCACGCCGATCGCGCCGCCGAGCACGCCCAGCGCGCCCAGCGGGATGCCCGCGGCCGACAGCGCGATCAGCAGCCCGATGGTCAGCAGCAGCGCGCGCGTGACGTTGGCCGCGATCTTGCGCAACGACAGGTCGCGCAACGCCGTCGCACCCAACCCGGCGAGCAGCCGCGACTCGATGGCCGACGACAACCACAGCATCAGCACCAGCACGACCACGGCGGTCAGCGCGCCCTCGATCAGCGCGAGCACCGTGACCTCGCTGCCGCCCAGGCGCCAGCGCATGGCCTCGAGCTCGTCGCGCAGCAGCGGCAGCGCACCGGTCAGCCACAGCACCAGCCCGATCCACACCAGCCACGACAGCGTGCGCTCGAGTGCGCGCACCAGCGTCGACACCGGAAACGCGGCGCGCAGCACGCGCACCCCGACGCGGATGATCGCCAGCGAGCCGAGCACCGGCACCGCCAGGTGCAGCACCGCCACCGGCAGCGAGTCGCGCACCAGCCAGCGCGCCAGCAGCGCCGCGCCCAGCGCGAGCACGGGAAACAGCACGCCGTCGACGAGGCGCTCGCCGAACCACACGCTGCCGGGCCGCGGCTCGGCGCCGCGCAGCAGCCGCACCGTGACGGCAGCCGCGCCCAGGCACAGCGCCAGCAGCGCCAGCTCGCCCAGCACGCTGCCGCCGGACAACTTGGCGAGCAGCGCGTCGATCTCGGCGCCCGGCTTCAGCGGCATGTCAGCTGCGCATCGTCCGGCGCGGCGCCGTGCCCGCCCGTTCGACGACCCCAGGCGGGCGGCCGCCCCGAGACCGGGTGCGCTGGCCGCACGCCGCTGCGTGAGCGAACGGGGACTTCAACGGGGCGCAGGCGACCTGCCGGTCGGTCGGCCGCGCCGACGGGCCGAGTCCCGCTCACACGTCGGCGAGCACGCGCAGGTGCGCCGCCACGCTGCGCCCCAGCGCCGACAGGCAGTAGCCGCCTTCGAGGCACGAGACGATGCGCCCGCCGGCGTGGCGCCGGGCGACCTCGACGAGTCGGCGCGTGATCCACTCGTAGTCGGCCTCGACCAGCCCGAGCTGGCCCAGGTCGTCCTCGCGGTGACCGTCGAAGCCGGCCGAGACGAACAGCATCTGCGGGCGGAACTCCTCGAGACGCGGGATCCACATCTGCTCGATCGCCTCGCGGATGTCCATGCCGCGCGTGTACGGCGGGATCGGCACGTTGACCATGTTCGTGCCCATCGGCACCGCGCCGGTGCCCGGATACAGCGGGTGCTGGAAGAAGCTCGCCATCAGCACGCGCTCGTCGCCGGCGATGATGTCCTCGGTGCCGTTGCCGTGGTGCACGTCGAA
>CAZUBF010000266.1:0-2196 GCA_964618555.1 uncultured Azohydromonas sp.
GCATGGGCGCGGAGGTGATCCACCTGGGCCACAACCGGTCGGTCGACGAGGTGGTCACCGCGGCGCTGCAGGAGGACGTGCAGGGCATCGCGATCAGCTCGTACCAGGGCGGGCACGTCGAGTACTTCAAGTACATGGTCGATCTGCTGCGCGAGCGCGGCGGCGCGCACATCCAGGTGTTCGGCGGCGGCGGCGGGGTGATCGTGCCGCCGGAGATCCGCGAGTTGCAGGCCTACGGCGTGGCGCGCATCTACAGCCCCGAGGACGGTCAGCGCATGAGCCTGCAGGGCATGATCGGCGAGATGCTGATGCGCTGCGACGTCGACCTCGCAGCGCACGCGCCGTCGGGCCTCGACGCGGTGGCCGGGCACTCGGACGCGGCCTGGCGGGCGCTGGCGCAGCTGATCACCGCGCTGGAAGGCGGGCGCGCCGACGCGGCGCTGGTACAGGCGATGCACCAGCGCGCCGAGGGCGCGGGCGTGCCGGTGCTCGGCATCACCGGCACCGGCGGGGCGGGCAAGAGCTCGCTCACCGACGAACTGGTCCGCCGGATGCGGCTGGACCAGGACGACGCGCTGCGCATCGCGGTGATCAGCATCGATCCGAGCCGGCGCAAGAGCGGCGGCGCACTGCTGGGCGACCGCATCCGCATGAACGCGATCGGGCCGTGGCGTGCCGGTCCGCGGGTGTACATGCGCAGCCTGGCCACGCGCGAGGCCGGCAGCGAGATCAGCGCTGCGCTGCCCGACGTCGTCGCGGCGTGCAAATGCGCCGGCTTCGACCTGATCGTCGTCGAGACCTCGGGCATCGGCCAGGGCGACGCTGCGATCGTGCCGCATGTCGACGTGCCGATGTACGTGATGACGCCAGAGTACGGCGCGGCAAGCCAGCTCGAGAAGATCGACATGCTCGACTTTGCCGAGTTCGTGGCCATCAACAAGTTCGACCGTAAGGGCGCGATGGACGCGCTGCGCGACGTCGCCAAGCAGGTGCAGCGAAACCGCGAGGCCTTCGGCACACGCACCGCAGACCTGCCGGTGTTCGGCACGATGGCGAGCCGCTTCAACGACGACGGCGTGACGGCCCTGTACCATGCCCTCAAGGCGCGACTGGTGGAGCTCGGCCTGCCGGCGCGAGCCGAGGGCCGGCTGCCGGCGGTGACCACGCGCCACAGCACGCAGGGCACGCCGATCGTGCCACCGCAGCGTGTGCGCTACCTGGCCGAGATCGCCGAGACGGTGCGCGCCTACAAGCACCACGCCCGTGCGCAGTCGCGGCTGGCGCGCGAGGTGCAGCAGCTGCGGGAAAGCGCGCGCATGCTGCACGAGGCGATCCCCGACAAGGCCAAGGCGCGCGAGGCGCTCGAGGAGCAGGCGCGGCTTCGCGAGGCCAGGCTGGATGCGCACTCGCGCAAGCTGCTGGCGATGTGGCCCGACATGGTCAGGGCCTATGCCGGCGACGAGTACGTCGTGAAGATCCGCGACAAGGAGATCCGCACCGCGCTCGTGTACACGACGCTGTCGGGCAACAAGGTGCGCAAGGTCGTGCTGCCCCGCTACGAGGACCACGGCGAACTGCTGCAGTGGTTGCTGCTCGAGAACGTGCCCGGGTCGTTCCCGTACACGGCCGGCGTGTTCGCCTTCAAGCGCGAGAACGAGGATCCGACGCGCATGTTCGCCGGCGAGGGCGACGCCTTCCGCACCAACCGGCGCTTCAAGCTGCTCAGCGAAGGCATGCCGGCGAAGCGACTGAGCACCGCGTTCGACAGCGTCACGCTGTACGGCCACGACCCCGACCCGCGCCCCGACATCTACGGCAAGGTCGGCAACTCGGGCGTGAGCATCGCCACGCTCGACGACATGAAGGTGCTTTACTCGGGCTTCGATTTGTGCAGCCCGACGACGTCGGTGTCGATGACGATCAACGGCCCGGCGCCGACGATCCTGGCGATGTTCATGAACACCGCCATCGACCAGCAGCTCGACCGCTTCCGCAGCGACAACGGTCGCGAGCCGACCGACGACGAGGCGGCGAAGATCCGCGTCTGGGTGCTCGCCAACGTGCGCGGCACCGTGCAGGCCGACATCCTGAAAGAGGACCAGGGTCAGAACACCTGCATCTTCTCCACGGAGTTCAGCCTGAAGGTGATGGGCGACATCGCCGAGTGGTTCGTGCACCACGACGTGCGCAACTTCT
>CAZUBF010000267.1:0-823 GCA_964618555.1 uncultured Azohydromonas sp.
CGGCGACCATTTCGTCTGCGGCGACCGCGGCGTCTCGGAATCGACCTTCAAGGGCACCCGGGCCGACGGCGCGCGCGTCGAGGCGCGGATGGTCGACGTCTTCACTTTCCGCGACGGCAAGATCGCGGTGAAGAACGCGTACCGCAAGGACCGCCCGCCGCTGCCGGCCGCGCGCTGATCTCGGAGGGGCTGCGGGCGCGGGCCCGCCGCCCGGTCAGCGCAGGGCCGCTGCCTCGCGCCGCATCGTCTCGACCAGCGTGCCGAGGATGCGGATGCCCGGCTCGATGGCCTTGGAGTCGATCGACGCGTAGCCCAGGCGGAACGCGCGCCGCGCCGGCGGCGCACCGTGGAAGAACACGTCGCCCGGCTCGATCAGCACGCCCTGCGCCTCGGCGCGCGCGGCGAACTCGACCACGTCCAGCCCATCGGGCAGCGAGACCCAGCAGGAGCCGCCGCCCGAGACCGGCACGACGCTGCAGCTCGGCGCATGGCGCGCGAGCGCGTCCAGCACCAGGGCGCAGCGCTCGCGCTGCACCGCGGCGAGGCGGCGCAGCAATGCGTCGTGATGGCCGAGCGAGAGGAACAGCGAGAACGCGCGCTGCACCAGCGTCGACGGATGGCGCAGCATCAGCCGGCGCAGCGCGCGCAGCTCGGCGATCAGCGGCGCCGTGCCGACGATGTAGCCCACGCGCAGCCCGGGCGCCAGGCTCTTCGACAGGCTGCCGACGTAGATCACCCGGCCGTTGCGGTCCAGGCTCTTGAGCGCCGGAAACGGTTCGCCTTCGAAGCGGTTCTCGCTCTCGAAGTCGTCCTCGACGACGAC
>CAZUBF010000267.1:874-2178 GCA_964618555.1 uncultured Azohydromonas sp.
GCGCGCCAGCGGCATCGTCACGCCGGTCGGGCACTGGTGGCTCGGCGTCGCGTAGACGTAGTCGATGCCGGCAAGGCGGTCGTCCACCGGCAGCCCCGAGGCGTCGACCGGCAGCGGCACCACCGACGAGGTGCGCGCCGCGAAGATGTTGCGCGCGTCGGGGTAGCCCGGCTCCTCGATGCCCACGCGCGTGCCTTCGCGCATCAGCAGGTCGGCGATCATGAACAGCGCGTGCTGCGCGCCGACGGTAATGACGACCTCGTCGGCCGCCGCCCAGACGCCGCGCCGCGGCAGCACGCGCGTGCGGATCTGCTGCACCAGCGACTCGTCGTCGCGGGTGATGAGGTCGGGCGCCCACTCGCGGATGTCGAGCACCGACAGCGCCTTGAAGCAGCATTCGCGCCACTCGGCGGTCGGGAACAGCATCGGGTCGAACTGGCCGTAGAGGAAGGGGTACGGGTACTTCTGCCAGTCGGCGGGCTTGACGATGCTGCGCTGGCGCGACGGGTTCTGCAGAAAGCGCGCCGACCAGTCCGGGCCCGGCTTGCCACCGTGAGCGGCCGCGCGATCGGCCTCGGGCAGGGCCGGGCGCTTGCCGACGATCGCCGGGTTGACGAAGTGGCCGCTGCGCTGGCGCGAGACGAGGTAGCCGTCATCGGCGAGCTGCTGGTAGGCGAGCACGACGGTATTGCGCGCGACGCCGAGGTGGTCGGCCATCTCGCGGCTTGACGGCACCGGTTCGCCGGGCGGCATCTGGCCATCGAGGATGGCGCCGACGAGCATGCTGCGGATCTGCGCCTGCAGGCTCAGATGCTCGCGCGAAGTGCGCTGCAGCAGCTGCTTCCACATCACGTCGTGGGGGTGTTGCGACATGCGACCGGTCCTTTCAACGCTCCATTGCGCAGCCTATCGTTTTCCCTAGAGTCGCGGCCGCGCGAGGCCGCCCGCCAGAGGGGAAAGCCCATGCCGCCCGTGGTGTGGCCTCAGCGAATGGACGGAACTGGCACTACTGTGGCCGCGGGGCGCCGACCACACTAGCGCCGCCAAGCGTCCGATGCCGCGCGCAGTCCGCGCGCCACACCGGCCGCCCGATGGCGCCAAGGACGACCGCTTTGTCGCAACAGGAGACACCGATGACGAGCATAAGACAATTGACCCGCCGCGCCGCCCTGGTCGCCGGACTGGCCGCCGGCGCGCTCACGCTGCCGGGCGCCGCCCTCGCGCAGGCCAAGGAGGTGACCATCGCCTACCAGCAGATCGCCGGGCCGCTGATCGTCGCGATCGCCAACGGCACGATCGAGAAG
>CAZUBF010000268.1:0-2088 GCA_964618555.1 uncultured Azohydromonas sp.
TCATCTACTGCTTCCGCGAGCGCGAGGACCTGTTCGACATGTACGAGGCGGTGTCGGGCGCGCGCATGCACGCCGCCTACTTCCGCCCGGGCGGCGTGTACCGCGACCTGCCGCAGGCGATGCCGCAGTACCAGCCGAGCAAGGTCCGCGGCCAGAAGGTGATGGACAAGCTCAACGAGAACCGCCAGGGCACCCTGCTGGACTTCATCGACGACTTCTGCCAGCGCTTCCCGGCCAACGTCGACGACTACGAGACCCTGCTCACCGACAACCGCATCTGGAAGCAGCGCACGGTGGGCATCGGCGTGGTTAGCCCCGAGCGCGCCCTGAACATGGGCTTCACCGGCCCGATGCTGCGCGGTTCGGGCATCGCCTGGGACCTGCGCAAGACGCAGCCGTACGAGGTCTACGACCGCATGGACTTCGACGTGCCGGTGGGCAGCAACGGCGACACCTACGACCGCTACCTGGTGCGCGTCGAGGAGATGCGCCAGGCCAACCGCATCATCAAGCAGTGCGTCGACTGGCTGCGCGCGAATCCCGGCCCCGTCATCACCGACAACCACAAGGTGGCACCGCCGCCGCGCGTCGAGATGAAGGCCCACATGGAGGAGCTGATCCACCACTTCAAGCTCTTCACCGAGGGCTTCCACGTGCCCGAGGGCGAGGTCTACGCCGCGGTCGAGCACCCGAAGGGCGAGTTCGGCATCTTCCTGATCAGCGACGGGGCGAACAAGCCGTACCGCATGAAGATCCGCGCGCCGGGCTTCGCGCACCTGGCCGGGCTCGACGAGATGGCGCGCGGCCACATGATCGCCGACGCGGTGGCGATCATCGGCACCATGGACATCGTGTTCGGCGAGATCGATCGATGAACGGGCGCACCCCCGAAGCGGCCTGCGGCCGCGTCCGCCTCGAGGCGGCGAAGCCTACGGCGCAGCCGAGCCGGTGCCGCGGCGTGCGCCGGGCTGCGCGACCGTCGGGCCGACGTCGGAGCGAATGAGATGATCTTCAGTGAAGCCACGCTGGCGCGTTTTGCGCGTGAAGTCGCCAAGTACCCCCCCGACCAGAAGCAGTCGGCCGTCATGGCCTGCCTGGCGATCGTGCAGCAGGAGCAGGGCTGGGTGTCGCAGGAGGCCGAGGTCGCGCTCGCCGAAGTGCTCGACATGCCGCCGATCGCGGTGCACGAGGTCACGACCTTCTACAACATGTACAACCAGCAGCCGCTGGGCCGTTTCAAGCTCAACGTCTGCACCAACCTGCCTTGCCAGCTGCGCGACGGCGACAAGGCGCTGGCGCACCTGTGCGAGAAGCTGGGCGTCGACGAAGGCGGCACCACCGCCGACGGACTGTTCACGGTGCAGAAGTGCGAGTGCCTCGGCGCCTGCGCCGACGCCCCGGTCATGCTGGTCAACGACCGCCAGATGGTCAGCTTCATGAGCCGCGAGCGGCTCGACGCGCTGATCGACACGCTGAGGGCGCACGATGCTTGACCTGTCGAGGTTCCAGGCCAGCGGGCGCGAGACCTGCTTCCACGGCCGGCACATCCAGCCGCAGATCTACGCCGGGCTCGACGGCACGAACTGGCGCCTGGCCGACTACGTCGCGCGCGGCGGCTACCGGGCGCTGAAGAGGATTCTCGGCGTGGATCAGCCCGGGGGGGGCTCGGGGATGTCGCCCGAGCAGGTCATCGCCGAGGTCAAGACCAGCGCGCTGCGCGGGCGCGGCGGCGCGGGCTTCCCGACCGGGCTGAAGTGGAGCTTCATGCCGCGCCAGTTCCCCGGCGCGAAGTACCTGGTGTGCAACAGCGACGAGGGTGAACCCGGCACCTGCAAGGACCGCGACATCCTCGCCTACAACCCGCACATCGTCATCGAAGGCATGGCCATCGCCGCCTACGCGATGGGTGTGAAGACCGGCTACAACTACATCCACGGCGAGATCTTCGAGGTCTACGAGCGCTTCGAGCGCGCGCTCGAGGAGGCCCGCGCCGCCGGCTTCCTGGGCGACCACATCCTCGGCAGCGACTTCAGCTTCCAGCTGCACGCGCACCACGGCTTCGGCGCCTACATCTGCGGCGAGGAGACG
>CAZUBF010000269.1:0-2033 GCA_964618555.1 uncultured Azohydromonas sp.
ATTTCGGCCGCATCGCGGCCACCAATGCGATCAGCGACGTCTACGCGATGGGCGGGCGGCCGATCATGGCGCTGGCGCTGGTGGGCATGCCGATCGAAGTGCTGTCGGCGGCGACGATCGGGCGCATCCTCGAAGGCGGCGCCAGCGTTGCGCGTGCCGCCGGCATCCCGATCGCGGGCGGCCACACGATCGACTCGGTCGAGGCGATCTACGGCCTGGTCGCGCTCGGCCTGGTGCACCCGAGGCGCATGCGCCGCAACGCCGACGCGAAACCCGGCGACCTGCTGGTGCTCGGCAAGCCGCTGGGTGTCGGCGTGATGAGCGCGGCGCTGAAGAAGGACCGGCTCGGCGACGCCGGCTACGCGCAGATGATCGCGTCGACGACGAAGCTCAACACCCCGGGCCCCGACCTGGCGGCGATCGACGGCGTGCACGCGATCACCGACGTCACCGGCTTCGGCCTGGCCGGCCACGCGCTCGAGGTCGCGCGCGGCTCGGGCGCCCGGGTGCGGCTCGACTGGGCGCGTGTGCCGCTGCTGGCGGGCGTGCGCGAGCTGGCGGTGCAGGGGGTCGTGACCGGCGCGTCGGGGCGCAACTGGGCCGGCTACGGCGCCGACGTGGTGCTGCCCGACGGCTTCGACCCCGCCGACCGCGCGCTGCTGACCGACCCGCAGACCAGCGGCGGGCTGCTGGTGTCGTGTGTGCCGTCGGTGCTCGACGAGGTGCTCGCGGTGTTCCGCCGCCACGGCTTCGACGCCGCGACGCCGGTCGGCGAGGTGCAGTCGCACGCCGGCGGCGCCGCGCGGCTGGTGGTCGGCTGACGCGAAGAAGGCGGTCCCGACCGCCCGGGAATCACGTCGCAAGGGGTTGCAGGACTTCGGGCCACCGCCCGAAGTGCGAGCGCACCCACGGTCGCCGGCGTTGGCGAGCTCGACGGTCGCGAGCCCGCCGTCGCGGCACGCGGGCGATCACGCCCGCCGGGCGTCGCGTCAGTGCCCGAGCACGCGCAGGATCTCGCGTCCGTAGGCGTCGAGCTTCTTCGCGCCGACGCCGCTGACGCCTGCCAGTGCATCGAGCGAATCGGGCGCCTCGCGCGCCATCTCGGCCAGCGTCGCGTCGTGGAAGATCACGTAGGCCGGCAGGCCGTGCTCGCGCGCCACCTCGGCGCGCCAGGCCCTCAGCGCCGCGAAGCGCTGCAGCGCGTCGGCGTCCAGCGGCAGCGGCGGCGCGGCGTCCTTGCGCGCCGCGCCGCGCCGGGCGGCGCGCGTGCGCGGCGCGCTGTCGTTGGCCCGGCGCAGCTGCAGGGCGACCTCGCCGCGCAGCACCGCGCGGCTGCTGTCGGTCAGCGCCAGCGTGTGGTACTCGCCTTCGGCGCGCAGGTGGCCCAGCGCGATCAGCTGGCGCAGCACCGCGCGCCACTGCGCCTCGCTCAGGTCGGCACCGACGCCGAACGTCGACAACCGCTCGTGGCCGTGCTGGCGCACCTTGTCGGTGGCCTTGCCGCGCAGCACGTCGATCAGGTGGCCGGCGCCGAACGCGTTCGGTCCGAAGTGTTCGCCGTGCCGGGCGAAGCGGTAGACGCAGCTCAGCGCCTTGCGTGCCGCGTCGGTCGCGTCCCAGGTCTGCGGTGGCTGCAGGCAGTTGTCGCAGTTGCCGCAACGGACCCCCCCGCTCGCTTCGCTCGCCACCCCCCGAGGGGGCTCGCCGCGGACCGGGGGACCCGGATCCGCGTCGGGCCCGCGGTAATCCTCGCCGAAGTAGGCCAGCAGTCGAACGCGCCGGCAGTCGGTGGCTTCGGCCAGCGCCAGCAGCGCGTCGAGCTTGTCGCGCTGCAGCCGCTTGAAGTCGTCGTCGGCGTCGCTGTCGTCGATCATGCGGCGCTGGTTGACGACGTCGGCCAGCCCGTACGTCATCCATGCATCGGCGCTCAGGCCGTCGCGGCCGGCGCGGCCGGTCTCCTGGTAGTACGCCTCGATGTTCTTCGGCAGGTCGAGGTGCGCGACGAAGCGCACGTCGGGCTTGTCGATGCCCAT
>CAZUBF010000270.1:0-1947 GCA_964618555.1 uncultured Azohydromonas sp.
GCTCGACCGACGCCGGCTCGGTGTCGCCCTGCGTGACGATGATGCGGCGCAGGTTCGCGCGGTACTCGCCGGGCACGTCCTGCCACGCGTCTTCGCCCTTGTGGTCGCCGAAGTGGATCTTGCGGCCGGGCTCGGCCGGATTCAGGAAGATGCCCCAGCGATAGTCGGGCATCTTCACGTAGCCGAACTGCGCCCAGCCCTGAGGGTCGACGCTGACCGCGGTGCGCAGGTAGACGTCGTAGTCGGTCGAGCCTTCGGGGCCCATGTCCTGCCACCACTGCAGGTAGTTCGGCTGCCACTGCTCGAGCGCGCGCTGCAGCGTGCGGTCCTCGCTGAGGTTGACGTTGTTCGGGATCTTCTCGCTGTAATTGATCGCGGACATCAAAGTCTCCAGTCGTCGGTGCACGTTGCGGTTGAAGATGTTGCCAGTGGGCGCTGCGGATGCGGTCTCGGCATCAAGGCGCTGCCGCGGAGCGCGCCTGCGCCGAGGCGCAGGGGCCTTGCCGGCCCACCGGCGCCGCCCCCCGCGGCGGGAGGCAGTCGCCGGGCGGCTTCGCGGGGGTTCAGACCCTGTTCCAGTCGAAGGCCGCCTTGTCGCCCTTGCCGTAGACCTTCAGCGCACCCTTGTCGCCGACCGCGTTCGGGCGTTGGAAGATCCAGTTCTGCCACGCGGTGAGGCGGCCGAAGATGCGCGTCGCCATCGTCTCGCGGCCGTTGAAACGCAGGTTCGCCTCCATGCCGGTCAGCGCGTCGGGGCTCATCGCGACGCGCTCCTCGATCGCGATGCGCGTCTCGTCGGGCCAGTCGATGTCGTCGGGCGCCGACGTGACCAGGCCCAGCGCCAGCGCGGCCTCGCCGTCGAGGGGCTGACCCAGCCTCGCGCGCACCGCGTCGAGCGCCGGCTGCTCGTCATAGAAGCGACGCTGCAGCCGCGTCTGTCCGGTGGCCATCGGGTACATGGTCACCCCGGGCGCCGAGCCGAAGTTGGCCTCGCTGAGCGCGATCTTCGGCGCCTTCGCCGCGTCGTCGGGCAGCACCAGCATGTAGCCGCGGTCGCAGGCCAACGCCAGCTCGAGCAGCGTGCCGGCGAAGCACGAACCCGGCTCGATCAGCGCGAACAGGCTGCGGCTGGACACGTCGAGGCGGCTGAACGCGCGGCGCAGCGCGCCGATCGTCTCGCGCACGAACCAGTGGTCGCGGTGCGCGAGCAGCGTCGCGTCCATCGCCAGCGCCGCGGCGACGTCGCCTTCGGTCTTGACCAGCCAGGTGCCGATGTCGAGCTCGTTGGTGCGCATCGACAGGATCGCGTCGTCGAGTTCGCGCGCCAGCACCAGCGGGTACCACGCGGCGCCGGCGGCCTCGATGCCGGCGACGTCGGTGGGCTGCGCACCCGTCGGACCCTTGACGGTGAAGGTCGCGGTGCGCTTGGCACGGTCGATCCGCACCGTGACCTGCGAGTAGCGCAGCGCGTCGGACTCGATCGTGCGCGCGAGCGGCGGCAACGCGACGCCTTTCGCGTCCGCCGGACGGTCGCTCGCCCGGGCCAGCTCGAGCGCGCGCTCCTGCACCTTGGCGGCGAACTGCGCCGGCTTGGCGATGTCATCGACCAGGCGCCAGTCCTTGGCCTTCTGGCCGCGCACCCCTTCGGTGGTGGTGCAGAAGATGTCGGCCAGGTCGTGGCGCACGTGGCGCTTGTCGGTGACGCGGGTCAGGCCGCCGGTGCCGGGAAGCACGCCGAGCAGCGGCACCTCGGGCAGGCTGACCGCGCTCGAGCGGTCATCGACGAGGATGATCTCGTCGCAGGCCAGTGCCAGCTCGTAGCCGCCGCCGGCGCAAGCGCCGTTGACCGCGGCGATGAACTTCAGCCCCGAGTGCGCCGAAGAGTCCTCGATGCCGTTGCGCGTCTCGTTGGTGAACTTGCAGAAGTTCACCTTCCAGGCGTGGCTG
>CAZUBF010000271.1:0-1902 GCA_964618555.1 uncultured Azohydromonas sp.
ATCATCCCGCGCGGCGGCGGCACCGGCTACACCGGCGGCGCGGTGCCGCTGAGCTGGAAGAGCGCCGTCATCAACACCGAGAAGCTCGAGCGCATGGGCGAGGTCGAGCTGGTCGCGCTGCCCGGCGTCGACCACCCCGTGCCCACGGTGTGGAGCGAGGCCGGCGTGATCACGCAGCGCGTGGCCGACGCGGCCGAGCGCGCCGGCTACGTGTTCGCGGTCGACCCGACCTCGGCCGAGGCCAGCTGCGTCGGCGGCAACGTCGCGATGAACGCCGGCGGCAAGAAGGCGGTGCTGTGGGGCACCGCGCTCGACAACCTCGCGAGCTGGAAGATGGTCACGCCCGAGGCGACCTGGCTCGAGGTCGTGCGGCTCGACCACAACCTGGGCAAGATCCACGACGTCGAGGTCGCGAGCTTCGAGCTGCGCCACTACGACGCCAGCGGCAAGACGCTCGTGCGCACCGAGCGGCTCGACATCCCCGGGCGCGTGTTCCGCAAGGAAGGTCTCGGCAAGGACGTCACCGACAAGTTCCTCGCCGGCCTGCCCGGCATCCAGAAGGAAGGCTGCGACGGGCTGATCACCAGCGCGCGCTGGGTCGTGCACCGCATGCCGGCGCACGTGCGCACCGTGTGCCTCGAGTTCTTCGGCAACGCGAGAAACGCGGTCCCGAGCATCGTCGAGATCAAGGACCTGATGTTCGCCGAGGCCCGCAAACCGGGCGGGGCGATTCTGGCCGGCCTCGAGCACCTCGACGACCGCTACCTGAAGGCGGTCGGCTACGCGACCAAGAGCAAGCGCGGCGGACTGCCGAAGATGGTGCTGCTCGGCGACATCGTCGGCGACGAAGACGCCGCGGTGGCGCGCGCGGCCAGCGAAGTCGTGCGCATCGCCAACAGCCGCGCCGGCGAGGGTTTCGTCGCGGTGAGCGCCGACGCGCGCAGGAAGTTCTGGCTCGACCGCAAGCGCACCGCGGCGATCGCGCGCCACACCAACGCGTTCAAGATCAACGAGGACGTGGTGATCCCGCTCGAGCGCATGGGCGAGTACACCAACGGCATCGAGCGCATCAACGTCGAGCTGAGCCTGCGCAACAAGCTGCAGCTGGCCGACCGGCTCGAGGCGTTCTTCGCGCGCGGGTCGCTGCCGCTGGGGCGCAGCGACGACGCCGGCGAGATCCCCGGCGCCGAACTGCTCGAGGACCGCGTGCAGCAGGCGCTGCAGCGGCTGCGCGACGTGAAGGCGCTGTGGCAGCAGTGGCTCGACGGCCTCGACGTGCCGCGCCCGGGGGCGCGCTCCTTCTTCGAGGACCTGCAGGACGGCACGCTGCGCGCGTCGTGGAAGACGCAGATCCGCGGCGCCCTGCGCGAGATCTTCTCCGGGGCCGCGTTCAAGCCGGTGCTCGACGAGTGCGAGCGCATCCACGCCGAGGTGCTGCGCGGCCGCGTGTGGGTGGCGCTGCACATGCACGCCGGCGACGGCAACGTGCACACCAACATCCCGGTCAACAGCGACAATTACGAGATGCTGCAGGCCGCGCACGAGGCGGTGGCGCGCATCATGGCGCTGGCGCGCAGCCTGGGTGGGGTGATCAGCGGCGAGCACGGCATCGGCATCACCAAGCTCGAGTTCCTCGCCGACGACGAGATCGCCGCGTTCGCCGACTACAAGCGGCGCGTCGACCCGCAGGGCCGCTTCAACAAGGGCAAGCTGCTGCGCGACGTGAGCGGCCTCGGCGACGACGTGCGCGCCGCCGACCTGCGCCACGCCTACACGCCGAGCTTCGGGCTGATGGGCCACGAGTCGCTGATCATGCAGCAGTCGGACATCGGCGCGATCAGCGACAGCGTCAAGGACTGCCTGCGCTGCGGCAAGTGCAAGCCGGTGTGCGCCACGCACGTG
>CAZUBF010000272.1:0-1858 GCA_964618555.1 uncultured Azohydromonas sp.
CGACGATCGACTACGTCGTCACCAAGATCCCGCGCTTCGCGTTCGAGAAGTTCCCCGCGGCGGATTCCCGCCTGACCACCCAGATGAAGTCGGTCGGCGAGGTGATGGCGATCGGCCGGACCTTCCAGGAAAGCCTGCAGAAGGCGCTGCGCGGCCTCGAGACCGGGATCGACGGCTTCGACGAGCGTTCCGACGACGAGGACGACATCCGCCGCGAGCTCGGCGAGCCGGGGCCGGAACGCATCCTCTACGTCGCCGACGCGATGCGCATCGGCATGAGTCTCGAGGAGATCAACGACGAGTCCGCCATCGAACCCTGGTTCCTCGCCCAGATCGCCGAGATCGTCCGGCTCGAGGGCGAGGTCGGCAAGCGTCGGCTCGACACGCTCGTCGCAGCGGAGATGCAGCTGCTCAAGGCCTCGGGCTTCTCGGACCGGCGGCTGGCGAAGCTGCTCGGCGCCCGGCCCGACGAGGTCAGGGCGCGCCGCCATGCCCTCGGCGTGCGCCCGGTCTACAAGCGGGTCGACACCTGCGCGGCCGAGTTCGCGACCGACACCGCCTACATGTACTCGACCTACGACGAGGAGGACGAGGCCGCGCCTTCGGATCGACGCAAGATCATGGTGCTGGGCGGCGGCCCCAACCGGATCGGGCAGGGGATCGAGTTCGACTACTGCTGCGTCCACGCGGCCTTCGCCCTGCGCGAGGACGGCTTCGAGACGATCATGGTCAACTGCAACCCCGAGACCGTCTCGACCGACTACGACACGTCCGACCGCCTCTACTTCGAGCCGCTCACCCTCGAGGACGTGCTCGAGATCGTGGCCATCGAGAAGCCCGAAGGCGTGATCGTCCAGTACGGCGGCCAGACGCCGCTCAAGCTCGCGCTCGAGCTCGAGGCCAACGGGGTGCCGATCATCGGCACCTCTCCCGAGTCGATCGACATCGCAGAGGACCGCGAGCGCTTCCAGCGCCTGCTGAACGAGCTGGGCCTGCTGCAACCGCCCAACCGCACCGCGCGCACCGAGGCGCAGGCCCTCGATCTCGCCAGCGAGATCGGCTATCCGCTCGTGGTTCGCCCGAGCTACGTGCTCGGTGGCCGCGCGATGGAGATCGTCCACGACCAGCGCGACCTCGAGCGCTACATGCGCGAGGCGGTCAAGGTCAGCGAGGACAGTCCGGTGCTGCTCGATCGCTTCCTCAACGATGCGATCGAGGTCGACGTCGACTGCATCTGCGACGGCGAGCGGGTGCTGATCGGCGGGGTGATGGAGCACATCGAGCAGGCGGGGGTCCATTCGGGCGATTCGGCCTGCTCGCTGCCGCCGTACTCGCTCTCGCCGGAGCTGGTCGCGGAGCTCAGGCGTCAGAGCGCGGTGATGGCGCGTGCCTTGAACGTGGTCGGCCTGATGAACGTGCAGTTCGCGATCCAGGAGGTCGCCGGCGAGCACCGGGTGTTCGTGCTCGAGGTCAACCCGCGCGCATCGCGCACGGTGCCGTACGTGTCGAAGGCAACCGGCATGCAGCTGGCCAAGATCGCGGCGCGCTGCATGGCCGGGACATCGCTCGATGCCCAGGGCATCGGCGACGAGGTCGTGCCGCCCCACTACTCGGTCAAGGAAGCGGTGTTCCCGTTCGTCAAGTTCCCGGGGGTGGACACCATCCTCGGGCCCGAGATGAAGTCGACCGGTGAAGTGATGGGGGTCGGCGCAAGCTTCGGCGAGGCCTTCGTCAAGTCGCAGCTCGCCGCCGGGGTGACGCTGCCCGATGGGGGCGGCGCCTTCCTGTCCGTACGCGAGCTCGACAAGCCGCGGATCATCGAAGTGGCGCGGGGCCTGCACCAGTTCGGCTTCAAGCT
>CAZUBF010000273.1:0-1847 GCA_964618555.1 uncultured Azohydromonas sp.
ACGTCGATGCCGGCGAACTTCTTGAACAGCACCGCCTTGCCTTCCATCACCGGCTTGGACGCCAGCGGGCCGATGTCGCCCAGCCCCAGCACCGCGGTGCCGTTGGTGACCACCGCCACCAGGTTGCCGCGCGCGGTGTAGCGGAACGCGTGTGCCGGGTCGGCGACGATCTCCTCGCACGCGGCGGCCACGCCGGGCGAGTACGCCAGCGCGAGTTCGCTCTGGTTGGTCAGGCTCTTGGTGGCGGTGACCGCCAGCTTGCCCGGCACCGGGAACTCGTGGTACTCGAGCGCCGCGCGGCGCAGTTCGGCACGGGGTTGTTCCTTCGACGTCATGGCAGGCGGCTCGCGTGGCGACGGGGCGCCGATTGTAGGAGTCGGGGGCGGCGTGCCATGCGCAAAACTGCGTAGCGCCGCGGCCACCGCGCCGCGCATACTGACCCCGCGCCGACGATGAACCCGCCCGAGCCCGCAGCCGCCCGCCGCCGCCGCTGGCGCCGCGCCCTGCCGTGGGCGGCGCTGGTGGCGCTGCTGGGCATCGCGCAGTCGCTGCTCGTGTGGCTGACGCTGAACTACGAGGCGACGCGCACGCAAGACCAGGCCGACACGTTCGCCGCCGAGTCGGCCGCTTCGGTGCGTGCCGAGCTGCTGCGCGCCATGCAGACCGTGCAGTCGCTGCCCTGGGGCAGCCCGTCGCCGGCGAAGTGGCTCGCCGACGGTGGCGCGCTGCTGCGCGGGCGGCGCGACCTGCTGCGCATCGAGCACCGCGACGCCGAGCTTGCGGTCACCGCGGCGGTCGACTCGCCGTACGGCGCGCGGCTGTTCGGCGTGTTCGCACGCGAGCAGATGAGCGTCGAAGCCGAGGCCGCGTGCACGGCGTCGCGCCGCGTGGCCGCGCCGCAGTTCTCGCGCAGCTACTTCGTGCCGCTGCCCGGCGGCCTCGGGCTCGAGGTGATCGACGTGTGCGTGCCGGTGGCCGGCGACGACACGCTGCTGGTGGCGACGCTGTCGCTGGCCGGCGTGCTCGAGCGCGCGCTCGGTCCCGGGCCACTGCGCGCCCACGAGGTCAGCCTGGTCGAGGGCGACGGCACGCGGCTGGCGCGCGTCGGGCCGCTGCGCGGGGCCGGCGTGTACCGCGCCGACCGCGTCGTCGACCTGCCCGGCGTCACGCTGGTGCTGCGCGCCGACGCCGTGGCCGGCCACCCGCGGCTGATCCCGAACCTGACGCTGGCGCTGGTGCTGGGGCTGTCGGCGGCACTGTTCGGCGTCGTGCTGCTGCTCGCGCGCGACGTGCGCCGCCGTGCCGAGGCCGAGGGCGCGCTGGCCGAGGCGCTGGCGTTCCGCAAGGCGATGGAGGACTCGCTGTCGACCGGGCTGCGCGCACGCGACCTCGCCGGGCGCATCACCTACGTCAACCCGGCGTTCTGCGCGATGGTCGGCTTCGACGCCGCCGAGCTGATGCGCGCCGACACGCCACCGTACTGGCCGCCCGAGCACGCCGACGAGTACGACCGCCGGCAGCGCATCCGCCTGGCGGACGCGGCCACGGCGCCCGACACGCGCGAGGGACACGAGACGGTGTTCCTGCGCCGCAACGGCGAGCGCTTCCCGGTCATGATCTACGAGGCGCCGCTGGTCGACGGCCAGGGGCGGCACACCGGCTGGATGAGCGCGGTGCTCGACATGAGCGCGCAGCGCCGTGTCGAGGACCTGTCGCGCCAGCAGCAGGAGCGGCTGCAGGCCACCGCGCGCCTGGCCACCGTCGGCGAGATGGCCTCGCTGCTGTCGCACGAGCTGAACCAGCCGCTGGCGGCGATCGCCAGCTACGCCAGCGGCTCGCTGAACCTG
>CAZUBF010000274.1:0-1825 GCA_964618555.1 uncultured Azohydromonas sp.
TCCGCATCGTCGACCGCAAGAAGGACATGATCCTGGTGTCGGGCTTCAACGTCTATCCGAACGAGGTCGAGGACGTGATCACCCAGCTCGACGGGGTGCTCGAGTGTGCCGCCGTCGGCGTGCCCGACGCCAAGGCCGGCGAGGCGGTGAAGGTGGTGATCGTCAAGCGCGACCCGGCGCTCACCGAGGCCGACGTGCGTGCCTACTGCGAGACCCACCTCACCGGCTACAAGCGCCCGAAGGTGATCGAGTTCCGCGCCGACCTGCCGAAGACGCCGGTGGGCAAGGTGCTGCGCCGCGAGCTGCGCGACGCCCGGTGAAGCCCGGGCGCGATCGACACGTCGGGCACCCGCACCGCCGTCGACGCGCCGGTTCCCGCGCGGTCCACCACGTCCGCGCCTCAGGGCGCGGCGCCCGGCTCGCGCAGCAGGTTGGCCAGCTCGACCGCCGACCTGACGTTCATCTTGTCGAACACGCGCGCACGGTGCACCTCGACCGTGCGCACGCTGATGTTCAGCGCGTCGGCGATGAGCTTGTTCGGACGCCCCTCGACGACCAGGTGCATCACGTCGCGCTCGCGGTCGGTCAGCTCGGTCACCGCACGCTGCACCGACTGCCGGCGGCGGCGCGCGGCGATCGCCGCGTCGCTGGCGGCCAGCGCCTGCTCGACGCGGTCGACCAGCGCGTTGTCCGAGAACGGCTTCTCGACGAAGTCGAAGGCGCCGCGCTTGACCGCGGCCACCGCGGTGGGCACGTCGGCGTGGCCGGTGAGGAAGATCACCGGCAGCACCGGCGTCAGCCCGCGATCGACGAGGCGGTCGAACAGCGCCAGGCCGCTCATGCCGGGCATGCGCACGTCGAGCAGCAGGCACGACGGTGCGCGCGGCCAGTCGGCGCGGGTGGTCTGCGGCAGCGCGTCGAGCATCGCCTCGAAAGCCTCGGCGCTGGGGTGCCCCTCGGACAGCAGCCGCCGCGAACGCAGCAGCCAGGCCAGCGCATCGCGCACGACGTCCTCGTCGTCGACGAGATACACCATCGGCAGCCCGGCCGGCGCGACAGCAGGCGTCATGCCGGAAGTATCGGTCAAGCCGGCGGCGGCGGGTCGGAGACGGCGGCCGCCGGCACGGCGACCCCCGCGTCGTCCGCCGGCGGGCGCGGCGCGCCGCGGTCGGCCGGCAGCGTGAAGCGGAACTCGGTGCCGGGGCCGTCGGCGCGGTCGCCGAAGTCGAGCGCGCCGCCGTGCTGCTCGATGACCGTGCGGCACAGGCTCAGGCCCAGCCCCATGCCCTCGCGCCGCGTGGTGAAAAACGGCGTGAACAGCCGTCGCGCCACGTCGGGCGCGATGCCGGGGCCGGCGTCGACGACGCTGAACGTGACCCAGCGCTCGTGCGTGCGCCGCGCGCGCAACGTCAGCACACGCTGCGCCAGCGGGGTGTCGGTCTCCATCGCCTGGATGCCGTTGCGCGTCAGGTTCAGCAGCACCTGCTCGATCATCGTGCGGTCGCAGCGCACCCTCGGCGGCGGCTGCGGCAGGTCGATCTCGATGCGCGTGCCGCTCTTGCGCGCCTGCAGCCGCACCAGCGGCAGCACCGCGTCGATCAGCTGGTCGACGCGCAGCGCCTCGTGCGCGTGCTCGCGCCGGCGCACGAAGTCGTGCACGCTCTTGATCACGCGGCCGGCACGTTCGGCCTGCTCGGCGATGCGCTGCAGCGCCTGCCGCAGCAGCCCACGCAACTCGACGTCGGCGCCGGCCGGCGCCGCGTCGCCGAGCAGGTTCAGCGAGCCGCTGGCGTAGCTGGCGATCGCCGCCAGCGGCTGGTTCAGC
>CAZUBF010000275.1:0-1800 GCA_964618555.1 uncultured Azohydromonas sp.
GGTTACTGCACGCCGGGCATGGTGATGGCCGCCGAGGCCCTGCTGCGCCGCGAGCCGCACCCCAGCGACGCGCAGATCCGCGACGGCCTGGCCGGCAACCTGTGCCGCTGCACCGGCTACGTGAAGATCGTCGAATCGGTGCAGGCCGCCGCCGGAGTCGCGCCGTGAGCGGCACCAAGCCTCACGCCCATGCCGGCGCAAGCGCTGCGACGCGCGGCGGCGTGGGCCAGCGCACCCCGCTCATCGACGGCGTCGAAAAGGTCACCGGCCGCGCCCGCTACACCGCCGACCTGCCGCTGGGCCCGGCCCTGGTCGGCCGCATCCTGCGCAGCCCGGTGGCGCACGGCCTCATCCGCGGCATCGACACCACGCAGGCCCGCGCCATCCCGGGCGTGCGCGCCGTCGTCACCGGCCAGGATTTCGCCGCGCCCTACGGCGTGATCCCGATCGCGCAGAACGAGTGGCCGCTGGCGCGCGACAAGGTGCGTTACCGCGGCGAGCCGGTGGTCGCGGTGGCGGCGGTCGACGAAGCCACTGCCGAGGCCGCACTGCGCGCCATCGTGCTCGACATCGAACCCCTGCCGGCGTATTTCAGCGCTGCCGATGCCCGTGCCGACGGCGCCGTGCTGCTGCACGACAACAAGGCCGGCAACATCGAACGCCGCGTCGACCAGACCTTCGGCGACGTCGACGCCGGCTTCGCGGCGGCGGACCTGGTGCTCGAGCGCAGCACCACCTATGCCGAGGTTGCGCACGGGCAGATCGAGCTCAACGCCGCGGTCGCCAGCTACGAACCCGAGGCCGGCCGGCTGACCACGCACTCGGTGACCCAGGTGCCTTATTACCTGCACCTGACGCTGGCGCAGGTGCTGGGCATGGACAGCTCGCGCATCCGTGTCGTCAAGCCCTTCGTCGGCGGCGGTTTCGGCCACCGCGTCGAACCGCTGAACTTCGAGATGGTGACCGCCGCGCTGGCACGCGCCGCCAGCGGCACGGTGGCGATGCACCTGACGCGCGAGGACGGTTTCCTCACCCACCGCGGCCGGCCGGCGACCGACATCCGGCTCAAGGTCGGCATGAAACACTCGGGCGAGATCACCGCCGTCGACTGCGAGATCGTGCAGCGCGGCGGCGCCTACGGCGGCTACGGGCTGGTGACCATCCTCTACGCCGGCGCGCTGCTGCACGCGCTGTACCGCGTCGGCGCGGTGCGTTACCAGGGGTTCCGCGTCTACACCAACCTGCCGCCGTGCGGCGCCATGCGCGGCCACGGTGCCGTCGACGCGCGCCACGCCTTCGAGTCGCTGCTCGACGAGATGGCGGGGCAGCTCGGGCTGGACGCGTTCGCGGTGCGGCGCGCCAACCTGATCGCCACCCCCTACCGCACGCTGAACGACCTGCAGGTCAACTCCTACGGCATCCCGGCCTGCCTGGACTGGGCCGAGCAGGCTTCGGGCTGGGCCACGCGGCACGCCAGGCCGCCGCGCAGCGACGGCCTCAAGCGCGGCCTGGGCATGGCCTGCTCGCACTACGTCTCGGGATCGGCCAAGCCGGTGCACTGGAGCGGCGAGCCGCACGCGGTGATCAACCTCAAGCTCGACTTCGACGCCAGCATCACCATCCTCACCGGCGCGTCGGACATCGGCCAGGGCTCTTCGACCCTGCTCACCCAGGTGGTGGCCGAGGTGCTGATGCTGCCGATGGCGCGCATCCGCGTCATCGCCACCGACAGCGCGCTGACGCCCAAGGACAACGGCTCGTACTCGTCGCGCGTGTCGTTCATGGTCGGCAACGCCGCGC
>CAZUBF010000276.1:0-1792 GCA_964618555.1 uncultured Azohydromonas sp.
CGCAGCGAAGGCAGCGGGTAGGCGGCGTCCTCGCGCGAGTAGGCGTGGCGCCAGTCGCCGGCCAGCAGCGCGGCGGCGGTGTGCGGCGCGTGCTTCAGCGGGTTGTCGTCCTTCGGCCACACGCCTTGCTCGACCTTCGCGATCTCGGCGCGGATCGCGATCATCGCGTCGCAGAAGCGGTCGAGCTCGGCCAGCGACTCGCTCTCGGTGGGCTCGACCATCAGCGTGCCGGCCACCGGGAAGCTCAGCGTCGGTGCGTGGAAGCCGTAGTCGATCAGCCGCTTGGCGACGTCCTCGGCGGTGACGCCGCTGGTCTTGGCCAGCGGGCGCAGGTCGAGGATGCACTCGTGCGCAACGCCGCCGCCCTTGAGGCCGGGCACGTCGCCGCTGTAGTGGATGTCGTAGTGGTCGGCCAGCCGCGCGGCGACGTAGTTCGCCGCGAGGATCGCCACCTCGGTCGCGGTCGTCAGCCCCTCGGCGCCCATCATGCGGATGTACATCCAGCTGATCGGCAGCACCGCGGCGTTGCCCAGCGGCGCGGCCGACACCGCGCCCACCGGCGCCTGCGCGTCGCCGTGCCCGGGCAGGAACGGCACCAGGTCCTCGGCGACGCAGACGGGGCCGACGCCGGGCCCGCCACCGCCGTGCGGGATGCAGAAGGTCTTGTGCAGGTTCAGGTGGCTGACGTCGCCACCGAACTCGCCGGGCGCGGCGACGCCGACCAGCGCGTTCATGTTCGCGCCGTCGACGTAGACGCGCCCGCCGGCGCGGTGCACGATCTCGCACAGCCGGGTCACGCCGGCCTCGAACACGCCGTACGTCGACGGGTAGGTGATCATCACCGCGGCCAGATCGTTGGCGTGCGCGGTGCATTGCGCCTCGAGGTCGGCGAGGTCGACGCTGCCGTTGGCGTCGCACTTCACGACCACCACCTTCATCCCGACCATGTGCGCGCTGGCGGGGTTGGTGCCGTGCGCCGACTCGGGAATCAGGCACACGTCGCGGTGCGCCTGGCCGCGCGCCGCGTGCCAGGCCTTGATCGCCAGCAGCCCGGCGTACTCGCCCTGCGAGCCGGCGTTGGGCTGCAGGCTGACGCCGGCGTAGCCGGTGGCCTGCGCGAGCCACGCGGCGAGCTGCGCGTCCAGTTCGGCGTAGCCGGCCAGCTGGTCCTTCGGCGCGAACGGGTGCACCTGCGCGAACTCGGGCCAGGTGATCGGGATCATCTCGCTCGTCGCGTTGAGCTTCATCGTGCACGAGCCCAGCGGGATCATCGTGCGGTCGAGCGCGAGGTCGCGGTCGGCCAGGCCGCGCAGGTAGCGCAGCATCGCCGTCTCGCTGTGGTGCGTGTTGAACACCGGGTGCGACAGGAACGCGCTGCGTCGCGCCAGGGCCGGTGGCAGCCGCGTCGCGATGCCGGCGTCGACACGCGCGACCTCGGGCAAGGCGCCGCGCCGGCCGGTGGCCAGGGCCACCGCCTGCCACAGCGCGCGCAAGTCGTCGCGAGTCGTCGTCTCGTCGAGCGTGATGCCGACGCTGGCCACGCCGGCGCGGCGCAGGTTCATGCCGCGCGCCTCGGCGGCGGCGAGCAGCGCGTCGGTGCGCTCGCCGGTGATCAGCTCCAGCGTGTCGAAGGCCTCGTCGTGCGCCAGCGCGACACCCATCTCGACGAGCCCGGCGGCGAGCACCGCGGTGAAGGTCGCGACGCGACGGGCGATGCGCTGCAGGCCCAGCGGGCCGTGGTAGACGGCGTACATGCTGGCCACCACGGCCGGCAGCACCTGCGCGGTGCAGA
>CAZUBF010000277.1:0-1762 GCA_964618555.1 uncultured Azohydromonas sp.
CCTCGACCGTCTTGATGCTGATGCCCAGGTCGTCGGCGATCTGCTTGTTCAGCCGCCCGGCGACGATGCGCTCGAGCACCTGCGTCTCGCGCGTGGTCAGGCGCGACAGCAGCGCGTCGCGGCTGGCCTGCTCCTGGTGCTGGCTGAACGCGGTGCGCGCCTGCTCGAGCATGCTCTCGACGAGCGCCAGCAGTTCTTCCTCCTTGAACGGCTTCTCGATGAAGTCCATCGCGCCCTTCTTCATCGTCGTCACCGCCATCGGCACGTCGCCGTGGCCGGTGATGAAGACGATCGGCAGCGGGCTCTTGCGCTCGAGCAGCCGGTCCTGCAGTTCCAGCCCGCTCATGCCGTCCATACGGATGTCGGCGATCAGGCAGGCCACCTCGCGCGGGTCGAAGCGCGAAAGGAACGACTCGCTCGAGTCGAAGCACTTGACGCGGTAGTCCTTGCCTTCGAGCAGCCACTGCAGCGAGTCGCGCACGGCCTCGTCGTCGTCGACGACGTAGACGGTGCCCTTCTTCGGGATCAGGCTCATGGGAGGGTGGCGGAGTCTTCGGTCTGTGGCGGCCCTGCGGCGGGCGGGGATTCGTCGGCGCGAACGCCGAGTTCGACCGGCAGCGTGAACGAGAAGCGGCAGCCGACGACAGCCTCTCCATTGTAGAGGTTCTGCGCCCGCAGCCGGCCGCGGTGGGACTCGACGATCGAGCGGCACAGCCCCAGGCCGATGCCCAGCCCGTCGGACTTGGTCGAGAAGAACGCCTCGTACATGCGCGCCAGCACCTCGGGCTTCATGCCCGGCCCGCCGTCGGTGACGCTGAACTCGATGCCACCGCCTTCCTCCGGCGTGTGGCGAGGCACGACGCGCAGCTCGATGTGCCGCCGTGACGCCGGCAGCTGGGCCATGTCGATCGCCTCGGCGGCGTTCTTCAGCAGGTTCAGCAGCACCTGCTCGATGAGGATCGGATCGACCAGCAACGGCGGCAGGTGCTGTGCGACGTAGGTCTGGATCTGCACGCGGCGGCGGCGCAGTTCGATGCCCGCGAGCTCGACCGCGTTGTCGACGATCTGGCGTGCCTGCGCGCTCTGGCGCTGCGGCTCGCTGCGCTTCACGAAGGCGCGGATGCGGTGGATGATCTGGCCGGCGCGGCGCGCCTGGTGCGCGGTCTTCTCGAGCGCCGTGACGAGGTCGTCGTTGCCGATCGTTCCCGCCTTCACCCGCGTGACCATGCCGGTGCAGTAGTTGCTGATCGCCGTCAGCGGCTGGTTCAGTTCGTGCGCCACCGACGAGGCCATCTCGCCCATCGTCACCAGGCGGCTCGTGACTTGCGCCTTGTCGGCCTGCTGCTGCGCCAGTTCCTCGGCCTGGCGGCGCGCGGTGATGTCGGTGGCGATCAGCATCTGCGCCAGTCGCCCGTCGGTCCACTGCAGGTAGCGCGAGCGCACGTCGAACCACTTGCCCAGGCGCTCGACGAACACCTCGCGCGGGTCCGAGCCCGCGTCGGTGAGGTCCTGGGTCGGGATCCCGGCGAGGTGGTCGACCGTGTCCTCGCTGCGCAGGTCGGGCAGCGTGAACTGCGTGCCGGCCAGCTGCGCGTGACCGCGCGCGTCGGCGCCGAACCACATGCGGTACGACCGGTTGGCGAACAGCAGCTCGCTCTGCTGCACCGACAGCACCGACACCGCGGCGTCGAGCCCCTCGAGCACGGTCGTGAAGCGCTCGTGCGAGGCCGAGAGCTGGTCGCGGATGCGCTTGGCCTCGGTG
>CAZUBF010000278.1:0-1658 GCA_964618555.1 uncultured Azohydromonas sp.
CGACGAACTGACGGATCATCCCGTCCGGTTGTCATCCCCGCGAAGGCGGGGATCCACCTTGCTATGCGATGACCCACGCACCTGACTTCGCCGTTGTCATCCCCGCGAAAGCGGGGATCCACCTTGACGTTTCTTGCAACGGGATGGGCGCACAAAATGGATCCCCGCTTCCGCGGGGATGACACATTCCTCGCGCCGTCATTGCCGCGCAAGCGGCAATCCATCCGGCAGCAACGGGCCCACGTGGCAGCCTGCGCTCGCCTTCGCGCGAGGGCCCGCTCGAAAACGCTCGAAGTCGCGCTAGCGCCCTTCCAGCGCGCGCGCGATGCGTGCGAGCACGGTGTCGCGGCCGACGAGCTCCAGCACCGCGTCGATCGACGGCGTCTGTGTGCGGCCGGTGACCGCGACGCGCAGCGGAACCGCGACCTGTGGCATCTTCAGCTTCAGGTCGCCGACGATCTGCCGGATCAGCGCATTCAGTGACGCGCGGTCCCACGCGGTGTCCGGCGCGCGCTGCGCGAACGCGCGCAGCGCATCCAGCCCTGCTCCCTGCAGGTGCTGCGTGCGCAGCGCAGCGTCGTCGGCCGGCTCGCCGTAGAACAGCAACGCGGCATCGGCGAGTTCGTTCAGCGTGCGTGCCCGATCCTTCAGCAGCGCAACGACAGCGGCAAGCGGCGGGCCGCCCTCCACCCGTCCGCCGCGCGCGGCGATGCGCGGTGCCGCGAGTTCGGCCAGGCGCGCGTCGGGGGCCTCCTTCATGTACTCGCCGTTGAGCCACAGCAGCTTGTCGAGGTTGTACTGCGCCGGCGCACGGTTCACGTGCTCGAGGTCGAACCACTGCACGAACTGCTCGCGCGTGAACTTCTCGTCGTCGCCGTGGCTCCAGCCCAGCCGCGCCAGATAGTTGAACAGCGCCTCGGGCAGGAAGCCGTCCGCGTCGTACTGCAGCACGCTGACCGTGCCGTGCCGCTTCGACAGCTTCTGGCCGTCCGGGCCCAGGATCATCGGCAGGTGCCCGAACTGCGGCAGCGCCGCGCCCAGCGCGCGATAGATGTTGATCTGCCGCGGCGTGTTGTTCACGTGGTCGTCGCCGCGCAGCACGTGCGTGATGCGCATGTCGATGTCGTCCACCACCACCGCGAAGTTGTAGGTCGGCACGCCGTCGCCGCGTGCGATGACCAGATCGTCGAGCTCGGTGTTGCTGATGCTGATCGGCCCCTTGACGAGGTCGTCCCAGGCGACGTCGCCGTCGTCGGGATTGCGGAAGCGGATCACCGGCACCACGCCTGCGGGCGGCGTCCTGCCGCGAGCGTTCTCCGGGCGCCAGCGCCCGTCGTAGCGCGGCTTCTCGCCGCGCGCCATCTGCGCCGCGCGCAGCTCCTCCAGTTCCTCCTTGCTCGCGTAGCAGCGGTAGGCGCGGCCATCGGCCAGCAGCGCCTCGATGACTTTGCCGTAGCGCGCCAGCCGGTCGATCTGGTGGATCGGCCCCTCGTCGTAGTCGAGCTGCAGCCAGTCCATCGCGTCGAGGATCACGCGCACCGCCTCGTCGGTCGAGCGCTCGCGGTCGGTGTCCTCGATGCGCAGCAGGAACTGGCCGCCGTGATGGCGCGCGAAGGCCCAACAGAACAGCGCCGTGCGGGCCGTGCCCAGGTGCAGCA
>CAZUBF010000279.1:0-1632 GCA_964618555.1 uncultured Azohydromonas sp.
CGAGCAGCTCCTTCTCGCGCGCCGGGGCGAGCCGGCTGCGCTGCTTGGCCAGCACCAGCGCGAGCACGAACAGCGAGGCGAGCTGCGTGGTGAACGCCTTGGTCGACGCGACGCCGATCTCGGGGCCGGCGCGGGTCAGGAAGCGCAGCTTGCTCTGGCGGATCAGCGCCGATTCGGGCACGTTGCAGATCGCCAGCGTGTCGCGCAGGCCCTGGGTCTTGGCATGCTGGAGGGCGGCGAGGGTGTCGGCCGTCTCGCCCGATTGCGAGATGGTGACCACCAGGGTGCCGGGCAGCGAGACCGAGTCGCGGTAGCGGTATTCGCTCGCGATCTCGACGTTGACCGGCAACCCCGCGATCGATTCGATCCAGTACTTGGCGACCAGCCCGGCGTGGTAGCTGGTGCCGCAGGCGATGATCAGGATCTGGTGGGTGCGCCCGAAGACTTCGGCCGCGTCGGCGCCGAACAGGCCCGGAGAGATGGCGCTGGCATTGGCGAGCATCTCGAGCGTGTTGGCGATGGCGCCGGGCTGCTCGAAGATCTCCTTCTGCATGTAGTGGTCGTAGTTGCCGAGCTCGATCGAATCGGCCGAGATCTGGCTCTCGACGATCGGGCGCTCGGCCGGCTTGCCGTCTGCGTCGGCGATGGTGTAGCCGTCGGCGCGGATCTCGACGACGTCGCCTTCCTCCAGGTAGCTCACATGCCGGGTCACCTGCAGCAGCGCCGAAGTGTCCGAGGCGAGGAAGTTCTCGCCCTTGCCGCTGCCGCCGTTGCCGATGCCCAGCAGCAGCGGTGAGCCGCGGCGCGAGCCGACGACGGGCTGCTTCGAGCTGATCGCGGCGATGGCGTAGGCGCCGTCCAGCTGCGCGACGGTCAGGCGCACCGCCTCGAAGAGGCTCGCGCCCGCCTTCACATGATGATGGAGCTGGTGAGCGATGACCTCGGTGTCGGTGTCCGACTGGAACTCGTAGCCCTCGGCGCGCAGCTGCCTGCGCAGGGCTTCATGGTTCTCGATGATGCCGTTGTGCACCACGCAGACCTCGAAGCCGTCGCCGCTCGAGTAGTGCGGATGGGCGTTGCTCTCGGTGACGCCGCCGTGGGTGGCCCAGCGGGTGTGGGCGATGCCGGTGGGCGCATCGGCATGGGCTTCGCTCGCGCGCGCCGCCAGGTCGGCGACCCGGCCGACCGCCCGGACCCGGTCGATCCGGCCGTTGAGTGTGGCGAGCCCGGCCGAGTCGTAGCCGCGGTACTCGAGCTTGCGCAGGCCCTCGATCAGGATGGGCACGACATTGCGTCCCGCGACGGCCCCTACGATTCCGCACATCTTGATGGCTCCTTGCTGGCTCAGGCTTTCGGTTGCTTGACGGGGCGCTTCCAGCTCTCGATCGTGGTCTGCTTCGCGCGCGAGATGGTGAGCTTGCCGGCGGGCGCTTCGCGGGTCAGCGTGGTGCCGGCTCCGAGGGTGGCGCCCGCTCCCACGGTGACCGGCGCCACCAGCTGGGTGTCGCTGCCGATGAAGGCGTCGTCGCCGATGACCGTCTTGTACTTGTTGGCGCCGTCGTAGTTGCAGGTGATGGTGCCGGCGCCGATATTCACCCGGGCGCCGACCTCGGCATCGCCCACGTAGGCGAG
>CAZUBF010000280.1:0-1515 GCA_964618555.1 uncultured Azohydromonas sp.
GCGCGAGGTCCTCGATCGAGTAGATGTCGTGGTGCGGCGGCGGCGAGATGAGGCCGACGCCGGGCACGCTGTAGCGCAGGAAGCCGATGTACTCGCTGACCTTGCCGCCCGGCAGCTGCCCCCCCTCGCCGGGCTTGGCGCCCTGCGCCATCTTGATCTGGATCTGGTCGGCCGACACCAGGTACTCGGTGGTGACGCCGAAGCGCCCCGACGCCACCTGCTTGATGCGGCTGCGCAGGCTGTCACCGTCCTTCAGGACGTAGTCGGCCTCGATGACCTTGGCCCCGATCACGTCGCTGACCTTGGTGCCGGCGGTGATCGCGATGCCCTTCAGTTCGCTGCGGTAGCGCGCCGGGTCCTCGCCGCCCTCGCCGGTGTTGCTCTTGCCGCCGATGCGGTTCATCGCGATCGCCAGCGTCGAGTGCGCCTCGGTCGAGATCGAACCGAGCGACATCGCGCCGGTGGCGAAACGCTTGACGATCTCGCTCGCCGGCTCGACCTCGTCGAGCGGCACCGCCTTGCCCGGGTCGAGCCTGAACTCGAACAGGCCGCGCAGCGTCATGTGGCGCCGGCTCTGGTCGTTGATCAGCTGCGCGTACTCCTTGTAGGTCTCGAAGCGCCCGGCGCGCGTGGCGTGCTGCAGTTTGGCGATCGCGTCGGGGGTCCACATGTGCTCCTCGCCGCGCGTGCGCCAAGCGTACTCGCCGCCGGCGTCGAGCATGCCGGCGAGCACCGGGTCGCCGCCGAAAGCGGCGCGGTGCATGCGGATCGCCTCCTCGGCGACCTCGAACACGCCGACGCCGCCGATCTGGCTCGCCGTGCCGCGGAAGTACTTCTCGACGAAGTCCTTCTGCAGGCCGATCGCCTCGAAGATCTGGGCGCCGCAGTACGACATGTACGTGCTGATGCCCATCTTCGACATGATCTTCGACAGCCCCTTGCCGACCGCCTTGACGTAGTTGGCGATCGCCTTCTCGGGCTTCAGGTCACCCGGCAGGTCCTGGTGCAGCGCGACCAGCGTCTCGAGAGCGAGGTACGGGTGCACCGCCTCGGCGCCGTAGCCGGCGAGCACCGCGAAGTGGTGCACCTCGCGCGCCGACCCGGTCTCGACCACCAGGCCCGCGGTGGTGCGCAGGCCCTCGCGCACCAGGTGGTGGTGCACCGCCGACAGCGCGAGCAGCGCGGGAATCGCGACGTGGTCGCGGTCCATGCGCCGGTCGGTGATGATGAGGATGTTGTGCCCGCCGGCGATCGCGTCCTGCGCCTCGGCGGCCAGCGACGCGAGCTTGGCCTCGACGCCCTCGCGGCCCCAGTCCAGCGGGTAGACGATGTCGAGCTCGTAGGGCTTGAACTTGCCGTGCGTCGACGTCTCGATCGCGCGCAGCCGCGCCATGTCGTCGAAGTCGAGCACCGGCTGCGACACCTCGAGGCGCATCGGCGGGTTGACCGCGTTGATGTCGAGCAGGTTCGGCTTCGGCCCGATGAAGCTGTTCAGGCTCATCACGATGGCCTCGC